>JAICIO010000144.1 GCA_025924315.1 Phycisphaerae bacterium
CGCTCGATCAGCGCGCGCCGATTTAACGCTGTTCCCTCTCTTGTGGGGCCCGCTCCCGCGCACCGTTTTTTTGCTTTACAACCGTTTTAATACCGGGCCCGCTCACGCGGACCCTACAAGACAGCACAAAGCACAGCCGGGGGCGGCTGTGCCAACAAGAGTCCCTTCCACTACGCTCAATTGAACCGCGTGAGGCTTCCGCTGGTGGTGTCAAACATCATCAGCACGCCGAGCCACACCTGCGCCGCGATCGCGACGACCATCAGCACCGCGAAGATCGTGAGCATGACTTTGTTGCGCTTGCCCCAGCGCGCTAGGATCGCCAGGATCAGCGTCAGCACAACGATCGTCACACCCACCACGACGTGCACGAGCGCGCGGTTGTGATTCGCGTTCCGCAGCTCGTCCATGATGTCCTTGAAGTTCCAGATTCCCATCGTCCAGATTCCCGCGACGGCGGTCGCGAGGGCGACGAGGGTCGTGACGAGCCAGAACCGCGCCGCGGGCACGACAACCACCGGCGTGTCGTCGGTGGGCAGATCGGATGTGGTGATCTCGCGCTGCGCCGGCGGCATGCCGACCTCGCCGGTGCGCTCGTTGAGCGCGTTGGCGAAATCGAGATCGCCCGGCGAGCCGCCGAGTTCCCAGTCCGCCGGCGTACGGCTCGCGCTGATCGCGCGAATCGCCAGTGCGAGGGAGACAAGGGCCATGGCCACCGTCCACCCCGCGAGCGTCACATGGAGCTGCATCGGCGGGACGTATTCCTGCACACGGCTTTCCATGTCCTTTTTCGCGTCCTTGTCGGCGGCCTTCTGCGCTTCCATGCTTGGCACGTCCGGCTTCACGCTGATTCCCAGCCGATAGATCATTTCCCCGCCATGCCATGCGCCGCTGGTGATCAGCCCGACGGAGACCAGCAACCAGACGACGAACAGCAGATGCAGCCGCGCGCGCCATCGGTCCGAGCAACCGATCCACACCAGCACGACCAGCGCCAATGCGCCCGTCGCCGCGGAATTCAGGATCACGTGATCGCGCAGCTCGCCCCAGCGATCGGCCGTCACCTTGTTGTCAGGCGAGTTGAAGTTGCTCTGCTGCTTCACATCGTGCCAGGTCATGTCATCCTGGGCGCCGAGCACATCGTGCGCCGCATAAATGCCGCTCGTCGCCGCGGGGATGGCGCTGAGCGCGCCGATCAGAATCATCCATCGCCCCGCCGCGCGGAAGCCACTGCGCCGCCATAAGAAGCTGAGGATCTCGATCGCCGTGCCGATGGTTACCAGCGCCAGCGGATAATGGATGAGGATGACGTGCCAGTTCGGAATGATGAAATCGCGCATACGTCGGGCTCCGAGAGAGATTTGATTGCTGCAAGATATCCCGCCGCAATCGCTTATGTCCAGCGATGCACGGTCGGGAACTTTTCATGCGCATGGATGTCGAAGGTTTCGGGAGTACCCGGGACCGCGGTCAGACCGCGCAGCAGTCGTGGTTGTGATTCCGACGTTTAAGCGATAACGTTGGGCGGCTTATGTCGGACCTGCAGTTCTTGGCCGCTCGAATGTTCGGCGTGGGGTTTCATACGCCCTCCGTGCCGCCGGAAATCGATTCGTTGCTGGCGCGTGGCGTCAGCAGCGTCATCCTTTTCAGCCGGAATGTCGAGTATCCCGCGCAGGTTCGCGATCTGTGCGCGGATCTGAAGAACCGGGCCGGCCGACCACTCATGATCGGCATCGACCAGGAAGGCGGCCGTGTTCGACGGTTGCGCGACGGCTTCACCGAAATCCCCTCGATGCGAGCCGTCGGGAAGGCAAACGATCCGAAGCTGGCGAACGAGATCGGCGCGGTGCTCGCCCGTGAATTGCGGGCCGTCAACATCGATCTCAACTTCGCGCCGTCGATCGACGTCGATACGAATCCGAATAATCCCGTCATCGCTGATCGATCATTCAGCCCTTCCCCGGAGTTGGTTGCCGATCTCGGCTGCGCGCTGATCGAAGGGCTGCAAAGCAACGGTGTTGCGGCGTGCGGGAAACATTTCCCCGGCCACGGCGATACAAACGTCGACAGCCACAAAGAACTTCCGCGCATGACGCACGACATGGATCGCCTCAACCGCATCGAGCTGATGCCGTTCGAAGCGGCGATCAAATGCGGTGTCGCGATGATCATGACCGCGCACGTCGTCTTCGAGCCGATCGATCCAAAATATCCTTCGACGATGAGCCGCGATGTGATGACGAGTATCCTGCGCGAGCGCATGAAGTTCGACGGCGTGATCGTGTCCGACGATCTCGAAATGAAAGCGATCGCGAATCACTTCAATATTGAAGAGGTCATCATTCGCTGCGTGAACGCGGGCGTGGACCTGCTGATGATCTGTCACAATCACAAGCTTCAGCACCAGGCGATCGACCTGCTGACGCGCGCGGTCGTACGAGGCGACGTGCCGCAGGAGCGCCTGATCGAATCCAACCGCCGGCTCGATGCGCTAATGGCGAAGTACGTGCGCAAGGCGATTGAGGGCGGAAACCTGAGCATCCTCGCTTCGGCGGAACACCGTGCGATTGCAAACCGAGTCGCGGAACTCAGCGCCGCATCGAAAGATCCCACCGAAACCTGGCGCTGATTCCTTCGTAAGGTGTGCTTCAGCACACCATTCCCCTTCGACGACGGGAACGGTGTGCTGAAGCACACCCTACGAACTCCTCAAGCGATTTTTCAATTGACAGATCTACTATCCGAATAGTAGATACTATCCGCATAGTAGGAGAAACATTTTGACCGATCGACCGAAACCGTCGGATGTGGAGCTTCAGGTCCTTTCTGTGCTCTGGCGCGATGGGCCGCTCACGGCGCGACAAGTCCTCGAGCGCCTGCCGGATGGGAAGGAACGGGCGTATACGACCGTGCTCACCACGCTGCAGGTGATGGAGAAGAAAAAGCTCGTGACGCATGAACGAAACGGCGTCGCGCACGTCTATTCACCGGCGGTGAAGCAGAACCAGGTGCTGCGGCCGCTGTTGCGCGGATTGATCGACAAGGTCTTCGGCGGAAGCGCCGCGACCGCGATGCAACATCTCTTGCGCGAGGCGGATGTGAACGCGGACGAGCTTTCGCAGATTCGCCAGATGCTCGATGAACACGACGCGGCCACGAAGAAAAGCGGCCGAGGGAAATGACCATGAACGGCTTTCTCAGCATCGAATTCTCGAATCACCTCGTCGCTGCGCTGTTGCACACGCTGTGGCAAGGCGCGGTCGTCGCGGCGCTGCTCTGGCTCGTGCTGCGTGCGCTGCCGGCGAAGCGATCGAACCTTCGCTATGTCGGTTGTGTCGTCGCACTGCTCGCAATCGTGATCTGCTTTTCGGTCACATGGGAGCTGATTGATCGGCCGGTGACTGTTCGATTGACATCGTCGCAATCGACGTTGACGGTCGTCCCCTCATCCGTTCAATCTCCGGGCGCAACGCTTTCGTTGCACGAGGTCGCGCAACCGAAATCCAAGACTACATCTCAAATTGAATGGATGCGTCTCGCCGCCGGAATCTGGATCGTGGGCCTGGTTGTGATGACGGTCCGCGCGCTGCGTGCGATGCTCGGCGCAGGGCGTTTGCGCCGCCGCTGCGTGCCGATCGACGATCCGTCGGCGCTGTTGCTGCTCGATGTCGTGCGGTCGTCGATGCGCATCGCGCGACGCGTGGAACTCGCGGCTTGCGAGCAGATTTCTTCGCCAGCGGTCATCGGGATCGTCTGGCCGACGATTCTGCTGCCGATGTCGGTCGTCACGGGGACCGATGCGAACACACTGCGGATGATTCTGGCGCATGAGCTGGCGCACGTTCGTCGGCATGATTATCTCGTGAATCTGTTTCAGCTGCTGATCGAGGCGGTGCTGTTCTTCAATCCGGCGGTTTGGTGGATCAGCCGGCAGATTCGGATTGAGCGCGAGGCGTGCTGCGATGCGCGGGCGATCGCAAGCGGCGCAACTCCGTCCGATTATGTCAAAGCAATCGCCGCGTTTGCGCAAGGAATCGCTAAGCCGCAAGCGGCTGTAGTCGCGATGTCGGGCCAGCAACCAGGGGGATTGCTGGATCGCGTCCGGCGCGCGCTGTTGCCCTCGCATCGGCCGGGACTTCGTCTGCCGTGGTACAGCCTGACAGGCGCGATGATCGTCGGCGCGATTGTGCTCGGAAGTGTGTGGCGGACGAGCGTCG
Source organism: Phycisphaerae bacterium (assembly GCA_025924315.1). Lineage (GTDB taxonomy): Bacteria > Planctomycetota > Phycisphaerae > Tepidisphaerales > Tepidisphaeraceae > JAICIO01. Next base: position 4,218 of record JAICIO010000144.1, read on the forward strand.
CGGCGGTTGAGCTTGCGGAGAAATTGCTCACGCCGGAAGAGCGCATCGACAAGACGAATGAGGCGCGCAAGGAATACTCGCCCTATTCCGGATCCAACGTCGGGTTCACGGTCGAAGGGACGGTTTCGACTTCCGACAACAAAAAGCTTCCGCGCGGCTTGTATGTCTCCGTCCATGTCGCGAACCCTGGCAGCTCGATGAGCACCAGCACCGCGGTCGATGACAAAGATCATTTCAGCTACAAGTCGGAACAAGGTGGAGATCTTTCGCTCAGTGTATCGGCGGCGGGATATCTGCCCGCGGTCGTCGGCCCTCTCACGCAGAATGAACAGGGCAAGTTCGATCCGGTGAAGCTCGTCCTGCAACGCGGATTTCTCACAACGCTGCACGTGACCGACGAGGCTGGCCAGCCCGTCAAAGGCGTGACGCTCAATGTGGCGTACAGCAGAGGCGGAGTCACGGGTTTTCTTTTCAATATCACGACCGATGAGAACGGCGCCGCGACGTCCGACAACGGCGGGGACATTCCGGTCACGATCGATGCCACTCGCGACGGTTACGAGCCGGCACAGTTTCAGGCAGTAAAGCTCAGCCGCAGCGATCTAACCGAGCTCAAGGTAAAGCGGGCCAAGCCCATGAGCGGTGTCGTGCTCGACAAGGCGAGCGGCAAGCCGATCGCCGGCGCGGGCATTCGCATCGCGCGCGTTGAAGGCCCCTCTCCATCGATGAACCTGGCGGATTACGCGCCCCTCGCGGCGAAGACGGATCCGGATGGGAAGTTCACGCTCAACACGCTCCGCAGCGATTCGATTTACACGCTCTGGGTAACCGCGAAGGGATTTGGGCATGAGCTGGTGCCGGATGTTCACGCGGGGCAGAACGACCTTGAGGTGAAACTCGGGCCGGGGATCACGTTCAAGGGCAAGGTTGTCGGGCCGCTGAACAAGCTCATGCGCGAGGGGAAGAATTACGTCGTCGTTTACAGCATCCAGCGGCAGCTGGCGAACAACGGCTGGGGCAGCAGCGGACGTGCGCCGGTCACGGTGAAGGATGGCGAGGCGACGTTCGAGATCGATGATCTCTGGCCGGGCAATATCAACCTCCAGGCCGGTCCGGTCAGCGGCAGTTACCCCTCGGACCAATCGCGCGATGACATCGTCCTTGATCTGACGAAAGAGCCGGAGAAACCGGCGGTCAAGCCGAAGCGGAAAGTCGTCTTCACCTTCGACACGCCCGAAGGCGCCCCACCCCCGAAGGGAACCATCGCGGTGAATGCGACCGTCTCGGTCCCGGGCAACGGCGTGGTTCCGATCAAGGACGGCAAGGCGACGGTCGAGCTCGAAGTCCCCGCGAAGGTTGGCTACAAGCCCTATGGGACGATCGGATACTGGTTCAAGGAAGTCTGGGACCAGACAAACGTCGAAGCCGGCGATGAGCCGTTCGAGATTAAGATTCCGGTCGTCCCCGCCGGTGCGGTCTTCGGAAAGATCACGGGCCTATCGCAGAAGGTCGATCTGCCCGGCCAATGTCTGCTTTCGATCGTGACGGAGCAGGCGGCGAGCGGCGCGGAGAATGTGAACACCGATGAGCGCGTGAAAGCCGACGGAAAGTTTTACATCGGCGCCCTTCCGCTCGGCGGAACGTATCGCGTGATCGCGCACGTCGAAAAACAGTTCACGATGAGCGATCCGATCGAGCTGGACGAATCGCAACCGCTGCGCGAGATCGAATTGAAATTCGACGAGGGGAAGACCGTGGAAGTGGACGTGCTCGATCCCGATGGTAAGCCAATCGCAGCCGCGCCAGTCGATTTCACCGCGAACGTCGGGAAGATGGGGATGGGATTCTCGCCTGTGCTAACGACCGACACGTCCGGCAAGATCATTTTCGAGCACGTCGTGCCGGAGGTGGGCGATTACCACGTCGACGTCGCACCGAAGAAGGACTATCAACCGCAGCGGGCGGTGATCCAGTTCGACAAGCTTCCATTGCAGGTGAAGTTGCAGCGAGGCGTCGTGCTCGAGGGTGTGGTGAAGGATCAAAACGGCAATCCCGTCCGCGGATTGGTGGTGAAGGGGCACATGAACGATGTGACCATTCCATGGGTTGAGGCCGAAGCAGCGACGAACGAAAAGGGTGAATTCCGGTTCAGCAATCTGACCGCGGGCGATTGCACGCTGCAGGTGGACGATTACCAGCGCATCTCTGAGATCAAGCCGATGAAGGTGACGGTATCGGCGGATCAGAACGATGCGGTGGAGCTGGATGTGAAGCTGCGCGAGACGAATTAAAAGACGCGAAATCGCAAGCGACTATCGAACGTCGCTTGCGATTTCGCGTCCGTTTTTCGGGTCCTACCGTGCTTTGATTCCTGCGATCAGCGCGTCTTTGTTTCTGCTCCACGCCTCAACGCCACTTCCGCCGCGCGGGAGTTCCAACGTGATCATCGGAATCTGGCGGTCGATTCCACAGAACGTTCCCATGCTGCCCGGCGTGGGATAGCCGATGTTGTCTATCACGGGATAGCCGTTGAGCGCACTCATTTTCTGCGCGACGTCCATCGCCGGCCCGTCGTAGTTGTTGCACTCGCGGTGGTCGGAGATCGAGTGGATCGAGATGATCAGGCGCGGGTTGAAGTTCTCGAGTGCCCGAAGGAGCGCGCGCGTTTCCGGTTCACTCGCGGCGGCGGTGCCGTAGCGGCCTTTCGGTGATTTGGTCTGCATCACCGTCCGGTAATTCGACGCGGGGAAATTGCGGTTGAGATCGACGCCGTGCGCATTCGTGCGGCGGTTCATCGCATAGCCATCGGGATTCGCAACTTGGATGATCGCAACGGACTTTCCGCCGGCGAGCGAGACGTCGTGCTTGAGCAGCTCGATCAGGTTCCGCGTGAGATCGACGCTGGTTTGCTCGTCGCCGTGAATGCCACCCAGAATCAGCACCGGCCGCGGGCCGTCATTGAAAACGGTCGCGACAATCGGCTGGCCCTTCACCGATTCACCGAGCCCGATGACGCGCGGTTCTGTCAGTCGGGCGATGACGGGCTTCGGCGCAGGCATGACCGTTTCAGATTGCTCCGCGACGCATCCGACGAGAAGGGATAAAGGCAACAGAGCCCATACCAATTTCAACATTCTATCGCTCCGTTGCACTCGTTTTTGCCCACGAATCACACGAATCTTCACGAATCAGAAAACGTTCTTTCCATTCGTGAAGATTCGTGTGATTCGTGGGAAATCATTCACTCGAACACCACCATCGCGTGACCGCTCACGCGCGGGACGGTGACGTTTGCCCGGCCGTCCTTGTACTCGAACTTCAGCGGCGTTCGCTCCGGCGCGACGTAAACGCTCTTCGGCGCACTCGGCAGCTTTATGGACATCGGCACATCATGCAGCGGAACAATATCTTCGACGATATCGAGCTTTTCCGTGCGGCGTTCGGGGGCGTATTGCAGCAAATGAACGATCGTCCGACTCGCCTGCTTCATCACCGTGACTTCCGTGCTCGTGGGCGCTTTCACCGTGACCAGTTGCTCGGGCATCAGCAGGTTGATGATGTTCCGTACGAGCAGGCGGAAGGGATAGTTCCCGTGCCTCGCGAAGGCGCTGAAGATGGGGTAGGCGATGTAGGCACATTTCCCATTGAGCACGGCGGCGGAGAATTTGCTCGGTTTATCGGGCGGGGTTTGGAAGTGCGACGAGAAATGCTTCCAGGTCCGCTCGAAGTAGGGCTCGACGACCGTCGCGAGGCTCATTGCGCCGACCGCCGGCGAGACGCGCACGCCCTTCTCGTACATCACGTGTTCGCTCGGCGGGACGTCGTGGTTGATGCGCTTGCCGAACTGGATGTAGGTCGTCGTGAAGGGTGACAGACCGCTCGGCATGATGCCGAGCTCGTCGAAGAGCAGCTGCGTGCCATCGTCGTTCAGCCCGCTCATTCCCGTCGCGAGAATGGAACCACCGCTCTTCAAATACCCGCTAAGCCGCAAGCGGAGTTCATCGGTCATCGTCACCGCGTCCGGCAGGATGATCAGCTCGTATTTGCTGAAATCACTTTCGCCGTTGATGACGTTGAACTGATGCTTGAGTTGCGTAAGCATCCGCGTCGCGCCTTCTTCGGTGCCGGTTCCGGAGGCGACCGTCGCGAACATGCCGGTCGCTTTTCCGGTCACGTGAAACAGGCCGATCTGCGCGACGGGCGTCACATCCGTTAGCCACGGTTCGCGCTCTTCGACGCGCGCATAGACTTTGCCGATGAGCTCATACGCCGCGGGGTCGAGCGTGCCGCGGGGGTGAAGCTGATCGCCGATGCTGCACTTGGCGCCGTGGGCGATCATCTGGCTCGTTTCGTATTCGAGCGCCGCATACGGCTTCAGTCCGCCGAAGTCGGCCCAGCTTTTGTGGAAGCGCGCGGTCATGCCCATGTACGGCCGATCGAAATTGCGGGCGTAGCGCACGTTCTTCGGGAAGTACATGTAGCCCCATCCGCCGGTGGGCAGCGCTTCGATCTCGACCTGCGTCTGCCATTCTTTCTCTTCCGGCAGATACTGGTACTGCCGGCCGTTGAAATAGACGGACGCGTCCGGGCTGGTCGATGTCACCAGCTCGTGAAACCGCTTCATGTACTGATGCGCGAGCGTATGCGAGTGCTGCACCACATCGCCGGGCTTTTCGGGGTCGAGGCCGGCTTCGGTCATCTGCTCGATGAACCAGTTGGTGTAGCTGGGCTGATCCCAGCACATGTCGAAGAAGAGCCCGTCCACCGGCTTGAAGAGCGACAGAACCTCCCGCGTCTGCTCGTATGCGAAATCCTGGTACGGCGTGGACATATCGAGGATCTGCCAGCCGGGCGCGAGGGGGCCGGCGCCGACCGGTTTTCCCTCCACATCTTTCGCGACCCATTCGGGGTGATGGTCGGCGGCATATTCGTCGCATTGCAGGCTGATGTAGATCGGTGCGCGAATACCGTGGCGATGGAGCGCTTCGACCTGCTGGCCGAGGAGGTTGAGATCCTTCGGCAGGCTCGGATGTCGCTCGGGGCGCTTCGTGTTGTAGTAAAGATGGCCGTGATGGCACTTCGCGAAGACGGTCACGCTGTTCACGTGGGCGTCTTTCATCGTTTTCGCGAAGGTTTCGGCGTCGAAATCCCGGCCGACATCCGGAACGAACGGCGAGGTATGAAAATCCAGGTGAATCTGTCGGCTGGGCAGGATCAACGGCTTGGCCACGCGTTCGCTCCTCCAAAAGTGAGCCCTTTATATCGGGGCAGGCGAATGGGGGCCATGCCGGGGGCCTGAAGGTTAGCGTTTCGACCGATCGGAGGTCAGGCATATCACAGGATTCGACCGCGTTTTAGCAATAGCTTTCCCATCTTGCCCCGGATTGGGGAAATCCGGAGTTTCCAAACTGAAATCGTTTGACAGGCGCTTCCCGCTGTGGCATTTTTTCCGTGGCTTCTCGATGCGCGGCGACGGTCATTTGCGGGTGGCTCCGCATAGCGTGTGACTGCGATCGCGCTCGGAAATTTACCGTCCAACTCCTAGTTGGCAGGGGTTTTGAAAATGCATCGCGCTGTTCTTGCAGCCGTTCTCGGCTGCGCTGTGAGTGCGCCTACGATGGCGGCACTCGTCTACTCGACCGGCTTTGAATCCGGCGAAGGCTACACCACCGGCGACCTTGCAACTCAGCAGGGCTGGGACCGAGTCGATGACCCGGAGCAGACGCCCGCAGTCACGGTCGAGAACACCACCTTCTCACAGGGTTCACAGGCCCTTCAGATCACGACGACGGGCGACGCCAACGGTGGCAGCACGTTCGTCTTCCATCCGACTGTCATTGATCCGGTGGGCAACGGAACCCCCCTCGTCACCATCAGTTGGGACATGCGCGTGAATTCCTCGAACAACCCGACCCAGACATGGGCGCTTGAAGCGCTCGACACCACCGCGCCTGGCTCGCCTGGCTTCGGCCCGGACCTGATCGCCGGCGCGGGCGCAGCGGGCGGTGCACTGGCGGCCAGCGATCCGACGGGCACGGCTTTCCTCGACGTCGGTGATGCGCCAACCCAAGACTCGTTCCACAATTATCTGTTGACGCTCGATTTCGGCTTGGATGTTTACGCGCTCGACGTGGATGGCACTCGCCGATTCTACGGCACGTTCGCTGCCGGCAATAACGGCATCCTGGGCGAAATCGACCTCGTCGCGAATGACCGAGGCGGCGATACGGCTTTCTTCGACAACATTAACATCAACGCTACGACCGGCTCGGTTCCCGAACCGGCGAGCCTCGGCCTGATGGGCCTCGCGGGTGTGATGCTGATGGGTCGTCGACGCAAGGCGTAACTGGTTCGCCTTCGCAACCTTCTAGCCAACAAATTCAAACGGACCGGCCTCGCGCCGGTCCGTTTTCTTTGTTTACGTTGCCCGAATCGCGACCCGGTGCGCATAATGCGATGCATGGCGAAGCGCGGATCGACGAAGAACGGCGCGGCGAAGACGCGGGCGCCTGGGGTGGAAAAAACAAAAACCCCTGATCCCGCGCGTGACGGAGTCCCGAAACCCGTCGAATCCACAAAGGCAAACGGCTCGCGCATCGCGGATGCAGTGTCGAAAGTGAATCTTCCGCGCGTTCCGGAACCGGCTGAACCCGCGATTCGGGCGGGCGGGGTTCCTGTCGAGCCGATGGCTCGACCGGTTGAAAACGTGGGCTCCGTCGCAGCCGCGCCCTCCCAACCGACTCCGACTGAACCGGTCATCCCCGAGATTCCGTCGGAGCCCGTTCACTTCCCCCTTCCGCCGATCCTCTTTGAGGTCGCCTGGGAAGTCTGCTGGCAGCTCGGTGGGATTTACACCGTCCTGCGGTCCAAAGCCCAGGCGATGATCAACCGCTGGGAGGATCGCTACATCCTCATCGGTCCCTACAACCCCGCGACGGCGGCGCTCGAGTTTGAGGAAATGCCGACCGAGGGCGTGATTCGCGAAGCGCTCGATCGGCTGCGGAATTCAGGCATCGCGTGTCATTACGGCCGATGGCTCATCCCAGGCCGGCCGAAAGTCATCCTGCTCGACTACCGCGGGCGCTACTCACAACTGGACAACGACAAGTTCCTCATGTGGAAGGACCACGGCATCGGCACCTACGCCAGCGATGGCGAGGTGAACGAGGTCATCGCGTTCGGCTTCACCGTCGCGCAATTCTTCCAGGAACTGTCGAGCCTCATGACGGATCGCCCGATCCTCGCGCACTTTCATGAGTGGATGGGCGGCGTGGCGGTTCCGCGCATCGCGCATTTGCGCTTGCCGGTCACCACGGTTTTCACGACGCACGCGACGCTGCTTGGCCGATATCTCGCAGGCGACAATCCGTACTTTTACGAACACCTGCCCTTCCTCAGCGGTGACGACGAAGCGCGGAAGTACAACATTCTCCCGCGGCACCAGATCGAGAAGGCCGCGGCGCATTCTTCGACCGTTTTCACGACCGTCAGCGAAGTCACCGCACGCGAGGCAGCGCAGCTGCTGCAGCGGCAGCCCGATGCGATCCTGCCGAATGGTTTGAACATTCACCGCTTCGCGGCCCTGCACGAATTCCAGAACCTGCATCGCCAATACAAAGAGCGGATTCACGAATTCGTGATGGGGCATTTCTTCCCGAGCTACACGTTCGATCTCGATCGCACGCTCTACCTCATCACCAGCGGGCGTTACGAGTATCGCAATAAAGGTTTGGACCTGTTCATCGAGTCGATGGCGCGGCTGAATCAGCGAATGAAGACGCTGCCGGATCCGCCGACAGTCATCGCTTTCATCATCACCCGCGCGGCGACGCGGAACATCAACATCGGCGTCTTGCAGAGCCAGGCAATGTTCGACGAACTGCGGAATACCTGCAGCGACATTGAAAAACAGATGGGTCGAAAACTGTTCATCGCCGCCGCCACCGGTCGCACGCCGACGTATGCCGAGCTGATGCCGGACGACGCGAGCGTGCGCCTCAAGCGCGCGATGCACGTGTGGCGATCGAATCGCCAGCCCCTCATCGTCACGCACGATCTCGTCGACGACGCGAACGACGCGGTATTGAAACACCTTCGCTATCGCGGACTCTTCAACGCCGCCGACGATCCGGTGAAAATCGTCTTCCACCCCGAATTCCTCAGCGCAACGAGCCCGCTGATCAACCTGGATTACGACAACTTCGTCCGCGGATGCCACATGGGCGTGTTCCCAAGTTACTACGAGCCATGGGGCTACACGCCGATGGAATGCGTCGCACTGGGCGTCCCCGCGGTGACGACCGACCTCAGCGGATTCGGCGCGTACGTCCAACGTCACGTCGACTACAGCCAGCAGCAAGGGGTCTTCGTGTTACGAAGAAGAGAGCAAAGCTTCGATCAAAGCACCGAAGACCTCACAAATTACCTTTTCGACTTCGCGCGCTTAACGCGTCGCCAGCGCATTGAGCTGCGCAACCGAGTCGAGCGCTTAAGCGAACTATTCGACTGGAGCGTCCTCGTCCGCCACTACCACGAAGCCCACGACCTCGCCCTCGAGCGCACTTTGGGCGTCCGGCCAGGGAAGTTCGAGATCAAGATGGTGTGAGCTGCTCACTCTCGCCTCTTCGGTGGCACCGACATTCCTGTCGGTGATCGGCCGCGGTACTCCGCGACCGACGCGCGCACTGAATCGTTGACGCGGGCCGACGCGTACATCGACCCGCCACAGGCAGGAATGCCTGTGCCACCAAAGACAAAGGCAGCGCCTTGCGAGCGTCGTCCAATTCAGTCATGTTGAGCGCAGCGAAACATCTCGGGTTCGAGAATTGCTCTCGAAATAGAGATCCTTCGCTTCGCTCAGGATGACGGGAAACATGAAGTACATTGTTGTTTGTATCGTCCTCAGTCTTGCTCTCTCAAGCCACGCCCAGGATCGCATCGAGCAGGTCAAGAAGCTCTGGGACGCCAAGCTCGAAAAGGCTGGCGGGAAGGGAATTCCGCAGCCGCATTATCCGACCGAGGAGGGGTTGATCTTCATCTCCGCCTACGACTTCACGCATGCCGCGAAATACAAAGACCAAGTCGCGCGACAAATGGAACTTGCCCACAACCAGACGAAGATGGGCATGGTCTGGACGCCTCACAAAGCGACGCGGGATTACCAGGCTCGGCAGATCTACAACTTCTGGCTCGCGTATAAGGTTCTTGGTGACGAGAAGTACCTGAAGTGGGCGGACGAAGCCGCACAGGCGATGCTCAAAGTCATTCCGCGCGAAGAGCACAGCGCTCGCGGCGAGACGCACAAGCTCTTCGCCGCGGGTTATATCGATCCCGAGGTCGGGCCGAAGGACGAAGACATCACCTACGCGATCGACGTGAACCAGAATGCGGAAGTTGGGCTCGCGTACGGCCTTCTCTATCACACCAAGGGCAGCAAGTTCTTCGAAGATCCGCTGGCGAAGGAGATCGCGTACGAAGAGACGCTGGCGTCGATGTCGATTCAGAATATGAAGACCGGCGAGATTCCGCTGACGGATTACCGCATGGAGGATTACGACACCCTCTACGGCAGTTACGGATCGTTCCTGTGGGTCTTCAGCCAGTCGATCTGGCACGATCCGCAGTTCGATCCGCACATCAAGCTCGCAGCCAAATGGCTCGCGACGAAGATGGATCTCGAAACGGGTTCGGAGCGGTGGTATCCGAAGCGCACCAGCGGACCGATGAGCGATTGGGAAGCATCGTTCCGAATTCCGGCATATTGGTACGCGGGGATTGATGCGAGCAAGTTCATTTCCGGCCTGTTCGCGCGACCCGCCGGCGACGATCGAAACTACAGCGCCGCGTGGGCGTGGTACGACCAGATCGGCGTGCCG
>JAICIO010000145.1 GCA_025924315.1 Phycisphaerae bacterium
TGAAAAGCGCCGTCTACCTTGTAGGGTCCGCTTAAGCGGACCGGTGATTTCGGTGTGCGCGCAGGAAAAGTAACCGGTCCGCTGGAGCGGGCCCTACAAAGCTTGTGAGTTGATAAGGAGACTCACTGCCTCAGCGGAGCTGAGGCAGCCGCGGCGCTTTGATCACGCCGCTTTCGTATCGATGTCAGTGCCTTCGATTTCTTTCATCGCGGCAAATTTGAGGCCGACTTCGAACCAGCCGTCCTTGTACGCGCGGCAGCGCATCACCAGGCCTTCATCGACGCGGCTGAGCGAACCGTGGCCTTGCAGGTAGAGTCGGACGGTTTCGCCGGGTTGAACCTGCTGCTGTGCGACGAATCCGGCGCCGGAGCGAGAGATGTTGTGCGCGATGACCTGAATGCCCGGGCGCTCGATCCACTCGTCGCCGTCTTTTTGCAGGATGTGCGCGCGGGCGGGGCAATTGATCGGGAAGCGCGGAAATTCGCGGTGGTTTTTTCCGTCCGCCAGCATCACCGGCTCGGAGAGCACGCCTTCGCGCTCGGCCGACTGAAGCAGGCCGACCCACTTTTCAACCACCGCCTCATCGTATTTGGTCGGCGTCTCTTCCATGATGATCGACAGCGCCTGCGCGACGGTCATCGTGCGGTCCTTGAACGGGCGAAAGGCGGTCATCGCATCGAACGAATCGACCACCGCACAAATCTTGCTGACCGGGTGCATCTGCTCGCCCTTGATCTTGTGCGGATATCCGCTGCCGTCGATGCGCTCGTGATGCTGGCGCGTGACGGTGAGCACGAGCGGATCGATGCGATCAAATTTTTCCAGGTGCTTACAGCCCATCTCCGGGTGCTGGCGGATCAGGTCCCATTCTTCGTTCGTGAGCTTGCCCTTCTTGTTGAGCACCTCGGCCGGGATGTAGACCTTGCCGACGTCGTGCAGCAAACCCGCTTCACAGATGTGGTTGAGGTCTTCCGTGTTGTGGTACCCCATCGCGTACGCCAGCGGCACCATCCACGTCGCGACGTTCACCATGTGCGTGGCGGTATAGAAGTCGTGATGCGACGCAGCGAAGAGATGCGAGAAGGCGCTGGGGTCGTTCAGTACCAGCGTCGTGACGGCGCGGGAGACTTTTTCCAGCCGCGTGGACTTCGAAGCGAAGTCCGGCTCGGAGAGCAATTCGTTGACCAGTTCGACGCTTGTCTCGTAAACGATTTCGGATTTGACCGAGATGCTGAGCGACGGATCGTCGACCGTCAACAGAAGCGTGTCTTCGGTCTGCTGCCGGAAGCGCGCCTGATCAGCCATCGCGATATAGACGAACTTCACGCCGTGCGCGATCAACCGTTCGCGGTGGCCCTGAGTGAAGCGCACATTGGGCGAGCAGTAGAGGCGAAACGTTTCGGTGTCTTTGGTCTTTTCGTCAGCGCGAAGATAGACGGAGATTTCTTTGAACGCCTCGAGCGGCACGCGCTCCAGGCAAATCGGAAGGTAACCGGCGCGAGCCGAGTTGCTCGATGTGCCGAATCCGCCGGAGAGAACGACGTCCTTGTTGGAAACCTTCACGCGGGGCCCCGCTTTAGTGGCAAAACCATTGGATCAACGCATTGATGTATCGACCAACCGCGGCAATTGGTTAATAAATGGTTGTGGTTGAATGGTTCTCTTTAGACCGATAAGGCGACCGGCCAATGTGCCGCTGCAATGGTGCACGCGTGTTTCGTCGATAAGATGCAGGTAATGCAGGATGTTAAGAACAAGCGCGTCACGGTTGCCGGCCTCGGACGTTTTGGCGGAGGCATCGAAGTCAGCCGGTGGCTGGTCGAGCAAGGCGCGCGCGTGCTGGTGACCGATAAAGAGCCGCTTGAGAAACTGCTCGATTCCGTGAAGAAGCTCGACGGCCTGCCGATCGAGTTTCGCCTCGGCGGACATCGCACGGAGGATTTCTGCTCGTGCGATCTGGTCGTCACCTCGCCGGCAATTCCATTTACAAACGAATTTCTACGCGCCGCGCGCGATCGCGGGGTGGCCATCACGACGGAGATCCGGCTGTTCGTCGAGCGCTGCAACGCGCCGGTCGTCGGCATCACCGCGACGAAGGGCAAATCGACGACGACCGCATTGGTCGGCGAGATGCTGAAATCGCGCTACAACGTGCACGTGGGCGGGAACATCGGCGGATCGCTTCTGTCGAAGGCACCTTCGATTGGTCCAGATGATTTGGTTGTACTCGAACTCAGCAGCTACATGCTCGAGCACCTCGGCACGCAGCACTGGTCGCCCCACGTCGGGATCGTCGGCATGATCGGCGTCGATCACGTCGAATGGCACGGCTCGCCGGAGAAGTACGTCAACGCGAAGAAAAACCTCGTCCGCTTCATGAAGCCAAACGACATTGCCGTCTTGAGTGAAGAAAACGAAGGATCTTCGTCCTTTGCGCGCGACACGAAGGCGAAAGTGGTGCGCTTCGGCATGAACGGACGCAAGCCGTTCGAGTTGGAGTTGAAGGGCGCGCACAATCAGCTGAACGCGCAGGCGGCATTCGCGGCGGCGCAGGAGCTTGGCGTTTCGTGGGACCAAGCGCAGAAGGCGGTGCGAAATTTTCGCGGGCTCCCCCACCGTTTGCAGATCGTGCACGAAGCGAATGGCGTGAAATGGGTGAACGACTCCATCGCGACGATCCCGGAGGCCGCGATCGTCGCAATGAAGGCTTTCCCCGCAGGCAAAGTGATTCAAATCGTCGGCGGATACGACAAGCACCTCGACATGCGCGAAATGTGCGAAACGCTGGCGAAGAGTTGCAAAGCCGTGCTGACGATCGGCGCGCTCGGTCCGAGGCTCGCCGGCATATCGCGCGAAGCGACGGAACGCAGCGCCGACATCAAAGAATCGGGCGACCTCCCCACCGCCGTTTCGATGGCGCGAAAACTCGCCGCGCCCGGTGACGTCGTACTCCTCAGCCCCGGCTGCGCCAGCTACGACCAATTCACCAACTTCGAAGCCCGCGGCGAAGCCTTCGCGCAACTCGCGAAGGAAAGTTGAACCGCAGATGAATGCAGATACACGCAGATAAGAAAGAAGTCGAACCACGAATGAACACGAATGGACACGAATGAAGAAATGAATTTTGTCTTCATTCGTGAAAATTCGTGTTCATTCGTGGTTAACGATTTTTTATCTGCGTGTATCTGCGTTCATCTGCGGCTCGAACTGCATTTCATAGATTCGCATTAAATTCAGGCAGGTAGATGAAGTACTTCAGGTTGAACAGCCACCGCAGCACCATCTTGATCGGCATAAGCGCCATGAACAGCAGCAGCATCACCATCACCGCGTAGCGGATCGCGCCCATGTTTTCATAGAGACGCTTGAAGATGGTGAAACGAAGGAAGATCGGAAGCAGGAAGAAATACGCGGCGACGATCACGAAGCCCAGCCACTCGCGCACCAGCCAGAACGGGAGCGCGCCGATCGGGTTGCTGTCGGCGGTCGGCCGCGCGCGGTGCATGATGTCGATCCAGAACATGTGACTGATGTCGATGTTGTTCAGGGCCTCCGCCTTGTGCGGATCCCAGTACTGATAGGGCCCGAAGAAACTCCAGTTCGGCCCGCGCAAAAAAGTGCCGAAGAAAATCAGCAGCACCCAAAGGATCAAGAAGCCAAACATCCATGTGATGATCGCGAAGGGCCGCTCGCGGAGGGTGTAGTAGCCGTTGCCGCGCGGGTTGACGTCGATGAACGGCATGGCGGCGAGACCGAGGATGATCAAGCCCGGATAAACGACGCCCGCCATCCATGGATCGAAGTAGACGAGCATTTCCTGGAGGCCGAGAAAATACCACGGCGCCTTGGCGGGGTTCGGCGCATAGCCCGGATTCGCCGGTTGTTCGAGCGGGGCTTTGGAGACGATGGCCCAGAGAAACAGCCCCGCCGTCGCGAGCACGAGGCAGATCAATTCCGAATAAACGAGGTCCGGCCAGACGAGCACCTTGTCGTCGCGATCTTCTTCGCTGAGTGGCAAACCGGCGGCGACGCGCGAATCGTTGATCGCAGCGCGGCGCAGCCCGAGCCACAGACACAGTCCGACGCTGATGACCATCATCGTGATCGGCACGTTGTCGGGCTTCGCGACGATCGAGCGGAAGTTGGCGTCGTCGATCGATCCGAAATAGCCGATGAGAAACAGCCCGAAGATCGTCCAGAAGATCGCCGGGCGGGTCCACCACTTATAGAGGATGAACATCAGGAAGAAGCCGATCGTCGCGAGCGTGATGAACCAATACGGCTTGGTCGCCGCGTTGATCGCGTGCTTTACAGCCTCCGGCGGAAACGCGGCGAGGATTGGAGTCATCGGAGTTCTCGAACGTTGCATGTGGCACAGCCGCCCTCGGCTGTGCTTCGGCGGAGCACAGCCGAGGGCGGCTGTGCCACACGGTTTCCCGCTATAGCGGTCCTGAAATCCCGCCGTCCTTACGAATCCGCCAGAAATGGATCGCGATCAGGACCGTTACGATGCATGGGATGAACACGCAGTGCAGCACGTAGAAGCGCAGCAGCGCGTTCTCGCCGACGAATGTGCCGGCCAGCAGGAAGAATCGCGCATCTGAGCCGGCGTGGATCATCGGCACATCCGTTCCGGGGAACATCATCACTTTCGCGAACGGTCCGCCGGCGCCGACCAGCGGCGTCGCTTTTGCCATGTTCGAGCCGACCGTGATGGCCCAGATCGCAAGTTGATCCCACGGCAGCAGGTATCCCGTGAACGAGAGCAACATCGTCAACACGAGCAGGATCGTCCCCACCACCCAGTTGAATTCGCGCGGCGGTTTGTACGAGCCGGTGAGGAACACGCGCATCATGTGCAGCCAGATCGAGATGATCATCGCGTGCGCACCCCAGCGGTGAATTTCACGCAGGAGGCCAAGCGTCACATGCGCGCGCAGATCTTGAATGTCTTGATACGCGTATTCGATGACCGGTCGATAGTAGAACATCAGCAGCACACCGCTGACGACTTCGGCGAGGAATAAAAAGAACGTCAGCCCGCCCATGCACCACGTGAACGAGAGACGAATGCCGGATTTTCGAACGGCGACGGGATGCAGGTGCAGGAAGACGTTCGACATGACCGCCATCACGCGCGTGCGCCGGTCGCGCGGCACGCCGTGGCGAAAAATCGAATTCCAGACCTGCGAATTTCGAAAGTAATTCAGCGGCGAATCGAGCAAGCCCATGTCTGCTAAGGATGAAGGATGAAGTGTGAAGGATGAAAAGCTGGATTAACGGCGTGTCATCCCACAACCTGCACCGTTCGTCCTTCCTTTCTACGCGATGTCGATAAAGCTCTCGGGGCTGTCCCACTCGCCCAATTCCTGCCGGAACACCTTGCGCTTATCGACGATCAGATATCCGTCCGGATCTTTCGAGACGGCATAGCGCTCGAGCGGCCGCGGGGTCGGGCCTTCGAAGTTCACGCCGTCGCGGTGATAGCCGGAACCGTGGCACGGACATTTGAATTTATTTTCCCCTTCGAGCCAGTTGGGAATGCAGCCGAGATGCGTGCACGTCGTACTCAGCGCCACGAGCTTCGTGTCGTCCGGCGTGAGGTTCACGACCCAGATACCATTCGGCTTGTACTGCTCGTACACGCCGGCCAATGAGAAATCCTGCACCTTGCCGACTCGGTAAACGCTCTTGGGCTCTTTCAATACTTTGGGGCCAAAGAAGTCCTGGAACATCGCGCCGAAGGTTGCGGTGACGGCGGCCATCGCGCCCCACGCGACGACCAGCGCGAGATTGAACTGCCGCCGAGTCGATCGCGCGCCAATCGAGAGATGCTGTCGAAGCCGATCGGCCAAAGGCGTCGCGGGGTGATACGCGCCCGCGACGGAGAGCAGCGCCGCGCGCTGGTCCGGCGGAATGTGCTTCCAGTCCACGCCCGCGTCTTTCATGTCCATCGAGCGGACGATCTCTTCAGTTTGATTGACCTCGGCGCTGCGCTTGATCGTCGTCGCAAGACCAGCCGAGAGCGACGGACTCACCTTGCTGTTCGAGAGCAGCGCCTGCCACTTCGGATCCGCGGGCTGCATCGGCGCAGGCGCCTTCGAAGGCCCGGCGGCTTTAGCCGCCGGGACCGCGCCCGCAGGTTGACCTTCCGGCTGATTCGCCCAAGGCGCCGCCCCTTCCACTTCTTTCGTCTCGAATTTGATGACCTCGACCGGGCAGCCCTCGGCCGCAATTTGAATCGATGGAGTGAGCGGACGCAGGAAGCTCTCGCTCTGCGCCGGCGGACGAATGAGGCAGGTTTCTTCCTGGACGTCAAACACTTCCGGGCAATCGTTCTCACACGAATCGCAAACGATGCAGCCCGGAGCGATCCAGACTTTGACGACTTCTAGATGCGTTTCGGCCATAACTCCAGGTCTCCGCTAAAACCCGAGAGCATGAGCACAGAATTGACGCCATCAATTTTAGAGCTTTCCGTCAACGCGAAGCAACACTTTTACCCCCATGCGACGCGATGCCGCAGGTGAGTTGGAATCGCGGATGAACGCAGATTCACGCTGATAAAAGCAAACGGATGGTCCACGAATGAACACGAATGGACACGAATGAAGAATGGATTTTGAATTCATTCGTGAGAATTCGTGTCCATTCGTGGCCAAAACTTCTTTTTCTTATCTGCGCGTATCTGCGTTTATCTGCGGTTCCAGAATCTGCATCCCCGCCGCTCGAACTCGCGGCGAGGGGTCGTTCTTCGCGAGGTCTTGTAGCTTCTGCTGCACTTGCGGAAGTTGGAGGTTTTTCGCGCCGATCATCGTGTTGATCAGGATGCGAAGCTGCTCGTCTTCGCTGAGCTTGCGGAACACCGGATGCTGCGGATCCGTTTCGCGATCGAAGTATTGCAGATCCGCCAGCTCTTTTCGATCGAGCAGTTTGAGAATCGTGTCGGCAGAATCGGTTTGGTTCAGCTCCGCGAGCGACAGTGCGCTCGCCCAGACGAGTTCGGCATCTTCGGGCGCGGTGTCGCGCATTGTCTCACGCAGCGCGTCGATCACCTGCGTGTCGGACGACTTCGCGAGCGGGCCCAACACGGTCGCGGCGGCGAGACGCACGTCGAGGTCTTCCTTCTCATCGCGCAGCTTCTCGAGCAACAGCGGAAATGCCTCCCTCGCCTGCTCCCAACCCGCAAGATACGCCATCGCCAAAATCGCCGCCTTCCGCGTCGCCAGTTCCGGCTTTTTCGCAAACGCCATCAAGGTCGCGAGTGTCTTCTCGCGCGACGCGACCGCCTCCGCCGAATCCATCGCGCCCTGCCTCGGCGCCTTCTGCCATGATCGGCCGAGCGCCAGCAGCATGAAATGCTGAACCTCCCCCTCGTCCGGCTTCGTGTAGTTGGTAACAAGATCGATCAGCTCATCCGAAATCTTGATGCGCTCCGCCTCGCTCATCCCCTCCGGCTTTTTCATCTGATCGACGAGGGCCTTAGCGTCAAGGTACCGCTGTTTCGATCCGGGCCCGATCAACCAGTCGGCCGTCCGTTGTCCACCCGGACTTTTTAATCGAGTCAGCGCCTCGTCAAACGAGGGCGTCTGCCCCGCCATCAAGCCGATCAGAAACATAATCCCAACCGCCACTGCAACGATGATGAGCGGAATCAGGAAGAGTCGAACGATGAGCTTGACCGAGGGTGGTTCAATGATAGGCGTTTCGCTCGCCTCAGTGGAAGGAGACGTGACATCCGACGGCATCGGCAAGGAATCAATTCGCGCGTCGTGTTCGGTCACGCGTGTATTCTAATCAAAGCGAGCGTTGTGCAACGCATCGGGGCAAGTTTCACACAGGAAATGCTGTGAAAGTCACCGAGTCTCACCTTCATCAATAGATCCTCCGATAGAATCAAAAGTGCAGTCATCACTCTCTGATCGTCCTCGGTTTCTCTACTTCATCTGGCTCACGCTCGTCATCTGCGCCGGTCTCGCGTCGCGATCGAAGACGCTTTCACTTCCGCCCTTCCTCGCGAAATACGCGGGGGATGCGCTTTGGGCGATGATGGTCTTTGTGGGGTTCGGCATACTGTTTCCGAAGCGCCGCACCATCTCGATTGCCTTGATCGCACTCGCTTTCTGTGTCGCAATCGAAACGAGCCAGATTTACCACGCGCCGTGGATCGACAGCATTCGCCGCACGACGCTCGGCAAACTCGCGCTTGGCGATACCTTTGCATGGGGCGATATCGCGGCGTATTTGGTTGGCATTTTTGCGGCCAGCGCGATTGAATGGTTCGCCCTGTAGTGTGTGCTTCAGCACACCCTACAATGAATCTTATGTGCGCACGCAGGAACGACGCCTCTCGCCGTTACCACGATCGGGTGGCGAGGCAGTATGACTCGATTTATGACGACACGTATTGGAAGTTTCACGATGAACTGACATGGCGGTTGGTGAAGCCGCATCTGCCGCGGAATCTCGCGGCCGCGTGCTGCGATCTGGGATGCGGGACGGGGAAGTGGGGATTGAAGCTGCTCAAGAGCGGATTCGCGACGACGTTTGTCGATTCGTCGGCGGCCATGGTCGAGCAGGTGCGGGAGAAACTCGAGGGCAATCCGCGCGCGAAGAAGGCGACGCTCGTCGTGGCGGATATCGTCGAGATGCCGGAGGTTCCTTCTGATACGTTTGAGCTGGTTGTCGCGATGGGCGATCCGCTGTCGATCTGCCGCGACCCGCAGCGCGCCGGCAACGAGATGCGGCGCATCACCAAGGCCGGTGGAATTGTGATCGCGACGGCGGATTCGAAGCTGGCGGCGCTCGATCATTTCATCGAGCGCGGGAATCTCGATGCATTGGAAGAATTCATCAAGACCAGCCGCACGCAGTGGTTGACGCAGGACGAGCGCGAGCGGTTTGAGCTAACGATGTTCACGCCCGATTCGCTGCGGAAGTTATTTGAGCGCAGCGGATTCGAGGTGATCGACATCGTCGGCAAACCGGTGATCAACGTGCGCTCGAACAAGAAGCTGCTCGAAGGGGAAAACGCAATCGAGCGGTTACTGAAGCTCGAGGCGGAGCTGTCGAAGGATCGATCAACCGCCGGGAACGCGGGGCATCTTCAGATCGTCGCGAAGAAGAATTAGGTCCACCAAGGACACGAAGGGACACGAAGAAGAACAGAGTTGTTTTAATTCGTGTCCCTTCGTGTCCTTCGTGGACAAAAGCCTTATTCACAGATTCGCCGCCGCGTCGCCCTGGCCGGGGCCGCGCGGTTTTCGGCCGATTTGTGTGCTGAAACTTTGCAGATAACTGATCCACATCATCGAGAGGCCGTGCATGTAGGCGCCGGCGATGAGCAGGTCCATGTAGTGCTTGGTCGGCGGGATGTGGTACTTCTCGACCGACACGCCTTGATAGGTCATCGCCTGCACCGGCTCGCCCTTGCCCAGCGGGGCGATCTTCACTTCGATGCGCTTGTAGAGGCCGATTTCTTTCCCACCAGCGTCGAGCTTTCGGCCGACTTTCGTGTCGAGGACTTTTAGCTCGGCGTCGTTCAATTCATAGAGTGCGCCGGCGACGTATTTGCCCGGATCGTAGACGATGTCGGCGATGCCGCCGCCCCAGAAATCGCTGTAAAGTGGGAAGCAGAGGCGGTAGTTGTCGAGCACGCCGGGCTTGCCGGTCTTGAGCGTCGGCGCACGCAAACCATGATGCCGCGTCCACTCCGCGACGGCTTTGGCATTCAGGTTTGACCCGTAAGCGAAATACCACATCTGTCGCGGGGGGATTGTGCAGAAACGAGGAGGAAATTCCAATCGCTCTTAGATCGACCGCCAAGGCGCCAAGGAGCAGAGAATAGAAGATCGAAGATGGAGGATCGCGCGTACAACGCGCAGCGACACTCTCTTCGATCCTCGCTGACTTCTCTTGGCGCCTTGGCGGTTTACGCTAGTTCATCGAAGGGCTCGACCCGCCCCCCCGGTTTGACGGCAGGAGCATCGGGACGAGATCTTCCAGCGCGCGAACGGTTCGTCCGACGCGATGGCGCACGTCAGTGTCCGCAAGCAGCAGTTGTTTCAGCTCGAGGTCTTCGAGGAAGTTGAACGCGAGGAGATCGGCGATGTCCGCAGTCGCGAGCGGGCTGGAGAGCATTTGCGCGAACTGCCGCCCCACCGACGTCTGCCCGAGCTCATCTTCACCAAAGAGTGAGATCAGCTTCTCGCGTTCGCCGCCGAGATCGATTTCCATCACGGGTGTTTCTTCCAGCGGAATGAGCTCGGCAGTGCGATACGCGAGATCGCCGGAGACATGCTCGCGCGCGACCTTCGCCCGCATCGTTCCCTGCAGGAGAAAGTTGTACTTCCCATCGGCCAAGCGCTCGTGCGTGAGGATCTTTCCAACGCACACGACCGGCTCAATCGCGGGCCTCGCGTAATAATTCTTTTCCCAGCCCGGCTTGAGCAGCGCCATCGCGATCTGCCCGTTGCTGTCGAGGGCATCCGACGTCATCGCTTTGTAACGCTCTTCGAAAACATGCAGCGGCAAGACGGCGCGAGGAAACAAGACGACGTTCGGCAGCGGAAAAAGCGGAACGGCCGACAATCGAGGATGCGTATCGAGCGGGCCGGACATACGACAGGATTCTAGCCTCCCCGAATGCTTCGGTCACTCAACAGACGCGAAATCGCGACTCGACTGAGCTCGTCGAAGTCAAGCGGTGCTCGAGGATCGCTTGCGATTTCGCGGCCGTTTGGGATGTGCGGCCACGAATCACTATCGCGCCATTGAATCGTACAGGCTTTGATTGGTTTTGTGTTTTTGCAATGCTTCAAGCAGCGCCTTCATCGCCTGCGGCGGGGGCATGTCGATCAGGCGGCGGCGCACGTTCCGCGCGGCGTTGAGGTTCTTTTCTTCGAGCAGCTTTTCTTCCTTGCGCGTGCCCGACTGGAGGATGTTCAGCGCGGGGAAGATTCGGTTGTTCGCGAGCGCGCGGTCGAGCGTCAGCTCCATATTGCCGGTGCCCTTGAACTCCTCGAAGATCACCTTGTCCATCTGGCTGCCGGTGTCGGTGAGGCACGTCGCGAGGATCGTAAGGCTTCCGCCGTTTTCGATCTTTCTCGCGGCGCCGAACAGGCGCTTGGGGATTTCGAGCGCGCGGTTGTCGAGCCCCCCGGACATCGTGCGTCCGCCACTCACACCGCCGGTGTTGAACGCCCGACCTAGCCGTGTGAGAGAATCGAGTAGCACGACGATGTTCGCACCAAACTCCACCTTCCGCTTGCAGCGCTCGATGATCAGCTGCGCCAGATCGAGGTGCTTTTCGACCGTATTGTCGTTCGATGAAGCGTAGACCGTGCCGGGCACGTTGCGCTTCATGTCAGTCACTTCCTCCGGCCGTTCGTCGATTAAGAGCAACACCAGCTCGACCTCGGGATAATTCGCATGCACGCCTTTGGCGATGTTCTGCAGGAGGATGGTTTTGCCCGTTCGCGGCGGAGCGACGATCAGGCCGCGCTGGCCAAAGCCGACCGGGGCGAGAATGTCGATCACGCGGGTCGTCAGCTCGTTGGGATCGTGCTCGAGCTTGAGCACCGGCTGCGGGTCGAGGGCGGTTGCATCGTAGAGATGGGTCTGCTCGGCGTATTCATCCGGCGAGCGGCCTTCGATCATATTGATCCGGCCAATCGCGCGCCCGCGCGGGTCGGCTTTGATCATCAGCCCCGGGCGCAGATTGAATTCCCGAATCACCTGCCGCGGAACGATGTTCCCGCCGCGCAATGGGCGGAGGGGAAACATCGGGTCGCGGAGTTGGCCATCCTGGCGCTCGTCGGGGATGTGGAGGATTCCTTCCAGTTGTCCCTGGTTCATTCTTTCGGTCCTGATTCGGAAAAGGTCGCGCGGCGCTCGATGTCTGCCTCAACATCCAATGGATGCGCCAAGACCGTGCAACTGTAGCAGCGACGCGTGCGTCGCGATCGACGCGCAGCGTCGATATCTAACACCGACATGTGCCTGAGTACGGCCCTTCTACCAAATCGTAGGCACGGTAGTGCGACTTGCGGCTGCCCCTGCAGTAGAATCCAGATCATAAGGAGAAAGACATGGATTTGCTAGGACGATTAACCGAAGACATGAAATCGGCGATGAAGTCGGGACAGAAGGACCGCCTCCAGGTCATCCGCATGCTGCTGAGCGACGTGAAGAACATCGACCTGAACCCGCAAAAACCGACCGCGGAGCAGGCGGTCGCCGCCTACGCCAAAAAGCTTCGCAAGAGCATGGAAGAGTACGAAAAGTACAACAAGCCCGACGAGGTCGCGAAGCTGAAGGGCGAGATCGCGATTGTCGACGAATACCTGCCCAAAAAGGCGTCGGCCGAGGAGACCGCCAAGCTCGTGGATCAGTTTCTTGCGAGCCAAAGCTTCACCGAGAAACAGGTCGGCCAGGCGATCGGCGCTTTTATGAAAGCGAATGGGCAGCAAGTCGATCCGGGTACTGCGAATCAACTGATCAAGCAGAAGCTGGCGGGAAAGTGATATTCTTCGTATAGGTGGCGAGCTTGCTCGCCGTTTCTTCCGTTCGAAAAAGCGAACGGCGAGCAAGCTCGCCGGCTATACGAGGAGATCGCATGTCCGTCGTTCGCCTCGCGACGCTCGAAGACCTGCCCGCAATGCAAGAGTGGCACGATTGGCACCATGCCAAGCGTGAATCGATTCTCGCCCGCGAGTGCCATGTCGCGCTGGCCGACGCGAAGCCCGTCGGCTATGGCATCCTGAACCGCTCGTTCTTCGATCGCTGGTGGATCGCGTTGCTCTTCGTTCCCGAAACACATCGACGCCAAGGCGTTGGCGACGCGCTGCTCGCACACATGGAACAGTTCAGCCAGGCGAATCGCATCTGGACTTCGACCGAGCTGCCCAACGTTCCGATGCAATCGCTGTTGAAAAAGCGCGGCTATGTGCTGACGGGCGTCGTCGAGAACCTGCAGAAAAATCCGGAGTTGTTCTACTATAAAGACTTGAAACCTGATGCCGACCAGCAATCGCGGTCATGCTGAGAGAGTGTGATGTTTTGGAATGAGTGAAGGAGCCGCGACCGTGAGGCAGCGGTTCTCGTTTCAACATCGCACAAACCGCTCCCTGACGGTCGCGGCTCGTCATAAAAAGTCACACGCTCTGAGCGAAGCGAAGCATCTCGGGCTCCAGCGGCGCCGGATATGCCGTTTCCGCGGTTTGCGAAAACGCCATGGTTATCGGCCCCCGCATGCGATTCTTTTTTCTTGTTCGACCCCCCTCTCGCCTGATAGACCAATCCCACCAAC
This sequence comes from Phycisphaerae bacterium, assembly GCA_025924315.1. Lineage (GTDB taxonomy): Bacteria > Planctomycetota > Phycisphaerae > Tepidisphaerales > Tepidisphaeraceae > JAICIO01. The sequence goes on from JAICIO010000145.1 coordinate 13,310, forward strand.
TGGGTTGATCCCAATCAGCCGTTCGGAGTTCCGTATGTCGTCTCGCGACCGCGCACTGCGTGCGCATTGGCCTGCCATCATCGAACCTGTCGAGCCGCGCACGATGCTCGCGAGCGTCCCCGCGGGGTTCAACGCAACCGTTCTCGCCAGCGGACTGACCAGCCCGACCGCGATCGATGTTGCACAGGACGGCCGGGTGTTCATGGCCGATCAGAGCGGACACATCCGCGTGATCGTAAGAAATCAGCTGCTCGCAACCCCCTTCGCGGATCTGAGCGCGCAGACCGACAGTTCATCTGAGCGCGGGCTCATGGGACTCGCGCTCGATCCGAATTTCTCGAGCAACGGCTTCCTCTACATTTTCTATACGGCAAAAGGCGCGACGAGCCACAACCGCGTCAGCCGGCTGACTGTCGATCCCGCCAATCCCTATCAAATGCTCGCCGGGAGCGAGCTCGATCTGATCGATCTGCCCGATCTGTCGACGCAATCGGTGTGGCACATGGGCGGGGCGCTGCAATTCGGCACCGACGGCAAGCTTTACATCTGCGTCGGCGATCAGATGGAGACGGCGGAGGCGCAGGATCCGAACAGCGTTCTGGGCAAGGTCCTTCGCATCAATTCCGACGGCACGATTCCGAGCGACAATCCGTACTACAGCATCAATAGTGGAACCAACCGCGCGATCTGGGCATCCGGTTTGCGCAATCCGTTCACCGCGGCGATCGATCCCGTCACCGGACAATTCTTCA
>JAICIO010000146.1 GCA_025924315.1 Phycisphaerae bacterium
CGGCGCAATGTCGAAGAGATGATTCGCCAGGGGCGCGTCGCGGTGAATGGGAAGATCATGACGGAGTTGCCGATTCTGATCGATCCGGCGCGCGATCGCGTCACGGTAGACGAGGAGCCGCTGAAGCTCGAGCGGGAGTATGGTGGGGCACGCGTTTATATTGTGATGAACAAGCCCAAGCACGTGTATAGCACGAACGTCGCGCAGGGCGAGCAGACGCGGGCGATCGATTTGCTTCCGCCGAACTTTCCGCGCGTGTATCCCGTGGGGCGGTTGGATGCGGAATCGAAGGGGCTGCTGCTGCTCACGAATGATGGCGAGCTGACCAACAAGCTCACGCATCCGCGGTACGGTGTGGCGAAGACGTATCGAGCGATCGTCGATGGTTATGTGCGCGGTGAGACACTGGATGACCTGAAGCGCGGGATCTGGCTGGCGGATCCGAAGAAGGGCAAGGGCTTCAAGACCGGACGCAGCCATATCACGATTCTCAAGCGCAACAATCATGCGAGCACGCTCGAGATCACGATTCGCGAAGGCCGCAATCGCCAGGTTCGGCGGATGCTCGCGAAAATCGGGCACAAGGTGCGCGAGCTGACGCGCGTGAAAATGGGCCCACTGACGCTGCACAAACTCGCGCCGGGACAGTTTCGTCCGCTGACGAAACGCGAGCTGCACGAACTGATGAAGTTGCCGAAGGAACATGAGCCGCACGATGATCGACACCCATTGCCATCTGACGGATCCGAGACTCCTCGATCAGCTGCCGGCGGTCCTCGAGCGGGCAAACAGGGCCGGCGTCACGCGCATCATCACGATCGGAACCGACATTGAAGATGCCCGTGCCGCGATCGAAGTCTGCAAGGATCGTCCAAACCTGCGCTGCGTGATCGGCATTCATCCGAATTACAGCCACGAAGCCGAGCGCGAGCACCTCGCGCAATTGCGCGCGTTGCAGAGCGATCCCTCAGTCGTCGCCTTAGGCGAGATGGGCCTCGACTACTTCCACAACTTCGCGGATCGAAATCGCCAGCGGGAGTTTTTCGAAGCGCAGCTGCAGATGGCGCACGAGCTGAATCGGCCGGTGGTGCTGCATTCGCGCGAAGCGATCGACGATACGCTGGCGATTCTGAAGAATTTCCCCGAAGTGCCGGCGCTCTTTCACAGCTTCACCGGCACGATCGATGAATCGAAGCGCATCGCGGAGCGAGGCTACCTCATCGGCTTCACCGGACCGGTAACGTTCAAGAAGAATGATGCGCTAAGAGAGGCGGCGCGAAATCTGCCGCGGGATCAGGTCGTGGTCGAAACGGACGCACCGTACCTCACGCCCGAACCAATGCGCAAGCAGAAGACAAATGAACCCGCGATGGTGATTCACGTCGCCGCGACGATCGCGAAGGAGTGGGGGGCGAGCGTGGAAGAGGTCGATCAGATCACAACTGCGAACGCGGAACGATTCTTTCGCTGGTGATTGGTGATTGATGCGTGACAAAGATGGTCAATCACCAATCAACAATCACCAGTCTCATCCCTGCATGCTGATGCTGGCTTCCATCCTCGCGTTGGGGGACGGCATGTCGATGCCCTTTGCGGCGACGGCGGCTTTTTGTTTGCCGAGCTGGTTGAGGAGCATCGCCCAGGTTTCGCGCTGATAGCGGAGGATACCGAGGGCTTCGTTCATTGGCTCGAGCTCGTGCTTCACGTTCGCCTCGAGCAGCTTGCGGTAGACGAAGTTGTAGAGCGACGCGAGCTTGCCGCAGAGTTCCGGCGCGACGTTGTGTTTCAGGCTGCCGTTGAGCTCCGTGATGATCTTCTGCGTCCGTGAGATGAGGTTGTAGCTGGCTTCGTAATCTTTCTTTTCGAGAGCGGCTTTCGCCTGTTCGGAAAAGCGGATCGCGCCGTCGTAGAGCATGAGCTGGAGTTGCTCCGGCGTGGCGGTGAAGATCTTCGTGCGAAGATAGCTCTGGGCGTTTTGTGCGAATTGGCTCATACGCTAAGACACGATCGGCGTTCCCTGTGTCTATCGGCAAATGGAGGGGTGCAAATTGAGCCGGGGGCGTGCGCAGAAGTTGCGCTCTTCATGGTTTAGGCGGAATGCGAGTCTCAATGTGACATGGCCTTTTAGGCCATGCGCACGGCCTGAAAGGCCGTGTCAGGTAAATCCACTTCGTACAATCAAGCAGTTCGAGCCGAAATCGAAGGAACCGTTTGGGGGACACCGGGCTTGGTTGGATACGCGATTCGACCGTGGTAGATGCCCAGGAGCGTCTTGACGAGCGAGCGTTCGATGCGTTCGAGGTCGCGCATCGTCAGGTCGCATTCGTCGAACTGGCCGTCCATCAGCCGCTTCATCGCGAGGTCATGAACGAGGGTTTCGATGCGGCTCGCGGTCGGTTCGGACATGGCGCGCGTCGCGCTTTCGACTGCATCCGCGAGCATTACGACCGCGACTTCTTTGCTCTTCGGTTTGGGGCCCGGATAGCGGTACTGGGTTTCACTGATCGTCGGCTGCTGCTCGCCAGTCTCGCGCGTCTCGTTCTGGCAGGCGCGGTGGTAGAAGAACTCGACCAGCGTCGTGCCATGATGCTGCTGGATGAACGGGAAGAGGCTCGTCGGCAGGTTGTACTCGCGAGCCATTTCCATGCCGTCTTTCACGTGGCCGATGATGATCAGCAGCGAAACGCTCGGCGAAAGGTTGATGTGCCGGTTCTGGCCGTCCGACTGGTTCTCGATGAAGTACTCGGCCTTGTTGATCTTTCCGATGTCGTGGTAGTACGCGCCGACACGGCAGGCGAGCGAATTTGCACCGATCGCTTCCGCGGCCTCTTCTGAAAGCGTCGCGACCTGCAGGCTGTGGTTGTATGTGCCGGGCGCTTCCAGCGAGAGGCGACGGAGCAACGGCTGGCTTGCGTCCGCGAGCTCCAGCAGCGTCATGCTCGTCGTGATGCGGAAGGCGCGCTCGATGAACGGCAGAATGCCAAGCACGACGAATCCGACACCCAGGCCAGCAGCGCCGGCATAGAGACAGTTGCGGAAAATGAACTGGATTGGATCCATGTCCCACGCGCCCGCGGCCGCGGTGGCGAGGATCATCGCGACGGCGGCGGCGCCACCGACTTCGATCAGCTTGCTGCGCGTGCGAATGTCCTCGAGCAGGAACGTCGCCGTCAGCGCGCCGGACATCAGGATCAGGAAAAATCCGCTGTCCTCGTTCAATGCCATCGTGGCGAAGACCGCGAAGATCATCGACACGCCCGCGGCGTAGCGCTGGTCGTATGCGATCGTCACGATCATCGCGACGACAATCGCCGGCGCGATGCCGAAGACGTACGTCGGGCTGCTTCCCAGTCCCGCGAGCTGCACGACAAGAAGCATCGACAAGAGCAACCCCGCCATCGCGATCGCACGCATGTGATTGCGCACCACGCGCGACTGATAGCGGATCGTGTATCCGCACAGCACGAGCGTCAGCAGCGCGACCATGCCGGCGGTGCCAACGATGCGCCACGGACCTTTGCCGAGCGTTGCCAGAAACGCGTCGTTCTCCGTCTTCAGCAGCAGCACGTCGCGGTCGTGAATCTCGCCTTTGCTGATGATCTTCTGATTCGCTTCGTACTGAATGTCACCCTTGCTGCGCGGAACGTTGTCGGCGGCGACGTTCTGAGCCTGCGCGGTCGCCTGCTCGTCGAGCACGTGCGTCGGCTGAAGCCACGCGAGCGTCAGCTCGACAATCTTCGGCTGCAGTACGCTGACGAACTGCTTCTGCGCCAGCGGAGCAAATTTCGCCCGGAGCTCATCCTTCATCGAAGGCGAAAGCGTCGTCTCGCCGCGCGTCGGACCGAATTTTGGAAGAGTGATGATTCGGTCGACGTCATCTTTACGTTGATCGTCCGGAATGATGATGAGTTTCAGATTGCGGATGCCATCGACGTATTTTTCAACATCATCGTTGAACGTGCCGTGGTTGGGCCGCGTGGCGTATTCCTGCAGCTTGGTGAGCGCGCCCGCGTCGAGCACCTTCAGCGCCGGGGGCAGCTCTTTCTCACGCACATTGGCGACACGGTCGGGAAGCGCGACCAGCTGGTCTTCCAGCTTTTCCCAGACGTCGGCAACTTCCTTGTATTCGCGCGGCGTGCTGCGGCGAGCCAGTTCCTGCTCGTTGAAGAACTTGTTCTTGTCGTTGAAGCTGAAGCTGACACGGCTGACGATGTCGTTCGGCGTGTACTGGCCCGGCCGATACGGCATCACGCCGTCGCGAAGCGAGAGGATCAGCGTGGCGGCGACGCAGAAGATCGCGGCGATGCCCAGCGAGACCGTCGCACCTTCGGCGCGCATCTCGGAAAGAAAGCGCGGTTTCGCGTCGGGCAGTTTTCGGCGGATCTCCGCCCTTCGCGAGCCAGACTTTTTGGAAAACATGTTTTCAAATTTGCGATTGTCGATTTCCGATTTGCGATTGAAGAAGGCACGAAACCCTCAAATCGCAACTCGCAAACTGCAAGTCGCAAATCCTACTGATCTTCGTCAGCGGCACGTTCGTACGCGTTGACGATATTCTGCACTAAGCGATGTCGTACGATGTCGCTGCGTTCAAGTTCGACGACGCCAATCCCTTTGATTCCCCGAAGCTTTTCGGTCGCGTCGACCAACCCGCTTTTCACGTTCGGCGGAAGGTCTACCTGCGACGTATCGCCGGTCACGATCATCTTCGAGTCGTGCCCCAGTCTTGTCAAAAACATGAGCATCTGACTCGCCGTGGTGTTCTGGGCTTCGTCCAGAATGATCACGCTGTCATTGAGCGTCCGCCCGCGCATGAAGGCCAGCGGGATGACCTCGATAACATCATTTACCATGAACCGCTTCACTTGTTCGAAGTCGATCATGTCGTGTAAGGCATCGAACAGGGGCCGGAGATACGGATTCACCTTCGCCTGCAAATCGCCCGGCAAAAAGCCGAGCCGTTCGCCGGCTTCAACAGCGGGGCGGGCCAGCACGATGCGCTTCGCCTGACCGTGCTTCAGCATCGAAGCCGCAGCGGCAACCGCGAGATACGTTTTTCCCGTGCCCGCGGGGCCGATGCAGAACGTCAGGTCGTGCGCGTTGATCGATTCGATGTAACGCTTCTGACCATCGGTCTTTGGCTTGATACCGACGCCTTTGGAATAGACGTCGATTTCCTCGGCCGTCCGCTTCCGATCCTCCTTGACGGCCTCCCCGATCGCTTTGCCGACGTCGTCCGTCGAAAGCCAATCCTGCCGCCGCAGACGCTTCTGCATCTGCTCAAGCACCGCGGCGGCCTTGGAAACCTGTTCCTTGTCCCCCGAAAGGCGGATCTCATCGTTCCGCGAAACCACCTGTACGCCGAACGTATCGCGGATCATGCGCAAATACCGGTCGGCCGAGCCGAACAAGGCCAGCTTCTTGTCAGGTTGTTCGAGGGAGATAGTTAGCTGCACAGAAGTCGGAAAACCGTTGGGTAAGGGTTCGGTGACATCCCGATCGAGCGGAATCGTCCCAGATTTTCGTGCCGATGTCGAGAGCAATTGTAGGCCGACCGTCCGGGCCCGTGTAAACATTTGTAAAATAGAGAGATAGTATCAAGTCGGCCGGCTCGGAAGATGTCTTCGGCGGCCACAATTTTACGCTGGATATTCGGAGTTTGTTCGGTTAATGTGCCTGCCCGGTGGACCGTCTCGTCCACAAGTTGCGGTTCAGCGGGGGCGAATATCGCCCTCCACGTCAGGCTGAGCCATGTTCCCGGATGTTCCAAACCGTTCGTTCGATGTTCCAGCGGAGCGCAGAAAGTGTTCCAAAACGCTCCGAAATGTTCAGAAATGTTCCGCGGCGTTCCGAAAGGGGTGAAAATACAAAACGAACCCACCGCCAGCCCTGATGGCTTGCAGCGCGGTCGTCCCAAATCTCCCTCACGCGTATAGTGCACCCATGGAGATCAATCTGCTCGTTCTGAACCTTGGAAACTCGCGGCTGGCCTTGGGCGCCTTCGCCGCCGGTCAGCTCTCTTCCGTCAAGCACGTCCCGCACTCGCTGAAAGGCGATTGGCCTGCGGCCATTGCAGACGTCTGGCGGCAGGTCGGCGAACTCGAAGAAGTCGCGATCGCGGGGGCGAGCGTGAATCCGCCCCTTGAAGCCGAGATCGAGCAGGCGGTGCTCAAAGCCACGGGAAAAGAGATCGAGTGGGTGGGTGTCGGCCGGGACATCGACCTCCCGATTAAGGTGCTCACCGAGAATCCAAAAGAAACCGGCGTCGATCGCATCGTGAACATCGCCGCGGCCCATGAATCGATGGGGAAGGCGTGCGTGGTGGTCGATGCCGGCACTGCCATCACCGTAGACTGCTGCAACGACAACGGCGATTTCCTCGGCGGGGCGATCGCGCCCGGCGTGAACCTCATGCTCCAGTCCCTTCATAACCAAACGGCCCAGCTCCCCAGCGTCACGTTCCGCACCCCAACCGGCCCTTTCGGCACGAGCACGGAAGGCGCGATGCTCCAGGCCGCGTATCACGGCGTTCGCGGAATGATCAAAGAGCTGACGGAGAACTTCGCGACCGAGCTCGGCGAATGGCCCGAGATCATCGCGACGGGTGGCGATGCCCCCAAACTCTTCGAAGGCTGGGAACTCATCCACGCGATTGCCCCCGACCTCACCCTTTACGGCATCGCGCTGGCGTACGCGAGCCACTACATCAAGCATCCGACCTGAGCGCATCTGCCTTTGTAGGGTCCGCTTCAGCGGACCGGTTATTCGCCTTTTCTGACGGAGGAAATAACCGGTCCGCTGAAGCGGCCCCTACGCAATCCAACATGTCCGCGGAAAACCAAGCCATCCTCCTGACCCCATCCGGCACAGGCGCCATCGCCATCGTGCGATTGCGTGGACCATACGTGCGCAACTTCCTCACCCAACATTTTTCCGCAGGCGTGCCCGAACCGATGCGCTGTCGTCACGGCAATCTCGTCGACGAAGAAAAGAAAATCATTGACGATCCTGTGATTGTTTACCGTAAAGAAACCCAAACGGCCGATCTAAACCTCCACGGCGGAACGTGGGTCGTGAAAGCCACTCTCCAACTCGCCGAACGCTTTGGCTTCGACGTCGTCAAGCGGATCGAAGTCGATGCATCTTCAATCATCGAACAAGAAATGCTCGAATCACTCCCGCTCGCGACGACCGAGCTTGCGCTGCGCGTATTGCTGAACCAGGTGGACGCATGGAAACAATGGGAGGGCGAGGCTCCTGCCGAGCCGTCTCTGCGATCGACGCGAACGGCTCGGCAGGAGCCTCGCCCTCCCGTCGATGTCGAATTCGTTCTCGCGGACCGCGCGCTCCACTGGCTCCTTCATCCGCCGCGCGTCGCGATTGTCGGCGCGTCGAATGTCGGCAAATCCACCCTCGCCAACCAACTCTTCGCCCGCGAGCGTTCGATCACTGCCGACCTCCCGGGCACAACCCGCGACTGGGTGGGCGAGATCGCGAATCTCGATGGCCTCGCGGTCATGCTCGTCGATACACCCGGTCTGCGCGAAACGAGCGACGCAATCGAACTTGAAGCGATCGCGCGAAGCCAGACGCAAGTCGAGAAGGCGGATCTTATCCTTCACGTCCTCGACGTCACTGCGCCCGAAATCGATTTGACCTTCAATCAAGCGCCCGTGATCCGCGTGCTGAACAAGTGCGACCTGCCCGCGAAATGGCCCGCGCGGGATGCCGATGTGAAAGTCTGCGCCAAATCCGGCGAAGGCATCGCCGCGCTCATCGATCGCATCAACCAGTTCTTCCACTGCTCGCCGATCAACGTGACCGCCCCGCGATGCTGGACGGAACGACAGCGCCAGTGGCTTCGCTCGCTCACCCCGTAGCACGGGCAACTTGCCCGTGCCGATCGCGGCTACAGCCGCAAATACACGGGCGGGTAGCCCGTGCTACTTGGAAGGCTTGAACATCGAAATCGGCCCCGTCGTCTTTCGCATCAGGATCTCCGAATGCCCTGCGAGGATGAAGTCGTTCAGCTCGCCCACCTCTTTAAAGCCCAATCGCTCGTAGAAGCGTTTCGCGTCCGGATTGAACGATGACACGCACAGGAAAACATTCGGCGAATCGCGAAGGATTCGCTCCTCTGCGAACCGCATCAGCTTCGTTCCAACTCCGCGGTTGCGATGGTCCTTGTGCACCGCCAAACCACCGACGTATCCACGAATCAGCGGCACGTTTATGGCAAGAATGATAACGCCAACCACTTCTTCACCGAGCGTCGCGATGTACACCTCGAAGTTCGCGTTCGTCACCGTCGCGAGCGTGTTCTCAAACTTCCGTCCCAGCGTGATCCACGGCTCGGTCTCGCTCATCAACCGCGCCGCCGCCTCCGTCTCCGCTCGCGCCTCGCGGTTAATCTGGCGAATCTGAATCGCTTGCTCGCTCATGAATCGTCCCCGATTGCATAGAGCACGGCGTCCTCCTTACCATACCGGACATGCGAATTCATATCTTTGCCACGATCGCCGTGCTGAGTCTTTTCACGACCAGCCTCTTCGCCGCCGACACTCCGGCGCCGGCGAACCCGCCAGCTTCAGGTAAGAAAGTTCTCGTCTTCAGCATGACCGTTGGCTATCACCACGCTTCGATTCCAACGGCTCATAAAGTTCTCACCGAGCTCGGCGAGAAGAGCGGCGCGTTCACCACCGTCGTCTCTGACGATCTGAGCAACTTCAATCCGGACAAGATCAACCAGTTCGACGCGATCATCTTCGCGAACACCACCAGCACTCACGAGAAGGACCTTCCGTTCACGGACGAGCAGAAAAAGGCGTTCAGCGATTTCGTGAAGAACGGCAAGGCGTTCATCGGCATTCACAGCGCGACTGACACTTTCTATCTTTGGCCCGAATATGGCGACATGATCGGCGCGCACTTCGATGATCACCCATGGACCGCCGACCAGACCGTTGGCTACAAGGTCGAGAAGCGCAATGCCATCACCGACATGTGGCCCGACCATTTCTCGCTGACGGAAGAGACGTACCAGATGGGCCCGCCGTACGATCGCAGCAAGCTCACTGTTTTTATCAGCGTCGATGTCGACAAAACGAACATGAACAATCCGCGGATCAAGCGCACGGACAAAGACTTCGCCGTCAGCTGGATCAAGCCCTACGGCAAAGGTCGTGTCTTCTACACAAGCCTCGGCCACAATGAGACGGTGTGGAACGATCCGCGTTACCAGGCGCACCTACTCGCGGGAATCGAATGGGCGATGGGCAAAGGCGACCTGAATCCGGCCCCCAGCACGAGTCAACCCGCGCCCTCAAAATAACCTCCGCGCACAACGAGGCCCGGCGACTTTAGTCGCAGGGAAAACAGCGCGGACAACGAGAGGCTCACGACGATGTCCGCGCCTCAATCAAAGCGTGAAGCGCTCACGACGTATCACCTCCTCATCCGTCATCCGCGCGACGTGCGCGTGCTCGCCGTGCGCGACGAGAACAACGCGCCCGCGCTCCCAACCGTCAACCGTCCCGCGGACGCGTGGCTTCCGAGCGAAACCGAGCACCTCACCGTGGAGATCCGCAATCGCTTCGGCATTCGCGTCGTCATTCTGCATGAAGCGACGCGCGACGATTCGTCCGTGGTCGAAGCTGAGTCACTCGATGCACCGCCGAATCTGCAATGGCTCGCCTGCGACCAGCTTCCGCGGAAGTGGCACAAGGCCGCGACCAAGCCGGTCCATCCGCTTCGCGGAGCGTGGGAGCTCCGCGGATTCTTCACAAACGCCGTCGATTGGTCACAGGCGCGCCTCGACGAATTGAAGATCAAGGCGACGGGTGCCGCGGTGCAGGTGAAGGGCGCCTGGGCGTACTCCACTGTCATTCGCCTGCCGACGAGCGGGGGCGACGTGTATTTCAAAGCGGTCTCCTCATCGCAGGCGAATGAGCCGCTTCTGCTGAAACGGCTCGCCCAGCGCTCGCCGCGAAATGTGCCCGAACTTTTAGCGAGCGACGATGATCGCCGCTGGATGCTCATGCGCGACTTCGGTGGAACCGAGACGCATAAGCTCGACGATCACCATCATCTCGAGTCAATGAAGCGCTTCGCCGAGATCCAACTCGCCGCGAGCGCTGAGCTCGACGCGTGGCGCGGCGCCGGTTGCCAGGATCGCTTGCTCGAATGCGTCGCCTGTTCGATGGACGATCTCATCGCTGACCCAGTCGTTGCGCGCGGCGTGAACGCCGCAGAGCTCGAACGTCTGACGACGATCGTCCACGAATATCGCGGGCTGTTCGAAGAACTCACGGCCTCCGGTCTACCAAATACGCTGGTCAACCAGGACTTTCGTATCGGCAATGTCGTCTGGTCGGACGATCGGTACGTCTTTTACGACTGGGCGGACAGCGTCATCACGCACCCCTTCTTCAGCGCCACGCGTTTCCTGAACTTCATCCACGACAAACCACCGCTCGAGGCCAACGCGCGCCATGAACCGATGATCGAGGCATACCTCGAGCCATGGCAGGCGGTGTTGGCGATCGAAAAACTTCGAAAAGCTTTCGCCCTCGCCCGGCGCATCAACGCGATGTACCAAGCCGTTCGCTTTCATCTCGCGATGCGGACGAGCGAGCCCATGATCGGCTGGGAGGAATGCCTGCTCGCGCAGGTGAACGACGTGCTCGTGAACGAATCCCGCTGCCGCTGCCGCGGATCGAAATGGTGAGCGGATCGACCTGGCCCCGCCTCGGGGTTCGCCGAGTGCGCGGCCGCCGCAAAAAAATCTTAATGGGTTCCCACAAATCTCGTTGCGAGAATGCATCCGTCCGATACGCTTTAGTCTTTCTGCGACATAAGGATGCTTCAGCGCCGACGCTTCCGACTTGGGATTGGCGCGAGCGAAAAAATAGCAGTCGCAACGGAAATGCGATGATTTCTTGTTCATAGCGCCTGCTGCCGTTGATAAATTGCTGCCCCAAGTGAGCACCTCGTCAGTGCCGCCTCTTTTCCCGGCGGAGAAGGAGCAATCGTATGCGGCTAAAAAGCAAATCAGCCCTGGTGGCCTTGGTCGCTGTGGCAACGTCGGCCGGAACCGCGAAGGCCGCGTCGATCGTGGCCTGGGGCGAGGACATTTTCGGCGACGTCTCCAACGCGCCGGCGGGAAACGACTTCGTCGCGATCACCGGTAACCTCGGTTACAACGGCTACGCGCTGCGAAGCGATGGTTCGATCGCCGCCTGGGGATCGGACCTGCATCAGCAGGTCTCCGGCGCGCCGACGGCGACCGGGTTCACGGCAATCGCCGCCACCAACCATAACGCCTTCGCCCTCAAGGCTGACGGCTCGATTGTTGCCTGGGGGAATGATGACACCTATGGCGAAATCTCCGGCACGCCCACCGCATCCGGCTTCGTCGCCATCGCCGGCGGCTCCTACACAGGATATGCGCTAAAATCGGATGGTTCGATCGTCGCGTGGGGCCGCAACGCCTTCGGAGAAAAGTCCAACACCCCGATCGAGACTGATTTCACGCAGATTGCCGGCGGCAATTTCAATGGCCTGGCGCTGCGGACCGACGGCTCGCTCGCCGTCTGGGGCGATGACACCTATAAAATTGTTTCCGAGGCGCCCACCGACAAGGTTTACAAAGCAGTCACCGGCGATGATTTTTACGGCTTGGCCTTGAAGACCGACGGCTCGATCAAAGTATGGGGCGATCACCCGAGCGCGCTCAGCCACGATGCCTATCATCTCATCTCCGACGCCCCAACCGAAACCGGATTCACCTCGCTCGTGGCGGGATACAATACGGCGTACGCACTCGCGCCAGACGGCTCAATCGTCGGCTGGGGCTACGACAGCGGGAGCGGAGCGGTCACCGACGTTCCCAAGGGGACCGGTTTCACCGCGGTCGCCGCGAGCACCTTCACCGGCTATGCACTGATCGCCCCCGAACCAACGCTTGTCGCGCCACTGCTCATCGGCGCGATCGGCCTGATCGGCATGCGTCGCCGCCGATGCCCCTCTTGAGGACGCAGCCTGACGACGAAGAATCCGCCGTCCCGTTGAGCCCTGCGCGCGCATCGAATATTCTTTCGATTCGATGTCGACAACGGGTTCCATGTTGATCGAAGCAGCGCCTCCTCGTCGGAATCGCAATGCCCGCGCGCGGCCAATGCGCCCGCGTTGGATCAATTGGTATCGGCTTTCCACCGGTGTCGGTCGCTTTGCGTTCTGGAACAGCGTGAACTTCCGCTGCATTCGTCGCGAAGCCGCGGAGCGCGAAGGGCCGTACATTCTCGCCTGCACGCACCTCAGTCACATCGAGCCGTTCCTGATGAGCATCATCGTTCGCCGGCAGATCGACTGGATGGCGCGCATCGAGTTCTACACGTACGGCATCTTCCGTTGGATGATGCTCGCGGTGGATTCGATTCCCGTGCGGCGGCATGGCGTCGCCGCCAATGCAATTCGCACCGCGATCGAGCGACTCCAGCAAGGCCGATGTGTCGGCATTTGCCCGGAAGGCGGCGTCGCGCAGGGAAAAGATTCGGTAATGCGCGGCGCGCCGATGAGGAAGGGCGTCTGCCTCATCGCCGCTCGCGCGAATGTTCCGGTGCTTCCATGCATCGTGCTCGGCACAGACAAGCTCAACCGGGTGCGACCGTGGATCCCTTTTCGCAAGGCAAATCTCTGGGTCGCATTCGGTTCCCGGCTCGTCTACCCGCGAACCGATGAGCCGAACCGGCGAAAGGCTCGCGAACTGATGGCCCAGGAACTCTCGCGCGAGTATCAATCCCTCTTCACGGAGTTGTGTGCCGCTTATGGCATCTCCGACAGCGATGTTCCGTAAAGCGCGGTGTCATCCTGAGCGCAGCGAAGGATCTCGGGATGCCAAGACGTGTTCGATTTCGAGATCCTTCGCTGCGCTCAGGATGACGGCTCGTTCACTTGGGAAGACTGTTCTACAACACGATCTGGACGCTGGGCTATCCCGCTTTCTGGACGAGCGCTAATCCGGTCATTCTTCATCGCGAGCGCGCGAAGCTCGCTGGCGGATACATCCTCGCCGCCAATCACACCAGCCCGTACGACGTCCCATGCCTGATGGCGACGCATCCGCGCGTGATGGATTTCGTCAGCATCACTGAGGTGATGAACAAGCCGTTCGTCGGCTGGCTTTTTCGCAACATGGGAACCTTCGCCCTCGACCGCTCGCGGCGAGATCCGCAGGCCGTTCGCGTCATTCTCGATCGACTTGATCGAGGTCACGTCGTCACGATGTTTCCCGAGGGTCGAATTCCGACGCGCGAGCAATCGGTCCTGTATGGAGGCGCGATTCGCAGAGGCATCGGCCGAATTGCGCAGATGGCGAATGTACCGATTGTGCCATGCGTGATCCTTGGCACCGTCGCCTATCGCCGCTTCACAAGCTGGTTGCCGTTGCGACGAACAATTTATGCGGCGAACTTCGGCGAACCCATTTCACCGACGAATGCGAGTGATGATCCAGACGGCGAGCAACTCGAGGCGAAGCTCGTTCAGTCGTTTCACGCGCTTTTCAGCGAGTTGATTGAGGAGGTAGCGAAGCGAGAGCTGTCGGATCGATTGTCGATGGATTTCTGGAAACAAGATTGATCGGAGGGCGAGGCTCCCGCCGAGCCTTTTGCGTGAGCGACGGACAACGGCTCGGCAGGAGCCTCGCTCC
>JAICIO010000147.1 GCA_025924315.1 Phycisphaerae bacterium
AACGGCGTTTTTGCTCGGTCTGATGACCGCGCTGATCCTCGGAATTGGCACGCTTTTCCACAACGGCATTTACGTGGCGCTGGTATTCGCGGCGATCAGTAACATTGTGGCCTATTTCTTCAGCGACAAGATTGCGATCGCGTCGATGCGCGGGCAGGAAGTCGGGCCGGATCATCAGCTATACCAGATTGTTCACGAGCTGACCGAAAAGGCGAAGCTGCCCATGCCGCGCGTGTTTGTCTCGCCAGTCGAAGCGCCCAATGCGTTCGCGACCGGACGCAATCCCAATCACGCCGCCGTCTGTGCGACGGAAGGATTGCTCGAGCTTCTGAACCGAGACGAGATCGCCGGCGTAATGGCCCACGAGCTGGCGCATGTGAAACATCGCGACATCCTGATCAGCTCCGTGGCCGCGACGATCGCGGGGGCGATCAGCATGCTCGGCTACATCTTTATGTTCGGCGGCGGCGGGCGCGATCGCGAAGGCAACAGCCATCCGCTTGCCGGTTTGTTCGTCGTGCTGCTCGGTCCATTGGCCGCAGGATTAATCCAAGCCGCCATCAGCCGCTCGCGCGAATTCAACGCCGACAAGGAAGGCGCCCAACTCGTCGGCGATCCGATTCACCTGGCGACAGCTCTGGAAAAGATCAACACCTACGCCCACCGCATCCCCCTCGACGTAAATCCCGCCTTCAATGCCATGTTCATCATCGAACCGGTAAACGTGATGCGTTCGATCGGCGAACTCTTCCAAACCCATCCGCCTGTGGAAGAGCGCCTGATGAACCTGATCGGCCGTGAGCACACAGGCCTGGTCCAGTACCAGTAGGAAACAGGGCGTCAGTACTCAATGGTGGCACAGAAATTCTTGCCTGTGACGGGCCAAGGTATTCCTCGACCCGATCCTCGGTCGCGGAGTACCGCGCCTGATCACCGATCCCGGCGCGCCGGGAGTGCCACCGATTACCAATTGGAACCCACGATGAAAGTCTTGAGGGTGGGATATTCACAACGCGCTAATTCTTGCGCCTGATCTTGCCCCGCGCAATTTCTGCGTTACTCTACCGGACAAGACCTGAACTGCTGTCTCCGAGGTTTCAAGGATGAAACGATTTTCACGTCTCGCTTTTACGCTCGCACTCTTCTGCGTTCTGCCCTCTGCCCGCGCCGACCTGAACAGCGATATCCGGTCGCTTCTTCAGGACAAATCGCTCGCGAAGGCCGAGGTGGGTGTCGCGATCGCCCGCCTGAGCGATAAGAAAGACCCCGAAATCCTCTTCCGCCACCAAAGCGACATCGGCCTCATCCCCGCGAGCAATTTGAAGGTACTGACGACATCGGCCACCCTCGAAAAACTCGGGCCGGACTTCAAGTTCCACACCATCCTGGCCCAGAAGGGCAACGACCTGGTGATCATCGGCGACGGCGATCCCACCTTGGGCGATGTCGAGATGCTCAAGAAAGTCGGTTGGGACACCACGACCGTCTTCCGCAACTGGGCCGAGGCGCTCAAGAAGCAGAACATCACCAAGGCCGCGAACGTGCTCGTCGACGACAGCGTGTTCGACGACAACTTCGTCCCCGCCAGCTGGCCCGTCGAGCAGCAGCACAGGCGTTACGTCGCCCAGGTGGGCGGCCTGAACCTCAACGCGAACTGTCTCGACTTTTATCTGCACGTGGGCGAGCAGGGCGAGGTCGTCACCTATCGCACGGATCCCGAGACGAAATACGCGAACATCAAGAACACCTGCATTTACTCCAGTCGCAATGCAGTGTGGCTGTCGCGCACACCGAACACCAACGACATCATTCTGCGCGGCGAAACGAACGCAAACAACGAAGAGCCGATCTCGGTGACGATCAACGACCCGCCGATGTTCGCGGGGACGGTGCTGGCGGAGACGCTGAATAAGAACGGCGTGTCGATCAGCGGAACCGTGAAGCGCGATCGCACGATCCGCGATGCGATTCTGAATCACTCGCCGGACGTGAAGATCCTGGCGATCAACGAGACCCAGCTGACGGCGGTCATCGCGCGGGCGAACAAGGACAGCATGAACCTGTACGCCGAGTGTTTGTGCAAGCGTCTCGGCCATGAGGTCTCGCAAAAGCCCGGCTCCTGGGAAAACGGCACCGCCGCGGTCAAGGCGTTTGTCATGTCCTGTGGTGTTAACGCAGAGGAAGTGAAGCTGGACGACGGCTGCGGGCTCTCGAAGAAAAACGCGATCTCCGCCAACTCGCTCATGCGAGTCCTCGCGCACGATTTCGCCGGCCCGAACCGCAATGCGTTTATCGCAACACTCGCCGTCGGTGGCGAAGACGGCACGCTCGAGCACCGCTTCCGCGACGACCTGAAAGGCCGCGTCTTCGCCAAAAGCGGCTACGTCTCCGGCGTCAGCTGCCTCAGCGGCTACGTGAACACCAAAGACAACCAGTGGTTCGCCTTCAGCATTCTCATGAACGGCGTATACGTCGGCGATGTGAAGATCATCCAGGAAAAGATCGTGAAAGCGATCGACCGCAACGCCGCCCACGCCACCAGCACGAACGTGGCGTCGGGGCAATGATTTTTTCGCGCCGACTCGCGGCGCGCCTGCTAATATTCATGATCCAACACGGGGGCTTTTATGACGTCAATAATCCAACGAACGGCCTCGGGCATCTCGTTCGCCGTAGATCAAGTTTCACCGGCGACGGACGCTCGGCCGACTTGCTCGGCACGCGAAGCACTGGATGAGCTACTTCAATCGGAGGGGGAAGGCCTTTCCATCGAGAGCTGTTCGAGGCCGTGGGAACAGGTCCTGCAGAATGTCAGCCATCATCCACTCCTCACGGCTGCCCACATTGCGTACGCGGAACATCGACCGCTCGTGCTGACACCGGACGCCGTGTGGTTGACGATCGCGCAAGGCGTCGCTCAGCACATGGCGATTCATGGCGAGCGTCTTCGTCATCGATTCGTCTCTCACAAGGACAAGTTACGGCTCATCGTGCAGATTGATGAGTTCATGAAGGGTTCGTCGCAGAACGATTGGCCGACCGCCTTTGCGGCTTGGGCCGACCAGATTCGCACCCACGTCGGCGACGACATTTACTCCACGTTCGTTTGCAACTTCAGCACGAGCGACGCGAATTCACTCGCCGCGAGTCACGTGGTGATGATGGACGTCTTCGATCGGTACTTTCATTACGAACTGCTGGCGGGCTGTGGGATTCCACAAGTCACCCTCGAAGGCACCACGCAGGACTGGCACGATCTTCGCGAGAAGGTCAAGCAGATCGCGATCTTCGACATGGGCTGGTGGCTGGAGCACCTGCTGCCGATCTGTGATCAGTTGGTGCGCGCGTCGGATGGGGACATCGACCTGACTCACTGGCAGGCACTGTGCAAGATCCGCTCCGATTATGGCACGAACATCATCAATGGCTGGATCGCCAAGCTCATTCCGTATGTGCGCGAGTTCCACAATGGGCCTGTGCGGCGGCTGAATCCGATCTTTAAAACAGGAGAGGGGATCAGCACTTTCATCGCGCCGTCCGGACTCTCGCGCGTCACGTTCCTGTTTCACGAGAAGCAATCGAGCGGCGTGTGGCAAACGCATCCGATGGAGGCGATCGCGGGGAGCACTGGAATTGCGCAGGATCCCGAGTCGCTTGCGCTGCGACCGACGGTCGGTTGGGCTGTGCGCCCGCTTTCGCGTATCGAAACGGCGCTCGTGCGATTGGAGAAGGACGGCCATCAAGTTTATCCCGGCAACCGCGCGTTTCTTTCTCGGTTGCGGACGGAGGACGCGTTCGTCGATGATACTTTTCCCGCCGATCTGGCCGCGTTCTATCAACGCACGGACGGCGCAGAGTTGTTCCCCACTGACAGCGGCCCGGCGTTCCGCCTCCTGCCCCTCGCCGAGGCGACGGAAATCGGTCGGCACCAGTCGTTCATCGGTCGGTTCTTCAAGCGGCGGAATCGTGACCAGTCGCCGTTCAGACGCCTGTGCGAGCTCCGTGACGGCAGTTTCATCGTGCTCGGCTTCGGTCGAATGGATTACAGCGGCCGCAAAGTGATCCTCTCACATTGCCGGCGTGGCAGAAGCGAGGTGTCAGTTTACGATCGCGTCATCGCGGAATCGTTCAGCGATCTGTTGGCGCGGTTGCTCGATTCCAATGGCGAGGCTTATTGGCTCGATCCGAATTTCAAACCGCTCCGCACGGTCGAATCCGCTCTGGCTGCGCCGTTACGAAAACCGTGATCGATTCCGGCGCTTGTCACATCGCGCGAAAGGGCGTACGATTTTCGTCATCGCTAGGGGTGATCCGTCCGCTGTGGGCGGGTCTGAGATAAGACCCTTAGAACCTGATCCGGATCACACCGGCGTAGGGAAGCGAGCAATGCGTCCGCCTGTCACTTCTGATCCACTCACTGCGCTGTTGAAGCACAATCATTGGGCGACGCACAAAGTGCTCGACCTGTGCCAGCCGCTGACCCCCGCGCAGTTTCACGAGCGATTTGAGATGGGCTGCGGTTCGTTGCACGATACGTTGCAGCACATCGTCGGATGCATGCGCGGGTGGTCAACCGACATTGCGGGATTGCCGTTGCGTCCGTCGATCAAGCCGCCGGACGAAACGTTCTCGCTGGACGAGTTGGCGCGCCTGCTCGACGAGATGACTGAGGAGCTTCGCGGTTTGATTGACGAGTCGCGCGGAAAGCTCGACGAGCACATCTTCGCCGAATTCAACGGAAAGCGTTTCACATTCACCCGCGGGGTCGCGCTGACGCACGTGCTGGTGCATGGCACGCACCATCGCGCTCAGTGCCTCAATATGCTCCGCCGCCTCGGTGTGACCGGCTTACCCGACCTGGACGTGAACGACTGGCAATACGAAACGGAATGCAAGCCATGAACAACACAAACAACTCAACTGACATTCGCTCTTGGACACTTCCGCCGCTGGGTGAAAACCCCTCGACGGATCGGCAGGGCACGACGCCCGGATCGTTCGCGCTCAAGCCGCGCGTCGGCACGCCGTACACCTTCAGCTCGCCGGATACGCCCGGCATGCCCGCGCCTTCAGACAAAACCGCGATGGATTTTCGCGACGCTTCGCGCGGCCGCGCGCACAAGACGCAGCTCGAAGAGGCCCGCGATGGCGTGATCTCCGCGGAAGCGAAGCGCGTCGCGCTGCGCGAGCCGCACCTCACGTCGGAGCAGATCCGCGTCGAAGTCGCCGCGGGGCGCATGATCATCCCGGCGAACAAGGTTCACCTGAAATACAAGCTCGAGCCGATGGCGATCGGCCGGGCGTCGCTCACCAAGATCAACGCCAACATGGGCGCTTCGCCGGTCTCGTCCGGGACCAACGAAGACGTCGAGAAGCTGAAGTGGGCCGAGAAGTGGGGCGCTGACACGGTCATGGACCTCTCGACTGGTGGTAATCTCGACGAATGTCGTACAAGCATCATCCAGAACAGCACCGTCCCCATCGGCACGGTCCCGATTTATTCGATGATCATCGGCAAGTCGATCGAAGATCTGACCTACGACATCATCCTCAAAGAGCTCGAAAAGCAGGCTAAGCAGGGTGTCGATTACTTCACCATCCACGCGGGCGTGTTGCGTTCGCATTTGCCGCACGTGCGCAAGCGCCTCATCGGCATCGTCTCCCGCGGCGGATCGCTGCTCGCGAAGTGGATGCTGCATCACAACAAAGAGAACCCGATGTACGAGATCTTCGACGACATCTGCGACATCATGCGCGAGTATGACGTGTCGTTCAGCCTCGGCGACGGCCTGCGGCCCGGTGGCCTCGCCGATGCATCGGATGAAGCGCAGCTGCTCGAGCTCGCGACGCTCGGCGAGCTCACCGAGCGCGCCTGGGCCAAGGGCGTGCAGGTCATGATCGAAGGCCCCGGCCACGTGCCGTTCGATCAGATCGAATACAACATGAAACTCCAGCGGCGGCTGTGCCACGGCGCGCCGTTCTACGTTCTCGGCCCGCTCGTCACCGACATCTTCCCCGGCTACGACCACATCACGTCGTGCATCGGCGCGACGTCGGCAGCGTATCACGGCGCGAGCATGCTCTGCTACGTCACGCCGAAGGAACACCTCGGCCTGCCGAAAAAGGACGACGTGAAACAGGGCTGCGTCGCTTACAAAATCGCCGCCCACGCCGCCGA
This sequence comes from Phycisphaerae bacterium, assembly GCA_025924315.1. Lineage (GTDB taxonomy): Bacteria > Planctomycetota > Phycisphaerae > Tepidisphaerales > Tepidisphaeraceae > JAICIO01. The sequence goes on from JAICIO010000147.1 coordinate 6,179, forward strand.
CGTCGCGCTGGGCATCCCCGGCTCACGCGATCGCGACGACGAGCTCACCAAAGCCCGCGCCGCCCTCAACTGGCAAAAACATTTCGACCTCAGCTTCGACCCCGAGCTCGCCCGCGCGTATCACGACGAAGACCTCGAAGTCGACACCGACTTCTGCGCCATGTGCGGCCACGACTGGTGCTCCGTGAGAATCAGCAAAGAAATCACTGACTTCTATTCCGGCAAGGACGAAGCCAGCCAACCCGAGAAAGTCGCGATGAAATCCCCGGGCGTCACGGAAACCGGCGCTGAGATTTTAAAGGCCCGCGCCAACCTGACTCAGGAACAAATCCACGCCCTCGCCCACAAAGGCAAAAAGGCCGCGTGCCACAGCGACAACGTACAGGACGTGGACGAAGCGAAGCTCGTCCAGGTAAACACGCTCAAAGCGCACGGCGTGAGCGTGAACGATGGCGGCCTTTAAAACTTGAACCGCCAAGACGCCGAGACGCCGAGACGACAAAACGAAGAAAATCTGAGCGCAAAGATCACAGAGTTCGCAAAGAGCGGAAAGGAGGACACAGCGCCTTATCTTTGTTCTCTTTGTGAGCTTTGCGGTCTTTGTGCTTAGCGCCTCTTCTTGGCGACTTGGCTGCTTGGCGGTTCAAAACGATTTGGCGTGAACGCCATTTGCGAACGGACCCAGTCCTCAGTCCTGCGCAACTTTTACCTCACACGTGAAAGCTGTTCCTCGCGATATCCCGCCGATCGATCGAACCGGCGAATCCGAACGACCCAATTCGCGCGCAACACCCGCGATTCCCCTTGAAAACCGCCTTTGCGGATTAATCCCTATCTATTCGCCCAGCCGTGCCTTACAGTGCTCGCGGTACGTCTGACGACCGATTCGGGAAGTTGAGTTCTTTTCACGACTCCGCTGCGCCTGCCTCTTTCGCCCCTCCTACCAGTCCCGGGCCGGACTTTCGGCCTCTTTCACAACCGCGATCCGGAAAGTAAACGGCGGATCGCCACCAGCCCCAAGTAGGAGATACTTTTATGGGCAGCAAGCTTTATGTCGGGAACCTGAGCTACGAAACCACCAGTTCAGACCTGCAGACGTTGTTCGAACCGCATGGCGCCGTGTCGAGCGCTGAAGTCATCCAGGACCGGGAAACCGGCCGCAGCAAGGGCTTCGGCTTCGTGCAGATGGGCACGGACGAAGAAGCGCAGAAGGCGATCAGCGCCCTCAGCGGACAGGAGCACGCCGGCCGCGCCCTGACGGTCAACGAAGCCAAGCCGCGTGAAGAGCGTCCCCGCGGCGGAAGCTACGGCGGCGGCACGCGCTTCGGCGGAGGCCGAGGCGGATACGACAGCGGCAACACCGCCCCCGCCAGCCGCGGCTACGTCGAACGCGGCAACACCGGCGGCCGCTCCGCCTCCCGCGACAACGACCGCAAGTACTAAGCTCTTCGATCATATCAAAAACGACCAAGCGGGACCGCACGCCAGTGCTGTCCCGCTTGTTTTGCGCCTGACCTTCCAGCTCGGGGGTCAAAGTTGCTCAGGACTGAGGTGAAAGTCGAGGTGGTGGGTCAGTATTTTCAGGAGTTTTGGACCGTAATTTCTCTTCGCGGTCGAGAAGTGCTAATTGATCTTCAAGCGTTTTTATTCTGAGAAGCCGTTGCGGACGCGTGATCTTGGAATTGTTACGCTGTTTCGCAATCTCGGCTTCGAGTTGCTGGCGTTTCGTCGGTTCCAACTCAGTCCTCAGTCCTGTTCAACTTTGACCTACTGCGCTTCCCCCTGCATCGCCGCGATGATCGCGATCATGCCGACAACCGCCAGGCCACCCGGCGCGAACGCCAGCATGCCCGGCGCGGCCAGCGCATAGCTGATCGCGCCCAGCGCGAACGCGGCTGCGATGCCACCCAGGCCCAGCAGCGCATGCTTGAACTTCGCCGACCGCACCTCCGGGTCATCGAAGCGATTGCGGATCTTCACGAACGCGATCCACAGCGACAGCCCCAGCGACACCACGGCGATGATCGCCGTCACGCGCAACGCCATGTAATCCGACCGCCGCAGATCATTCTTCGGCGCCATCATGATCCCGCCCCAGATCAGCGCACACATGAGCCCCAGGATGGCCAGCCCCATTCCAGCGCGGGGTCCGGCGCCGGCTCTTCGCCGGCGCCGGAGCATCCCGTCACGTTTACGCACGGGTTCGCACATGCAGGCGAATCTTGAGCCAGCGCTTGCAGCGAACGCCGAGTTCGATGAACCACGAGCGCTTCTTACCGATACGTGTCCCAGAATTGGGAATCAGAACATAATGGCGCTTCATACGAAGCTCCTAAAAAAGGAGTGAAGCGCTGGCTGGCATGGCGATGAGGCCGAGTTCCGTGCCAACGCTCACCCAACTGTGGATCATCACCGGCTCACGCTTGGTACCGCGGCGCCGGTGCACGTCCGCGAGTCGATCCATGACCTCGCAGAGGATCGGACGAACGTCGTCCAATGTTCGGTGGAATACGTCACGGATTCTGTACTCGCAACCGGAAAAGGGCGGGAAAACAAAAAACTTTTTGCCGGCAACGATGAGCCGCCGGCCGCCGGCCACCGGCGAAAACCGCCGGCCGCCGGGCACCGGCGAAAACCAGCCGGCCGCCGACGGACGGAATCATGGGCGCGTCTCGCGCATCACTTCTCTCGATGTTTCGCGCGGGGGAACAAAGAGGTAGAGAACGGACGAAAGGTTGATTGACGATCGACGAGTGATGAGAGTGCGCGATTCAGGACGAGGAGAGTATTGTTCGCTCGTGCCTAATGGTGCGTTGTCAATGTCCCTTGGGGAACAGGTACCTTGTCTGACTTTCGAAATGCATTTGTGATGTCGAACTGATTAGTCAGCGGATTCCCATGTGTATTGTTCTTGTCATCCCAGAGTTGATACTTCAAGATTCGTTTTCTCTTCGCACTTGGGTCTTTGTAGAAGTGAGATTTTTGGCCTCTATATCACGGAACTAGAAAAAATCTTTTCATTGTCACTCATTTCGGTCTTGCTCCCAATGATGTTCATTGTACTTTCCCAGTTGATGAGGCCGAGTTCCTTGCCAACAAGGTTCTCGGACAATTGAGAGATGCCAGCGGCTGGTACCTGCTGGCTCTCTTTATTTTGGGGGTCAAATAGCTAGTTGACAGTTGGTAGCTCCCCAGTTGCTCCCAGTTGGTACTCGCCAATTGCTCCCGATCGCTCCCATTTGGTTACTCCTCAATTGCTCCCAGTTGCTCCCAGTCGATACCTCCCAGTTGCTCCCAGTTGCTCCCAGTTGATACTCCCCAGTTGCTCCCAGTTGATACCCCCCAGTTGCTCCCAGTTGATATCCCCCGGTTGCTCCCAGTTGATATCCCCCGGTTGCTCCCAGTTGATACCCCCCAGTTGCTCCCAGTTGATACCCCCCCAGTTGCTCCCAGTTGATACCCCCCCAGTTGCTCCCAGTTGGCATTGCCGTTCAATAAAGGGGTTTGGTAGGAACAATAAAAATCTTTGGATGTTAGTTATTGTCCCTTGCTACCAATGTCGTTCCTAGTATTTTTCCCGAGTGATGAGGCCGAGTTCCTTGCCAACAAGGTCCTCGGATAATTGAATGACGCCAGCAGATTGGTACCTGCTGGCGTCGTTTTTTTCCTAGGTTCTAGCTAAGCCACTTGGGATGTTTCGATATAGTTTTTTTAGCGGATCTCTCTAGTTGTATATCTCATGCGGTTAATCGAGAGTTTTACGATAGCGTCCTGCAGACTGACAGTGGGGTGAGAGTGTCAATTGCACTCTGCGTGACCTGCCTACGCAACTAGTTCCTCTTTGATCCGATCTCGCTGTGACCATGGCACGGCTTCTATGTCGTAACTTTCCAGCGCCGAAAGAATGTTGGTCGGCACGGCCTTGTCAGCATCATTCAATAGTACGAATGCTTCAGCATCGGATGGCCGCGCGTCCTTCGTGTCAATCCACGCAAACGCGCAGACTTCTGCGGTCTCACGTGTCGGACGATTGATTGCTTGAACGATACGTTCCGGCGCTTTTCTAGATTTTGGGATGGCGAAGTCAAATACGTGATCGTACCCACTAAGGCCAGTTATCTTGACGCTCGGTACGTAGCGGACCTCGCTCGCCTCCAGCCAATTGGTTACATCTTCGAGGAACAAACTCGTAACGGTCGGGGCCGCAGTAAAAAACATGTCGTTGACCGCGAGCATCGCCTGAAGCAAGTTATGCTTTTTCTGACCGAAGTTGTGCTTCCCCGCCTTGACGACCAGCGCGTTGTCTTCCACCTGCACTCCAAAACCGTTCAGAACCGTTCGAAGAAGTTCCCGGCGTTTCTTGGAATCTAGGTTGCAGCCCGACATCTGAAGGTCTTGGATGATGTAAGCATCATCGGACAGAACGTAGCCGCCATTGTCCTTTCTGGCGTAAATCTGGAGATGATCGTTGTGGCGGTCCAAAAAAGGCGTCGTGATGACGACATAACTGCCGACCTCGCGTGCTTCGCTATGGCTCGATAGCCACTTGGTGTACTCAACGATGAGGTTTTGGATCTCGTCGATCATGAGAAGAGTCCACGCTCGATCTGAGGCTTTTCTACTACCCGACAGAAGTCCATGAAGTCGTGCAGAACTTGCCACAAATCAGTCACGTTGCTGAAGTAAGATGGTGGCAGCGGTTGAGCCCATTTGTCACCAAAATTCTCTTTGTAGAGGTGTATGTGCGGACAAGGTACTACAACGCCGTCTGGGTTCGTGTGCGGAGGTCCAGCGATGTCGACGCGCACAAGGATCGCGACCACCCGACCCCGCAATTGATGCGTGACTTTTGAAAGATCAATGCGGCCTCGTCGAACATCTAAAATGAATTCTTCACGGCAATCGATCGAGATCAGAGGAACAGTGAGTAGCCCGCCTACGCCCGGATAAGTGTATACTAGGTCGTCTCTCCACCGTTTCTCAATCTGAATTAGCGCGTCCGCTTCCCCTTGTGATAGGTTGCCTTCCGCCACAATGCCTCCATCGGCAGGTTTCAGAGGGCATCTACAGAATTGTTGCGGCCCCCACCTGATTGTACCAAGCGGCGTAGAGAACTGAAGCTTCCGGGATTCACCGGAACCTGCGAAGCGCTTATGGCATCTATCCGACAGATTGATCGATGGCTCAGCAAGGTCAGACCGCGGAAAGGGTGACGCTCCGATCGGCGAGATCTACTTCGCGTAGGTGCGAGCGTTTTTCACGTAGTACGCACCGCCCAGAAGTTCAGATTCATTTCTTTGGCGATCTGCTTTTTGGTTTGGCCGGCGGCGCGGCGGGTTTGGATTTCGGTTTGGATCGCTTCGATGCGGCGGTCTTCGTCGGTTTTTAGGTCGACGCCGAGCTTTCTGGCGAGCCCGCGGCGGCCGCTTACCTTGTGGTGCTTGTAGATCTTCATGGCGTCGCGGTTCACGGTGCTGAAGTCGGTTTGTAGTTCCTTCATGATTTGTTTGTAGGTTCGGCCGGCGAGGAGGAGGCGTTGGGTTTGGGTGCGGCGGTGGCGGGCGCGCTCTTCCTGGTTGAGAGGCTGCGGTTTGGTTGCATTTAGTTTTTTCGCGAGGGCGTGTCGGTTGGGGACGGATTCCTGGCGGCAGAGGGCGCGGATGTGGTTGTGGATGGCGCGGATGCTGACGTTCAGGTCGCGGGCGATTTGGCGGATGGATTTGCCGGCGAGGAGGCGCTCGAGGACTTGCTGGCGGCGCGGGGCTGAGCGATTGAGTTGGGGGCGGTAGGGGCGTTTTCGCCCTTCGACAAGCTCAGGGCGGGCCCATTCGACGCGCTGCGCTTGCTCAGGACAGGTCCCTTCGACGCGCTGCGCTTGCTCAGGACAGGTTGATTCGGCGAAGTCGAGGTCGTTGGGTTGTTTGACTTCGCGGCCGTAGAGGAGGCCGGCGGTCAGGTAGGCGATCAGGTGGTTCCACGCGTTGCGTTCGCAGCGGGAGACGAAGCGGACGCGGTGGCAGGTCATGCAGGCGAAGGTTTGTGGCGGGGCGGGGAGTTCGTCGGCTTCACTGATGTTCAGGCGACGCGGGAGGCGCCTGGGCAGCTCGAGCGGCAAATCGATGGATGGGAGGGGGAGGTAGAGCTTGTGGACCTTTCGTCCGCAGGCGGGGCAGAGCCATCGCCAGCCTTTGAAGACGAGGGAGCCTTGGGCAGTGCGGGGGCGGGGCTTGCGCGACTTGGGCGGAGAGGATGGAGAGTGGAGGATAGAAGATGGAAAAGGCGGCGCGCTATCTTCCATTCTCCATCCTCTATCTTCTCTTCCGCTTCGTCGACAATTGCGGCAATCTTCGCCGAGGTAGTCGTTGGATTTACTCCATTTGTACCAGACGTAATCGGGCTGCATTTTGGGGAGGCGCGGGCGGTCGGTGGTGGGTGGGGGATGGTCGAAGGCTTCGGGGTGCGATTGCGCGAGGCGGCGCTCGGTGCTGGTGAGAGGGCCGAAGACGGCGACGCGCGTGAGGGTCTGCTCGAAGTGCGGGGGAATACGCTGCGGAAGATCGAGCGCGGTCCAGCCCCAGAGGGGATCGGGCTCTTCGAAGAGCCACGCGGACGGATCGAGCGGACGCGGGGTGAAGAGGAGCGGGACGGGGTTGCCGAAGCGTCCGCGGAGGCCTTGCACGTGTCGCGTTCGGAAGACGTTGCGATGCCGCCGCGAGACGAGGGTATTCGGTGTGACGCCGAGCTTGGCGGCGACGACGTCGTGCGGCTCGCCGGGTGGGGTGAGGCGGACGGGCGTGGAGAGGCGGCGGAGGAGTTTCGCCGAGAGGGTGAGATCGTGTTGCGAAGGATGAGCGCTGAAGGATGAAGGATGAATGGGAGCAGCGGTGGCGGGGCCGATGCGTGTGTCGGTGGCGCGGAGCGCGAGGCACGAGGCGCGCGGCGGGCGCAGAAGGGTTGGGCGACGGCGACGGGCGAGGCGCTTTTCGAGGGCGTCGGAGTGGCGGCGGAGGATGGGCTCGATTTGTTGCCAAGCCGCGAAAATGGCCGAGAAAAGCTCGGTCATCCGGTCGTATGGTACGGCTTATGTTAGGTTCAGTGCAAAGGAAAAATGGCGGCCCATTTTGCGCGTCTTTTGGGTCTGCCTGGAGAATGAAAAACCGAAGCCCGTGCTGCGAGACGGGCTTCGGTTTTGATGTTGCTGCGTGCAGCGGCTATCTCTCGTGTTCGCTCACGGAGCGTACGGGAGGAGGAAGGTGTCGCCGGCGTCGAACGGACCGTTGGTGAGGTCCGGCGGGGCCTGACCCGTCTGGTTCTGCGGGGTCGCAGAAGTGCGGCGGGTGTAGATGCAGTCGCCCTGAACGCT
>JAICIO010000148.1 GCA_025924315.1 Phycisphaerae bacterium
GCTGCTCAACCCCGATCGCCCGCGCCGGTGGGAGCCGCGAAAGTTGAAACGAAGGCTGAAGGAATACGACCTGCTTAAAGAGCCACGACAGAACCTAAAGGCAAAACACCGCGCGCGTTACGCTTAACCGAATGGCATTCGTGACAGCCACCTTTTCTTCGCAACGCAGAAACGACCGTTTCGCCTCGGCGCTACCGGTGCGAAAAAGGTGACAGCCACCTTTTTATTCGCACTGTTTTGACTGCCGAGAAATGGTGGCTGTCACCTTTTTTTGCATGTCACCGTGAGCGAAGCGAGGGATCTCGAAATTCGAACGCGGCTTCCCCCTCCCGAGATCCTTCGCTTCGCTCAGGATGACGATTTTTCGATCGAGAATTATTCAAAGAGATTGGAGCTCTTTCATCACGCCTTCGCTCTCGATCACTTCGACCTGTTGCTTTTGCTTCAGCAGATCGCGGTAGGCTTTGGAGATCGCTCTTTCGTCGACGGATTCGAGCGGCAGGAACACGCCGTGGGATTGCCTGGCGCTGAAGAGGTGTTGGGCGACGACGCCGACCCGTTCGGCGCCGGCGGGATCGACGCCGCTTGCGCTGCGCTCGGCGGCGAGGGTGAATGCGACGCGGAGAAGCTCGGATGGCCGCAGCGGTTCGTTGATCAAACCCGCGATTTCTTCCACTCGACCCGGCGTGATGAGAAAGACCTTCGCGGTGCCTTCACGGGGGCCGCGCTGGAGAGAGAGAAAGTTGAATTCCTTGAGCGGCCGCACGTGCCGCAGCGGGCCTTTACCGATCTGCGACAACTGCTCGACGTACTTCTTGATCTTCCCCGCGATTTCGAAGCGCAGATCCGCGGCGGCGTTTGCCATCCGCTGCTTGTGCTGGCGCACTGCTTCGTCGGGATGCGTCAGCGTCCACACGCTCAGGTCGAGCAAGCGACGGTAGTTCTCCAAGCTGATCGTTCCATCACATGGCGCCGGACACTTGCCCATTTCCTTGTACGCGCACGCCTTCGCGTTCGGCGATTCGACGAGAATGTTCCAGTAGCGGCAGAGATCGAACCAGTCTTCGATTTCCTCGACGAAGGTGCCGGCGGAGTGCTTGTCTTCGAGCGGGCCAATCAGGATCCCCGAGCGCGACGAGAGATCGGTCGTCTTCACATAGCGCGGAAAATTCGCGTCGGGGTTGACGTGAAGGAACCACGCCGGCCGAAAGCCAACCATGCCCTGATACGTCTGCGGAAACAGTTCTCGAGCCGCCTCGAGATAAACCACATCCGCCTCAAACGCGCTGTCGACGCGTCGCCAGCGAACCCGCCGAACGATCTCGCGATAATTCACGCGGCGCGTCGGGCCGATCATCTCATTGCTGCCAAGACGATGCCGCAGGCTGTAGCGGAGATTTTTGACGCAGAGCAGCTGGATCGGCCGGCCGGCTTCGTCCGCGAGCTCGTACACCACCCACTTCGCCGGCACCTGCCTGAGAAACGCCTCGAAATCGCTGGCGGGGTCGAACGTCGCGACGTGATCGAAGATAGCGGCCGCTTCACTCACAGTCCCAATCGTAGGAAGCAACGCGGCGAAGTTGAAGCGTCTGCACAGCGATTTCGGTTAAGATTCCGCAGATCGGGGTGAATCGTGCGGACGATCGTTTACCAATCCTATCGCACAACAAAGGTTCCGCGATTCATCGAGCGTTGCACGACGAGCGCTCGCGAATGGGCTGCCCGGTCGCAGTTTGAATATCGATTCTTTGATGATTCGTTTTTCGAGTTGTGTCCCGCGTGGTATCGCGAAAAAGCTCAGGGGAATATTCTGCTCATGAGCGATCTGGCGCGGCTGGTGGCGGCGCGCGAACTGCTCAATGAAGGCTTCGACCGCGCGATCTGGATCGACGCGGATCTGGTGGTCTTCGATCCGTCGCTCGAGGTGAAGATCGATGCACCCTTTGCATTCTGTCGCGAATTGTGGGTGGAGTTGCAGGACAAAACGCTCAACTGCTGGCCGCGGGTGAACAACGCGATGTGCATGTTTTCACGGGGGAATCGGTTCCTGGATTTTTACATCGATGCGTGCGAGTCCATCGTGCGAGCGCAAAAGGAGCTGAATCCGCTGGCGGTGGGAACGGCGTTCCTTACGGGGCTGGCGCGCGTGATGCCGATTCCGCTGATCGAATCGGTCGCGACGCTCGGGCCGGCGGTGCTTCAACCGCTGGCGCGGGGCGATGATCGCGTGCTGCACGAATATCGCCGCGTTTATGGCGGGCCGATCCGCGCCGCCAATCTGTGCGGATCTGTCTGCGACAAGCCATGCCAGGGAACGGTGCTGCGGGAAACGGATTACGAGCGAGCGATCGATCGGCTGCTCGCCGGCGCCGCGTCCGACTTGACCGACCACGGCAGCAAAAAGGCGGAGTAGAGAAACATGCTCGTGATGTCGAGCATGAAGATCTGCACGACCGACTGCAACATGATGTGAAATGCCACGCCAATCGCAGCGGTGATCCAGCGAAGTTTTCGAAACCAGAATCCGACTGCGAGATACGATTCGGTGATGACCGATCCGACGGCCGCGATCATCGCGGGCATCGCGATCGGACCTAGATGTGCATACCCATCCGACATGTCGATGAGAAAGTTGGAGCGCATTTTGCTCATCGCGATGAGCGTCGCTCCACTGAGATAATGCGGCGTGGCTTTCGCGATGGCGTTCGTCGCGTAGACGATACAGAGCTGAATTTGAATCAGGCGAATCGGCCAGATCGGACCCGCGTTAAGTTGGTGAGCGGGAGGGCGAGGCTCCGGCCGAGCCGCTTCGTCTGCGAAACCGCAAGCGGAGCGCGAGGCGCGTCGTGCCCGACGCACGCTCCACGCTGCATCGGATCGCACAAGCGAGAAAGCAAACAGCGACAGCAGCCACACCTGCCGACTTTGTCTTCCGCGCGAGAGGCTTCCGAGGGGCAGAAGCATCGCGAAGAGGATCAAGCCCATCACGCGCGGATAGATTCCGAGGCCGAAGATCGTGCATGCGACGATGATCGCCGCCGCATAACCGCGCGTGAGAAAGACGTGGTGATACCACCACATCGCGTGCGGCACCCACGCCGCGGGCGGGAAGACGATCGTGCCGCGCGAGCGAAATGCGTACGGCAGGATGATCGCGAGCGCCACGCGGAAGATCGCGGCGCTGCGCGGGTTGATCGGCTCGAAAAGAAATCGCTCGATGCCCGAAGCATCCAGCGCGGGAAGCGAGCGATCCAATGTCGCGACGGCGGTCATCGCCCCTCCCAGATCACGTGCTCGGTGTGATCGAGCTTCAGCGAGTCTTCCGACCACCGGATCGTCCAGTCGAATTTCGTCCCCGCCGGCGCGGTGGTGGCGAGAGTAGAACTGCTCATGTACGCATCAATCTTCGGCCGCAACTTCGAAACCACCGCGTCGCCGGGCCAATAGCCATCCCCGACCTGCTTGAACTCGACCGGGGTCGCGAGCGCCTCGCGCGTCCCATCCGACATCACACGCTCAAGCGATACATCCACCATCGTCACCGAGAAATAAACGCGCAGCCGCGGCGCGAGAGCGATGATCGTCGCGAGGATCAGCAGGGCGAGAACAACATCCCCCGCGCGAGAACCAGTAATAGGTCGGGCCATTTGCATGGTCGGAATTGCCGTCGGTTGTTCTAAATCGGCAATTGGGGCAAGGATCCTGAACCATCCCAACGGAATTGCGCGTCGAAAAATGTAGCGACGCATGTGGCAATTCCGTATCATTCGCCCGTTCTTCATCTCCAGTGGGTTCTTGAAAACATGTCGTCGGAACGGACTCCGGCCAGAGGAAGGGGCGACTCATGCACAAGACGTGCGGCGTCTGCGGTGGGAAAGCGCATCCGCAGTGGGAGCAGCTTTCATTCTGGAAGTGCGGCGCGTGCGGCTGGATGTTCCGCGATCCGTGTCCGACTGCTGAGCAACTGAGTCAGCTATACAACACGAGTTGGCGCGCGCCGGAGGAGAACAAGCGCGACACCGGTGGGACGAATGTGGATCTGTCGCGCGCCTGCGCTCGACGCCTGGCGCGGTCGATCGGGCGAAGCGATTTTACCGGATTGAGATTACTCGATTTCGGCGCCGGCAAGGGCGAGATGATGCGCGCGCTCGAATTTATGGGGGCGGAAGTCTACGGCGTCGAGCCATTCGGCCACGATTATCTCGTGGCACAAGGACTCAAGGTCTTCCATTCGGTCGACGACATTCCGCCGGACATTCGCTTCGACGGCATCCTGACGAGTGACGTGATCGAGCACCTGCGCGAGCCGTGGCAGGAAATCTCGCAGCTTCGCGATCGATTGAAGGAGTCGGGGTGGATTTATCTGAGCACGCCGAATGCGAACGGTCTGAGCGCGATGCTGAAGAAAGAGCGCTGGAAGGAAGCGAGCCGGCCGGGGCATATCGTGTTTTTCACGTCCGACAGTCTGAAGCGAACGCTCGAGCGCACCGGTTACGGTGATTGCCGGCGGTTGCATTGGATCGTGAAGTACAACGCCGGTGCGCTGCGAAGAGGCGTGCAATATCTGCTGCAGGCGAGTTCGCTGGATGGGGAGCTGCGGTATCTCGCGTACAAAAAATCAGGCTCAACTCAAACGGCTACGGCCTGAAGATTCTGTCATCCTGAGCGCAGCGAAGGATCTCGATATCGAGCGCGATATCTGATTTCGAGATCCTTCGCTGCGCTCAGGATGACATTTCTGTAGGGATAACCGCGCGTCAGACCGACGATGCGAGGTCATCGATCGTCTGCGGGGTCGGCTCATCCCACGTCCCGGCGGCGGGCTTGGAATTCGGGCGCGAGCTGGGCAAATCCTCGTCGCGGATTTCGATGACGTTCGACGGCTCCAATTCGTTGACCGGCGTAACCTCTTGTGCCGTAGACGAGCTCAACTGCTGTGGCTTCACGACCAGTGGCCGTTCGTGCACCATGCCCATCTTGTACGCCGCGACGATGATCGAGCCGAAAATTACAAGATACGCCGCGACGACATATCGCGTGCGCATGTAGACGATCGCCGCGCCGAGAATCACAAATCCGATCGCCAATCCATACGAAACGAGCACCGCGCGCCGCACGGTCATCCCGCGAGCGACGAGTTGATGGTGAAAGTGGAACTTATCCGCGCTGAAGACTGGCCGGCCGTTCACCCACCGCCGGGCGAAGGCGAGCGATGTATCCAGCACCGGCAGCGCGAACATCACCATCGCCGCCAGGAACCATTTGCTGCGCACTTCCGCCAGCAGAATAATCATGACGGCGCTGGCAAAGCCGAGAAACATACTTCCTGCGTCGCCCATGAAGATCGATGCCGGGTTGAAGTTGTACGGAACGAATCCCAGGATCGCCCCGAGCAGCGCCAGCCCCAGCACGATGCGCAGTGCGTCGCTGTTGATCGTCGTCGAATCGCCAAACCGCGCGAGATACACCGAAACGAATACAAATCCGCCCGCGATGATTGCGGTGACCCCGCCGCACAGGCCGTCGAGGCCATCCATCAGGTTCGTCGCATTGCAGCAGAAAACGACGATCGCGACGGTCATCAGCGAACTCACCGGGATGACCACTGAATCCTTCAGCAGATCAATGTTGAAACCCCAAACCTGTAGCCGAAGGTTGATCGGCTCGATGAGTGGTGAAGCCGCATGCGTGCCGATTCCGGTGGAAAGCAAAGCGATCGCAGCGACCACCTGACCCGTGATTTTGAGCCACGGATTGAGCCGCTTCACATCGTCCCAAAGCCCCAGCGAAACAATGATGCAGGCTCCGACAATGATGCTGAACGGCAACATCACGTGCACCGGCAACCGAGGCCCCAGCGTGTGCAGGAAGACGAACTGGCTCAGCGCCAGCCCCGCCACCCATCCTAGGAAAACGGAGATCCCACCCAGATAAGCCACCGGCGAGCGGTGGATTTTCCGCAGCAGGTCCGGTTCATCGATAATCTTGTAATAGACCGCCACGCTTCTCATCACAGGGGTGAAAAAGAAGCTCACCAGAAAGGCCATATAGAAGACATAAACGTACGGAGAGAGTACTTCATCTGCGGTGAAGTTGGCGGTCAGGTTCTCAGCTAAAAGGAAATGCACGCGCAGCGCCCTCGGTCAGGTTTCCGGCGCAGAATTGCCCGAATCGCGCATCGGATGCTTCAACCTACACCGGAAAATGCGACCTGTCCACGACGCTGGCAAAACTCTGCGGTATTGTGTTATGAAGTCTACACTACGCGGGTGAAACCGCGTGGTTCGACACGAAACGGCCGGAAAATTTGCCCATCAACAAGAGTTATCGGCCTATGGTAAGAGGTCTGTCGGTCTTGCGATTTTCAAGCAATTTTTGGTGAACACCGCGGAGCGGTGACGGGTACTTGGGTTTGGATGCCCATGCAGAAAGCCGTTGATTCTGTGCTTCGCATCGAGTTGTTGGAAGGACGCGTCCTTTTCACCTCACTGCCGTGGGGTCCGACTGCGCAGTTGGTGCGCCAAAACACCGCCGTTTCAGACTTCCCCACCGTTACCGGCCGAGGCCAGACCATCGCCGTCATCGACACCGGCATTGATTACAACTTGCCCGAGCTCGGCGGCGGCTTCGGACCCGGGCACAAAGTCGAAGCCGGCTGGGATTTCGTCAACAACGATGCCGATCCGATGGACACCGTCGGCCACGGCACGAAAGTCGCCGGCGTCCTCGCGGCCAGCTCGTTCAACCTCTTCGGCTATCGCTATCGCGGGATCGCCCCGGATGCCAAGCTCATCGCGCTGCGCATCGACGATTCCGAAGACCCCGTGCCCAATACGCGCATCGAATCCGCCCTGCAATGGGTCATCGATCACCGCAGCGAATACGGTATTACCGGCGTTAACATCTCCTTCGGCTATGGACATTTCAGTTCCGATTTCTCCGACAAGATTTTCGGCGACGAGCTGAAAACCCTCGCGGATGATGGTCTGTTCATCACGTCATCCAGCGGCAACGGTGGCCTCGCGAATGGTCCGGGCATCGAATATCCCGCGGCCGATTCGAATGTCGTTTCCGTGGGCGGGGTCGATCAATACGACGTGATCAACGAGTTCACCGAGCGCGGCTCGAATCTCGAGATGCTCGCGCCGGGTTCCGACGTCGGCACGCTTACGCTCGACGGCCCTGATACCGTCAGCGGAACCAGCTTCTCCGCGCCCTATGTCGCCGGCACCGCGGCGCTCATGCGGCAGATCGATCCGATGCTCCAGCCGAAGGACATTCTTTCGATCCTTCGCGCCGGTGGAAAAGACAACTATGACGGCGACGACGAATTCGGCTCCGGCGTCACGAAGCTGACCTTCCCGCGGCTCGACATCGAAAATGCGCTGAACCTCGCGACCGCCCGCAGTCCCGGTCTTTCCGGCTCTGACAGTGGCGTCGGCGCGCACGGCAACAACAACGCGCTCATCTTCGACCCGCAAGGCGTCCTGCATTTTGCGTACTTCGATTCCGGCGACGGCACGATCAAATACGCCACGCGCTCCACCGACGGAAACTGGTCAACGGTCGAGGAAATCGACAACAGCGGCGATACCGTCGGCACGTATCTGTCGATGGCGCTCGATCAGCGCGGTCGCCCGGCCGTCGCGTATTTCGATGTCACGCACAGCGACCTGAAGTACAGCGCGTTCGACGGCTCGCAGTGGAACGCGCAGACGGTCGATTCGAAGAACTCGGTCGGCCTCTATCCATCGCTTATCTTCGATCACGACAACGACCCCGCCATCGCGTACTACCGCAAAACGACCGGCGATTTGAAATTCGCGATGCTCAGAAGCGGATCGTGGGTCTTCACGAATCTCGACACAGGTGACGACTCCGGCCGATCACCCAGCCTCGCGATGGATTCCAACGGCCGGCTCGCCGTCGCGTATGAGAACAGCTCGAGCGGCTGGCTGCGCTATGTCGAGCAGAGCGGCTCGACCTGGGCACGCAGCTCGATCGACAAAGCGACCCGCGGGGTTTCGTACATCTCCCTCGCATTCGATCAGAACAATCAACCGAACGTCAGCTACTACGATGCGCATCCCGGCGATCTGAAATACGGCATCCTCGACAGCAAGGGTTGGCAGACGGTGAAGCTCGCGTCGAAAGGCGCCGTCGGCCTCTACACCCAACTCACCATCAACAGCGACGATCAGCCGTCGATCATCTACTACGATCGGCACAGCAATTCCGTCTACGACGTGAGCGGCGGGCTCAATCACTGGAGCTACAACCAGCTCGTCCTCGGCGGCGGGAAGTTCATCTCCTCCGCCCTCGATCCCAACACCGACAATTCGGTCTTCTCCTGGTATCAGCTCGACACCAACGTCCTCCGCTTCGCGAATACCTAAATCGCGACTGACCTGTGGCACAGCCGCCCTCGGCTGTGCGTTTTTCTGCGCCCACAAGTGCAAGGCTTTAACACCCCTGCTACAACTACGCTCGCATGCTTCACAATTCCCTCACGCGGCGCGACATGCTCCGCGAGATGAATGCGAATCCGATCGTCGTCCACCGCCGCGACGTGCATCGCAACGTTGGAGTAACTCCCGGCGCCAGACCGACGACCAATCAAATCGCCCTCACCGACAGCTGGTCCATCCGCACGGCGCGCGATCTGCCTGCGGAGCGCGCCGTCGCAAACGACGCGACCGATTTCCTCAAGCGCATGAACGTCGCGATCGATCCCTCGGCGCCAAAGCAAATCCTTTTCGAAATCGGGTCGAGCAATACCGGATTTCGCACGGTTTCGTCGAAGGATCGCGTCGAAGTTCACGCCGCCGACGCTTCCTCGCTCTGGTCGGGATGGGTGCATCTGGAAAACGAAATGCGCCGCGCCGGCGGACCGATCCTCACGATCGGCGAAGAGCAGCGCACACCCGCGTGGCCGATCCAAATCGCCCCGCCAACGTGGGGCGCGAATTATGCGGTCCCCGATCTCTCGCCGGAATATCTGAGCGACGAAACCTTTCGCTCGCTCGCCCACGCCGGCGCGAACGGCATGTTCATCTACGGCGATTTCCTGCTGTACGCGGAGAACACCAAGCTCACGGAATTGAATCAACCAGACGCGGCAAAGTACATCGACCTCCTTCGCGACGCGACCGAACGCGCCGCGGCATACGGCGTGCAGATCTACTTCTGCGCCGTCAGCCCAAAACTTCCCGCCGATCATCCGCTCTTCAAGCGCTTGCCCGGCACGCGCGGCGCGTCGCTCAGCAATCAAAACCTTCACTGCCTCTGCTCGAGCAACGAAGACGCATTGAACTTCCACGGCCACGTCTTCAAGAATCTCTTCGCGAAAGTTCCCAAGCTCGGCGGACTGATCCTCATCATCGGCGGAGAGTCGTATTATCACTGCTTCATGCGCGCCAAAGGTAGCGCAATCGGCCACACCAACTGCAAGCTATGCGACGGAAAGCTTGCAGAAGACGTGATCGCCAATCTCCTCAAAGTGACAACCACGGCCGCCCAGAGCCCCGGCGCGCCGGCAGGCGGCATCCTGGTGACGGCCTGGCCTTACAGCGCGCAGTATTTCTGGTCGAACGAACCGAACCAGCTCAAACTCATCGATCGCCTTCCGGAAAACGTCGCGCTCCAAAGCGAAATCGAAAAAGACCAGACGATCACGCGCCACCTCACCGAAGGCCCCGCCGCCGGCTCGACCTACAAGAAAACCGTGTGGGACTACAGCCTCGATTACGTCGGACCTTCCGATCGCATCGTCGCCCAGGCGCTTCGGTGTTCGCAGCGCGACCGCAAGCTCGTTATCAAGAGCGAGACGTCCTATGGCATCGAGTTGTTGCATTTTCCATACACGCCCTGCATCGATCATTCCGCCAAGGAATGGCAGAACCTCCGCGCCCTTCGCCCACACGGAATCCTCCAACGCTGGGGATTCATCGGCATGTTCGATTCCCCCGCCGAGCGAATCGGCCTTCTCGCGAGATGGGATCCGAACTTCGCGCCGGCGGCCTCCACGCTTGAAGTCGCGCAGCAGCTTTACGGCACGCTCGCGTCAAAAGTAACTGAGGCCTGGTCGCATTTCAGCGATGCGGTGCAGCACATTCCCTGCCTCACCACCGGCGGATACTACATCGGCCCCGCATTCCTCGGTCCGTGCCATCCGCTTCCCACATGGACCGGCCCCACGCCCGATGCCTTCTGCGGAAGCTTGTATTACCTGCAGGAACTCGACGCGACCTTCTCGCACACGCACGAAAAGTCCCGCGACGATCTCACGCTTCACTCGACGAAACAGCTCGGCAGCGAGAGCGGCGTGATCATCTTCGAATCCGAATTCTCCGTCGCCCGCGATCACGCCAAGGCGGGCTACGACATACTCCAATCGCTCGAGGCGAAAGGTCTTCCGCCTCATCAGCGCGATGAGCTGATCGAACAACAATCGATCGGCGAATACCTCTATCGCCAATTCCGCACGACCACGAACGTCATCCACTTCCTGCGCCTTCGCGAAAAGAATCAAACATCTGAGCTCCCCGCCATCGCGAAGGACGAGCTCGAAAACACCCGCGCCGCACGCTCCATTTACGAACAGGCGCCCTGGCTGAATCACAAGCTCCGCCTCGATCTCGCCACCAACGACAGCATCGCGATGATCGACGCGAAGATCGATTTACTCGTGAAATACCTCGCAGCCCCGTAGGGTGCGCTTCAGCGCACCGGTTATTCCTTCCGGACGGCATCAATGACCGGTGCGGTGAAGCGTCCCTACAAGACGCCACGTTCGTAATTTCACCGATGCGGAATTCACGCGCACAGGGTATGGGAAGAGCCTTATGAATCGCCGCTGTTTTACGGCCGGAGTTTGCCTCGCAATCGCTCATGTCGCGTTCGCCGCCGCGCCACCCGATGCCGTCGCGCGCATTGGCAAGCTCCTGCCCGAATCGGATCCCAAGCCGATGCAAACCGGCGACTGGACGATTCAGCGGGCGATGGAAAACCCGTTCGTCGGACTCCCGGAAAAGTCCGCGGCTCCTGAAAAGATCAAGGCCTCGTCCGCGTTCCAATTCGGTGGCCTCGCTGTCGTTGAAGATGCGGACAACGGCAGATGGTACGAAGGCCAGTCCTCCGCGCCGGGCAAGCTGCGTTACTCGCGCGAATTCCGCTCGTTCCAGGAATTTCTCGACGGCAACGCCTTCGCGCCGCTGCCCAAGGCGCCGCCAGAATTCGAACTGCGCCAGCTAGCGATCATGCCGAAGTCCCCCGTGCGTCTCGTCGCAGATTCTTCAGGCAAGTTCCTCGATGTACTGTGCGATGACGGGACCATCTATTGCATTGATCTAACAACCGATCAAATGACCAGGGTGCTCGACCCGTCGCAATACGGGCCCAACAGCGATGGCTCGTTCATGGGCATCACCCTCGATCGTGACGGGCGAATGTACATGGTCGGCAATCACGGTGATTGGAACCAGAAACCCGCGATGAGTATCGTCACGATCTATCGCACTGCGCCGGTGCAGAATCATCATCCGGCCGATCCTAAGCCTTGGTTTCGGATCTCGATCCCGTTCGGCATCAACACCTTCAACCACGGCGTCAGCCACATCGCACAGGGCCCCGACGGGATGATCTACGTCAGTAGCGGATCGCGCACCGATCACGGTGAGCCGGGCAATGAGCCCAACAAATCGACCGAAGGCGAAGATCCGCACACATCCTGCATTTGGCGATTCGATCCGAAATCCGATCAGCCGAAGCTTGAGATTTTCGCCCGCGGATTGCGCAACCCGTTTGGCTTTTGCTGGAACGACAAAGGCGAACTCTTCGCGACGGAGAACGGCCCGAATGCCGATCCGCCGGAGGAATTGAATCGCATCGAACAGGGAAAACACTACGGGTTTCCGTTCCGCTTTTCGAATTGGCCGAACAAGGTATATCCCGACGAGCCGGACCCGCCGCCGAATTTTCAATACGAGCTGCCGATCATGAACGTCGGCCCAAATGCGGGAGGTACAACTGAGAAGCCGCTCGGCACGTTCGATCCGCACTCCTCGCCGGCGGGGATCGTCTTTCTCGGCAACGATTTCCCCGAATCCCATCGCGGGCATTTTCTCGTCGCGCGATTCGGCAACTTGATCGATCTTCCAAAAGACGTCGGCTTCGACCTGCTCGAAGTGACAATCAAGTCGACAACCAGCGGACCATTGCAAGCCGAAGTCCGCACGCTTTTGTCACCGATCGCGCGCCCCACAGGCCTCTGCCTCGCCCCCGGCGGCCGCGTCTTTATCTGTGAACATTCGCGGGAAGTGAAGCACGCGCACGACATGCTCCCCGGCCGAATCCTCGAGCTCCGCGTGAAGAAGCAGATTTTGAAACCGCAGATCAACGCGGATGAACGCGGATAAAAAAATTGCCCACGAATCACACGAATCTTCACGAATGTGGATTCGATTCGTGAAGATTCGTGTGATTCGTGGGTGGTCTCTTCTTCATTGACACGCATGATCTGCGTGCATCCGCGTGCATCTGCGGTTAATGAAAATCCCGGGACCGCAACTGATACCCCGCGAGCATCGAGCTGAGGTCGTACATCCGCTTCACCATGATGTGAATCACCTGCCCCTGCCGCTCGACGTAACCTTCCGCCTGCAACAATCCCGCATGCCGCGCCGCGAGTCGATACTTCTCGTAAATGTCCGGCCGAACGATCAGGTTCACGATTCCCGTCTCATCCTCGAGCGTGACAAACACGATGCCGGACGCCGTCCCCGGTCGTTGTCGAATCAACACCAGCCCCGCCACCTTTGTCCACTTCCCATGCGGTCGCTCGAGCAACTCGCTCGACGTAATAATGTTCTTCGCCTTCAGCTCCTCGCGGATCAGCGCCACCGGATGTTTCTTCAGCGACAACCCAATCGTCGAATAATCCGTCATCACCTCCTGCCCCAGCGGCATTTTCGGCAAAATCACGGGTTGTTCTTCTTCCACACACCGCTCATCAAACAGCGGCATCTGCTCATCCTTCAAAACGAGCGATTCCCAAACCGATTCGCGTCGCGATCGCGGAATGGAAGAAAACGCATCCGCCTCCGCGAGCCGCTGAATCGCCTTCGCGGGTAAGCCGGTCGCGCGCTGAAATTGTTCGATCGAAGTAAATGCACCGAATTGCTGGCGACATTCGACGATGCGCTTGGCAAACTCCTCACGAAACCCTTTGATCACGCGGAAACCTAGGCGAACGTCGGGCCCGCCAATACCCCAAGTCGCCCATCCTGCGTCGGGAGGGCGAGGCTCCGGCCGAGCCAATCCGCGTTGGTGACACGAAGACGGCTCGGGAGGAGCCGCGCCCGCCCCCA
>JAICIO010000149.1 GCA_025924315.1 Phycisphaerae bacterium
GAATCGTCGTTGAGAGTAACACCACCCGGCCGCGAAACCGCACGCGGGCGACCCCCGGCGCTTGCGATTTCGCGGCCGTTGTTTTGTCGTCGTACAATCGCATCATGCAATGCAACATGAAGCCCGCGATTGTTTTGCTTTCGGGTGGGCTCGACAGCACGACGTGCCTGGCGATCGCGAGGCATGCGGACTTTCGGCCGCTTTATTCGATGGCGTTTGATTATGGGCAGCGGCATCGGCATGAATTGGCGGCGGCGGAGAAGATCGCTCGCGCGTTTGGGGTGACCGAGCATCGCGTCATCACGATTGATCTGCGGCAGTTCGGGAAGAGCGCGCTGACGGATTCCATCGACGTGCCGAAGGATCGCGATGAGGCGGCGATGAGCGTGGATATTCCGGTCACGTATGTGCCGGCGCGGAACACGATTTTTCTCAGCTACGCGCTGGCGTGGAGCGAAGTGCTCGGCGTGCGCGATGTGTTCATCGGCGTCAACGCGGTTGATTACAGCGGATATCCGGACTGCCGGCCGGAGTTTATTTCCGCGTTCGAGCGCATGGCGAATCTCGCGACGAAAATGACGACGCAGAATTCGCCGCGAGAGTTCACGATTCACACGCCACTCATTCATTTGACCAAAGCGCAGATCATCCAACGCGGCGTGAGCCTCGGTGTGGAGTATGGGATGACGCATAGCTGTTACGACCCCGATTCACAGGGGCGCGCGTGCGGGCATTGCGACAGTTGCCTGCTGCGGAAAAAGGGGTTCACGGCGGCGGGAGTTAATGACCCGACCATTTACGCGAAATGAATGCGCCCGTTCCTAGTGCCGATCGTCGCGCTCGGCGCGAGCGGCCAGTCATCGATTAAGACAGAATCTGTTTCAGCGTTCGGTGCCAGATGACTTTGTATTTCGGACTTCCCGGCATCCACATGTGCTGCGCGGGGACGTCGGTTTCGAAGATCGCGACGTCGGCTTCGATCTGCAGCTTGTGACCCGGCGCGGGATAGTTCGGGTCGGACGGATTCAGGAAATCCGTCCCGAGATTGAAATCGACTCCGGCGGATGTCGTCTCGCCGAATGGTTGATTTCGTGGTTCGCCGAGTCGATAGACATAGAGCTTCATGTCAACGCCGGTGACCATGTTGTTCCCGACCGTAATGCGTGCAGCCTCGAGCGAACGGGGATCGATTTCGATGGTGATCGAATTTTCTTTGCGGCCGAATTTCAGCTTCGTCGGCACGCGGACATCGATTGTGCGACGATTGGTTGGATCTGCATCCGGGATTGGCTCGTAGAGCGGAAACTTCGACTCCGCGGCGAGCGCGGGCTGCGATGCGGGTGTTGGCGCCGCGTTTTGTGCGCAGCCGGTGATCGCGAGTCCGGCGATTCCGAGCGCGATGAGCGGCATGCGCATAATCAGTCCCCTGAAAATGAAGGAACGACGATCGGCAAATCGCCGGGCCGCTCGACGCGCTGCATCTTTAGACCGTACACACCCGCCAGAGTTTCAGGTTGAAGAACGTGATCCGGTGCTCCCTCGGCCGCGATAGAACCTTCGCGCAAGAGGACGAGCCGATTGGCCGCTGCCCCGGCGATGTTCAGATCGTGAGAAGCCATGAGAACCGCGATGCCGCGCTCGCGCGCAAGGTGCTGGAGCAGGCGAATCAGTTCCACCTGGTGTTTCAGATCGAGAAACGTACTCGGTTCGTCCAGCAGAAGTGCAACGGGTTCCTGGATGAGGCATCTTGCGAGGAAGACGCGTTGGCGTTGGCCGCCGGAGAGCTCGTCCATTCGCCGTGTGAGCAATTCATCAAGGGCGAGCGATGTTGCGATTTGTTCGACGACTTCCAAATCGTGCTGCGACTCGAGTCCGAAGGCGACCCAGTACGGCGCGCGGCCGAGGTGAAGCACCTCGCGAACAGTTTGTTGATCATCGAACAAGGGCGATTGCGGGAGATACGCGACGCGGCGGGCGAGTTCGCGGCGCGACCATGCGGTCAGTGATTTCCCTTCCCAATTGATTGAACCCTCGCCTTGCAAATGGCCGAGTAACACCTTAATGAGCGTGCTTTTTCCGCTGCCGTTGGGGCCGAGGAGCGTGACGATCTCGCCGGTTGCGAGTGTAATGGAAACGTCACGCAGTACCGGGCGGTCGCCGTAGGCGAAAGTGATGTTGTCGGCGGATAGGATTTCGCTCATGTTTGTGATCGTCGATGCGTTAAGCTACTCGAAAGCCGAGCATTTCTCGCCTTCTCGAAGGTACTGTGCCTAACATGGCCATGGGAAGTTCTGACCGTATGCGCGCACACTCTTTACTCATCAGCTCAGTATCGGCCGCACTATTCTTTGGAATCGCGGGTTGTCAAAAAGCGGAACAACCGCAGGCGACGCCCGCATCAAGCGAAGCGCCCGCGGCGCCGGTGACGGCCGCGGTCGCCATCGCGCGCGACGTGCCGGCATACTTAGACGAAATCGGCCGCACGACCGCGGTCGAATCCGTCTCGCTCATGGCTCAAGTCGCCGGGCCAATCACGGCGTCGCACTTCACCGAAGGCACCAATGTGAAGAAAGGCGATCTCCTCTTCGAGATCGACCCCCGGCCCTTCAAAGCGCAGCTCGACAAGGACGAGGCGACGCTGGAAACCAACAAGCAGGCGCTGGAACTGGCCAAGCGCGAATTCGAGCGCGTCGAAGCGCTCAAAGGAACGCCGGCGGTTCCTCAGACGGAGTACGATCAAAAGAAGAGCGCTGTCGCGCAGGCCGCGGCTCAGGTGCAGTGGGCGATCGCCGCTGTCGAGCAGTCGAAGCTGAACCTAAGTTACTGCCAAATCCGCTCGCCAATCGACGGCCGCACGGGTGCGCGGCTCGTGGATCCGGGCAATATCGTGAAAGCAAACGAAGGCTCGCTCGTCGTCCTTCAGCGGATGGCGCCGATCTACGCCGACTTCACCATCACCGAAAGAGATCTCCCCGCGGTTCGTCGCAACATGGCGAATGGGAATCTGAAGACACTTGTCAGCGTTCCCACCGAAGGCGCGACGACTCAACCGACGACGCAATCGACTTCAAGCGCCGAATTGGCCGAAGCGCGAACCGGCGAGCTCACCTTCATCGATAACAAGATTCAGGATGGCACCGGCACGGTGAAGCTTCGCGCGACGCTGCCCAACACCGATCACTATTTCTGGCCCGGACAGTTCGTGAAAGTGCGCCTCGTGCTTTACACGAAGAAAGACGCCGTGCTGATTCCAACGAGCGCGATTCAGACCGGGCAGAAAGGCCCGTTCGTTTACGTGATCGACAACGACAGCAAGGTGGACATGCGATTGCTCACCGTCGGCCAGGAGCAAGGCGACATGACGGTGATCGAAAATGGCCTCTCCGCCGGCGAGCACATCGTCCTCACGGGCCAACTGCTGATCATGCCCGGCGCAAAGGTGAACGTCGTCGGCGGAAGCGCCCCCACCAGTGCGCCGACGAAGATGGCCGACTCGAACGCGAACGCAAAAAATGAAACGGAAGGCAGCCGGTCGTGAATTTGTCTGAACCTTTTATTCGACGGCCGGTCATGACGGCCGTGCTGACGGTCTCGGCCATTTTGTTCGGCGTGATCGCGTATCGATCGCTGCCGGTGAACGATCTGCCGGCGGTCGACTATCCCGTGCTGCAGGTGCAGGTCGCCTATCCCGGCGCCACGCCCGAGACGATGGCGAACAACGTCGCCACGCCGCTCGAGCGCCAGTTCATGCAGATCCCGGGGCTCGAGATCGTCACCAGTACATCGAGCCAGGGCAGCGCGAACTTCACGCTGCAGTTCGATCTGAGCAAAAGCATCGACGCGGCCGCGACGGACGTGCAGACCGCCATCACGCAGGCGCAAGGGCAGCTCCCGCCGGATCTGCCCAGTCCGCCAACGATGAGCAAGACGAACCCGAACGATCAGCCCATCAAGTACATCGCGATGTTCAGCAACTCGATGACCCGCGCCGAGTTGTATGACTACGCCAGCACGCAGGCCGGCCAGCGCATGAGCATCGTGCCCGGCGTGAGCCGCGTCCTCGTCTACGGCACGCCCCGCGCGGTGCGCATCAAGGCCGATCCGTCGAAGCTCGCGACGCGCGGCATGACGATGGAGGACCTCGCTAAGGCGATCCAGAACGGAACGAGCTATCAGGGGGCCGGCCAGTTCGACGGGCCGGCGCACACGTTTCTCCTTCAGCCTCGCGGGCAGCTCGAAACCGCGAAGCAATACAACAACCTGCTGATCGGCTATCACAACAACGCACCGATTTATCTGCAGGACGTCGCCGACGCGCGCGAGTCCGTGCAGGACGAGCGAATCGACCTTCGCTTCTACGTCCGCGATCGCGAAGTGCCGACGGCGACCGTCGTCATCGCCGTCTTCCGCCAGGCCGGCGCAAACGCCGTTGCGGTGTCCAAGGCGGTCGAAGACCTGATCCCGACAATTCAGAAAACGCTACCGGCGTCGGTGCAGATCCACACGGTGTACGACCGCGCGCTCTCGATCGTGCACAGCATCGTGGACGTGCAGGAGACGCTTTTCATCGCGTTCGTGCTCGTCGTGCTGGTGATTTTCGCGTTCCTTGGCCGTGCGACCGACACCCTCATCCCAGTCGTCGCCCTTCCTCTCTCGCTGCTGCTCACGTTCATCGCGATGAGCGCGCTCGGATACAGCCTCGATAACCTGTCTCTGATGGCGCTCACGCTGGCGATTGGGTTTCTCGTGGACGATGCGATCGTGTTCCTCGAGAACACCGTGCGCCGAATGGAGAAATACAACGAGAAGCCGATGACTGCGGCGCTGAATAGCGCCAAGGAAATCAGCTTCACGATTCTGTCGATGACGGTTTCGCTTGCGGCTGTGTTCCTGCCGCTCGTGCTGATGAGCGGCTTGATGGGCCGCATTTTCCGCGAGTTTTCCGTCACGATCATCGTCTCGATCTTTGCGAGCGGAATTGTTTCGCTCACGCTCACGCCGCTCATGTGCGCGCGATTGCTGCGCCAGCGGGGTCACGGCACGAAGAAGACGTGGCTCGAGCGTGTGATTGGCGGAATCGAGAAACGCGTCCTCGGTGTTTACGGCGCGTCGCTCTGGTTTTTCATCCGGCACCGCTTCGTATCGGTTCTGATCTGGGTCGGCTGTCTCGTCGGGACGATCTACATGTTCAAGATCGTGCCGAAGTCATTCCTGCCCGTCGGCGACAGCGGCTTTTTCTTCGGCGTAATCATGGCCCAGCAAGGGACCAGCCCGAACCAGATGCACCAGTATCAGACCAAAGCGGTCGAAACGCTGGCGCAAGATCCGAACGTCAAACTCGCCGTCACTGTGACAGGTTTGAGCGGCTTCATGCAGTCGAACCAGGGATTCATGTTCGCGACGCTGAAAGATCCGAAGGAGCGCGTGCCGAGCTTGCTGAGCAAGACGCCGCAGCCTTCGATCCAAACGGTGACGCGCGAGCTTGCCGGATCGATGGTGATGCACAATCCGGGCATGCTCGCATTTGCGATCCCACAGCCGGTGCTTCAGATCGCGACGGGCGCCGCAAGTCGCAACCAGGGACAATTCTCGTATGCGATCTCCGGCGTCGATCCGAAGGAAGTTTACGAAACCGCCGGCAAGTTGAAGGCGGCGTTCGTCAAGGAAGGCGCCGGCAAATACTTCCTGCCGATCATGCAGGGCGGCATCTCGGACGACATGTATCTGCAGACGCCGCAGCTGAAGATCAACATCCTGCGCGACCAGGCCGCGAGCTACGGCATTTCGCCGACGCGCATCGAAACGCTGTTGCGAAATGCGTACAGCCAGAACTACGTCTACCTCATCAAGGAGCCGACGAATCAGTATCAGGTGATTCTCGAAACCGCCGACAAGGATCGCAGCGAGCCCAAAGACCTGAAGCTGCTTTACATCAAGTCCGACGACGGCACGCGCACGGTGCCGATCACCGCGGTGGCGAATTGGGAGGCGACGCTCGGCCCGCAAACGGTGAACCACTTCAATCAGTTCACGAGCGTCACGTTCAACTTCAACCTGATGCCCGGCGTGGCGCTCGGCGACGCGACGAACTTTATCGACGCCAAGGCGAAAGAGATCGTTCCGAAGACGATGCGTGCGGAATTTCAGGGCGAAGCGCTCACCTTCCGCAGCACGGTGGCGAATCTGACGGTTTTGATGTTCCTCGCCGTCTTTGTGATGTACGTGATCCTCGCGATTTTGTACGAGAGCTATCTGCACCCGATCACCGTGCTGTCGTCGCTGCCGGTCGCGCTCATCGGCGGGCTTGCGACGCTGCTCCTGTTCCACGAAGAAGCATCGCTTTACGCCTACATCGGGATGTTCATGCTGATGGGCATCGTGAAGAAGAACGGCATCATGATCGTGGACTTCGCGATACAGCGCGTCGCGCAAGGCGAGACCGCCGAGCGCGCGATTCATGACGCGAGCATGGACCGCTTCCGCCCGATCATCATGACGACCCTCGCTGCGTTGATGGGTGCCGTGCCGATCGCCGCGGGCTGGGGCGAGGACGGCGGAACGCGCCGGCCGCTCGGCATGGTGATCATCGGCGGACTGATCGTCTCGCAGATGATCACGCTCTACATCACGCCGGTGATTTATCTGTATCTGGAAATCGTGCAGGAAAAAGTTCTCGACCGCTGGGCATGGACACGAAACGTCCGCACGCATCACGACGAAGAACTGGGCGAAGCCCCGCAGCACGGTTTGCGACTGCGCGACGCGGGTGAACCGGTCGCAGCACTGTCCGTCGAAGACGGAAACGGGGACAACTAACCTTCGGTCGCAATTTGATCTGCGAAACCGCGAGCGATTCGGCGCGCCACATGCTTGCCGACGTCGCTTGCGGTTTCGCAGACGTTTACGCTTTCAGTTGCGAACCTCTCATAGGGTGTGCTTCAGCACACCATCTTCGTCCGAAAAACGGTGTGCTGAAGCATACCCTACGAAACCTACGACAGCTGTCTTCGACTTTGCCAGAGCAGCAGCAAGAAGAACGGGCCACCGAGCAATCCCGTCAGCACCCCCACCGGCAAGTACGTCTGCGCATATTTCGGCGACGCCAGCAATCGCGACGCCGCGTCCGCGAGCGTCAATAACGCCGCGCCCATCGCCGTCGCGACGGGAAATAGCCTGCGATGATCGTGACCGACGATCAGGCGCGAGAGATGCGGGCAGACCAATCCGACAAATCCAATGGGTCCACTGATTGCAACCGCGGAGGCGGTCATCAACGACGACAGCAGCATCGCCACCCAGCGCAGGCGATTGATCCGCACGCCGAGTGAAATTGCTTCGCCTTCGGAAAGGATTGCCACATTCAACTGGCCGGTGAGCGAAAGACAAACAATCCACATCACCCCGATGAGGATCGCGGCCGTCACCATCTGGCCGACTTTGAGATTCGTTTGAATGCCACCGATCAGAAACGCGATCGAACTGTTGCCCGGCATGTCGCGATGAATCGCGTTCAGCAGTAGATAGAGCGACGCGTTCACCGCGTTCACAATCACGCCAACCAGCAAGAGCGTGAGTGGTTCAAGCCGCCCGCGAAACCCCGCGAGCGCGAAGACGATCGTCACCGCCGCGATCGCGCCGGCGAATGCGAAGCCCTGCTGGCTGACGCCGATCAGAAACCCGACGCTCAGCGGCGTAAATTGCCAGATATACGCCCCCAGCGACGCGCCGGTGCTCACGCCGAGCAGATAGGGGTCCGCCAATGGATTGCGAAGGATCGCCTGATAGACCACACCCGCTGCGCCAAGCGCCGCGCCGATCAGCGACGCGAGTGCGACGTTTTCGATTCGAAAGCGAAAGATTTCCTGCGCCGGCCAGCCGATCGATCCGGTTGATCCGATCGTCATGCACAGCGCCGCCACGAGCGCCCACGCCAGCACGCTGAGCGCGATCGTCACAAGCAGCCGAAGAGCGCTCCATCGCTTGTTCAATGTTCCGCCTGCGCGTGGGCGGTGGTGGGTGCGGTGGTCGAGGTCGGATGCAGACATTTGGCAAATTGCTGCGCGAGCTTCCCTACGTTGTAGCCAGGCTGAACGACGTACCAATCGGTCAGCACGCACACGCGCTTGTTCTTCACCGCGGGAACGTTCGGCAACGCTTCCCAAAACCTTGCGGCCTGCGCCTGCACTGCCGTCGTGGCATTCGGCAGCAGTTGAATGATTGCCTCGGGCGCCAGCTGCATGATCTGTTCGCGCTCGAGCTGCGGATACCGGGGCGTGTTGTTCTTGATCACATTCTTTCCGCCGGCGATTTCGAGCAGGTCAGTCAGAAACGTATCCGGCCCGCACGCGAGCGTCCCTTCGTCGCTCGTGACGATAAGCGTCGGAACGATTGGTTGTCCCGCAACCTGCGTCGTCACATCGTCGAGCGTCTCCTGCAGCTGTCGCGATGCTTGGCGCGCTTTCTCAGGCTGGCGCAACTTTTCGCCGAGCGTTGTCATGGCGGAGAAGATGTCGCTCAGCCGCTCGGTCTTCACGTTGATCAGCTCCGCGTGCAGCGCATCGATGTGTTCCTGGAGCCCCGACGGCACACGGCCGGGGTCATAAAACATGATCATCAGGTCCGGATGAATCTGGCTGAGCTTTTCCCAGTCGTAGCGTTGATAATCGCCGACGCGGGGGAGGTTCTTCGTCTCCGGCCGGTCCATGTCGTAATTGCTGACCGCGACGAGCTGATCGGCGGCGCCCATGCCGATGATGAGATCCGTCGCCGCGGGGACGAGCGATGCGACGGTCGGCAGGCCAACTGCGCTCGTCGCCGGCGAAGTTGTCGCGGGTCGCGGCGCCGGCTTCTCGCACCCGACGAGCGCGAGCGCCAGACCCATCAACATTGGGAGAAATGTTTTTCGCACCACGTGTTGCGCGCGTTGACCCATCGCGCGCGGATGGTAAAGTTGCCGGAAATTTGTGTCAAACAATCGGGTGAACGGGACGTTGGCACGGCGTTTGGGTGGACGGGATTGGGAGCCCTCAGTGGCAAGGATGCAATCATGAGCGATCAGACTTTGCTTTCACGAATCGGCGGATGGTTTAAGCGTACGGGAAACGAACCGGGCAACGGCGATCTTCCGCTCGTGCATCCCGACGACATGAACACCTCGATGGAGCATCGCAGCTCATTTCTCCGCCCCTGGGCGCGGCGCGACGCGGCCATCCAGCAGCTGCAGGACGGCTTCGGCACACTCACCGAGCTCATGTCCGGCATCCGATCGAATCTCGAAAGGCAGAACGAACGACAGGAAGAGCTCGCGCGATATCTCTCGCACTTGCCGCAAGCGCTGCAGACGATCCCCGAGAGCAACCGCATGCAGGGCGAGACGCTCAAGGCGATCCACCAGCAGCTCGCGACGCAAAGCGATCAGCAGGGCAAGCTCACCGACATCCTCGGCCAGATGAGCCGCACGAGCTTCGAGCAACGCGGAATGCTCGATGAGCTGCGCGAGCGCGTCGAAACCGTGCGCGAAACCGACAAGGCGATCGCGGACAACCTCGGCAATGTCGGCATCGCGATGGAGGCAGTCACGAAAAATTCCTCCGCCAGCGCCGAAGTGCTCACCCAGATGCGCGACCGCATCGACACCCGCGACGATCAGCTGGAGAAAATCCTGCACAAGCAGAGCATCCGCTTCACGACGATGCTTGCGATCGCGATCTTCCTCTCCATCGCGGCGCTCGCCGCCGTCGGCATCGTCGGCTATCTGCTCATGATCAGAAAGTAAACGCAGTCTGAATCTTGTAGGGTCCGCTTCAGCGGACCGGTTATTCGCCTTTCGAACAGAAGTAACCGGTCCGCTGAAGCGGACCCTACGTTTTTCCAAATCGATTCACGCACTGAAATACCGGCGAGCGGGATAAAGCCTGTTTGGCGAATGGCTTTTTCGTTCGAATCGAAAACGTAAACGACTCGCGCGGAAAGAGCGTCACGATCTGCTCGCTCGCCACTGCATCCGGATCGATTCGATCAACATTCAAAACGATATCACGAAGAAATGAGTCAGCCCGGATCGTGAAGTCGTACCCCGTCTGCGTCTTCACAAGGTGCGCACCAAATCGCGGCTCTGGATAACGCAGCTTCTTATCGACATCGAAAAACCACATCGCCCGCGCCGGCACATCGCCCGCGATGATTACTTCCTGCGATGGATCTTGTGCAGTCGTGATCGCCGGATCGAGCGCCGCGCGACTGATCTTCCCGCCGGGCAGTTCGACTTCCTGCTCCGCGAGAATCGAGCCGTCGAAGCGGCGACGCGTGACTCGTACGCGACGAGAATTCGACACATCACGATCGTTGATGCGGTTGAGGTGCAGCACGCCGTTCGGCTCCGGCTGAATCGTCAGCAACTCGCTCGCGTAGAACTTCCGCGTCGCGTACCAGAGTGGCTTGAGCCGGCCATCCCCATCCACGGCGCTGCACGACGTCGCCGCGGGCCAGTGGTCGTTGAACTGCCAGTACAGCGTCCCCATGCAGACCGGTTGCCGCGCGCGAAACCACTCGACGGCGGTCTGCATCGCGCGAGCGTGATTCAGCTGCAACAGGTAATGCACGTCGTCGAAATTCGCGCGCGACGGCAGCACCCGCGCGGGTTGCAGAACGGTCTGACCGCTGGGCGGGACGATCACTTTCTCCGGCTCGATCGGCTCGAGATTCTTCATCAGCTCATCGAGCCCATTGGCATTGAAGTGCAGCGACATCCAGCGCAGATTCTTTCGATCGCCGTCATCGGTTGCGGCGTTGCCGTGGCGCTGACGGTCGCGCATTGCGGGCGAACCGAAGTCGCGGTCTTCGGGCTTGAGGACGCCCGCGATGCTCGAATACGTCGCGGGGCTTTGATAGCCGAACTCGCTTACGAATCGCGGGGTAATCGTGCGATAGTCGGGATAATCCCGGCGGAAATAGACCTCCCAGATGTGCATGTTGCCGTGCGTTTCCGCATTCGGGGGAACGCCGTGATCGACATCAAAATCCCCCGACCACGGACTTCCCGCCCAATACGGTTTTGAGGGATCAACTTCCTTCACCACCCGCGGAAGGAGATCGAAGTAATAATTCTTCCCCCACGACTGGTCCTGCACCTGCGGCCCCCAACCCCACTCGCGATACGCCCAGATGTTTTCGTTGCAGCCGTTGTAGAGCGCCAAACTCGGATGATGCGCCAGCCGTGCGACGTTGTATCGCGCCTCCGCCTCAACCTCCGACCAGAACGGTTCCTCTTCCGGATACATCGCGCACGCAAACGGAAAATCCTGCCACACGAGCACGCCAAGCTCGTCGCAGATATCGTAAAACTGATCCGTTTCGTATATTCCGCCCCCCCACACGCGCAACATGTTTGCGCCGCAATCGATCGCCTGCTGAATCCGCGCACGCAATCTGGCGGGATCGTTCGCCCGATCGAGAAACGCATCGTCGGGGATCCAGTTGAAACCTTTGCAGAAGATGGGCTCGCCGTTGACCTTCACGACGAATTTGCGACCGGTGTTGTCGCAAGACGTGTCGAGTTCGATCGTGCGGATGCCGATTCCGCCAGACCAAATATCAAGTGCATCGCCCGTTTTGCGATCGGTGAGTTGGATGATGGAATCGTATAGACAGGGGGAACCGTGACCAGCCGGCCACCACGGTTTCGGGTTCTTCACTTTGACGCGAATCGTTGTGATGTCGTGCTTGAGGTAAGTTCCGTGTCCGTCAAACTCATTTGCGCTCGTGTTTCCAATAGAAGCGGTGAGATGAACATCTCCCGCTTGTGCCGTCGCGAATTCCACGTCGCACCGAAATTGGACATCCGCTGTTCGCTCGCCGATGTGGAGTACTTTCGGACGAAGGGACCGGATTCGAACTCCGCTCCAACCTTCGAGTCGAATCCCCCGCCAGATCCCGCAGGTCGTCAGCGCCGGTCCCCAATCCCATCCGAAACTACACGCCATCTTGCGGATGAAGGGAAACGGACCGGATCGCCCGCCCACATAAGGTCGTGCGCCGAGCGTATCCCGCATTTTCTCGGCGTAGCGGATGGGCGAGGCGAAGGTGATCGAGAGTTCGTTACTTCCGCGTTTCAAGGCGCCGCGGATGTCGAAGCGGTATCCGCGAAACATGTTCTGGGTTTTCGCGATGTGCTGCCCGTTCAGTTCGATCGTCGCGACGGTGTCGAGGCCGTCGCAGACGAGGTCGATCCGCTCGTGTTTGAAGAGCTCGTCGTTTGCTTCGAAGACGAGCGTGTATTGCCAATCCGTTTCGCCGATCCATTGCAGCTTGTGCTCGTTGAAATCGCGATAGGGATCGGGGATGAGGCCGGCGCGAAGAAGATCGGTGTGGATGCAGCCGGGGACGCGCGCAGGGATCGTCACGCGGCGCAGGCGTGCGGGAACCTGCGCGAGATCGCCCGTCGCGCGAACCGTCCAGTTATCTTGAAGCGATTGCTTGATCATGTCTTGTAGGGTGCGCGTCAGCGCCCCCGGTATTTTGGCAGTAGAAGGGAAATAACCGGGGGGGGGAGCGCCCCCAACCAGAAATGGGAACATATTATTAGCGCCCCTAA
>JAICIO010000150.1 GCA_025924315.1 Phycisphaerae bacterium
AGGGATATCAAAGGGCACGGGGATGGGTAGCAGGAAGGGCACACCTCCTGTGCGCTCGTTCGCGGATGGCACCGCGATCTGAGTCGACATGTCTGGAAAGGAGACAGTTTTTATGGCCAAGGCCATGACCAAGTCGGAAATCGCTTCGAAGCTGGCTGAGAAGGTCGGAATCAGCAAGAAGCAGGCGTCGCAGTTCCTCCTCGAACAGGCGAACCTCGCCTGCAAGGAAGCCAAGAATCAGTTCACCATCCCGGGCATCGGCAAGCTCGTTCTGTCGAAGAGCGCGCCCCGCGAAATGGTGATGCAGTTCGGCGAGAAGAAGGGCCAGACGATCAAGGTTCCCGCCAAGACGCGCGTGAAGTTCCGCGTCGCCAAGGCGGCCAAGGATGCGATCCTTGGTAAGAAGTAACTGGGCAAGAAGTAAATCGCCACCGCAGTGAAGCTCGCAAGAGCATCTCGTCAACGGGGTGGGCTGGAAAATGCAAAGGCTGCGACTTCGGTCGCAGCCTTCTTTTATTCTATGACACTTTGGCCGGTTTTCGGCGGTTTTACAGCGAAAACTACAACTTTCCTGCTGGGCACGCCCGTTGCTCGGAGTCTTTCCGACATACACAAGGAGATTTGTATGACGATGAGCAACACCCGCGATTTGAACATGCCCAATTCAGATGAAGCGATTCGGCAATTGAATTCGTTCCTTCGAGGCGAGATTTCGGCAGCGGAGACGTATCGGATGGCGATCGACAAGGTCGTCGATCGTGCAAACGTCACCGCCAACGTCGATATGCTTCGCAACATGCAGGAAGACCACGGGCGGGCCGCCCAGGCGCTGCGTGACCGCATTCGCGAGCTGGGCGGTGAACCGTCGGATTCGTCCGGCGCCTGGGGTGGATTCGCTACCGCCGTCCAGGGAACGATGAATCTTTTCGGCGACGCTTCGGCCCTGAAGAGCCTGAAAGAGGGCGAAGAGCACGGATTGAAGGATTACCAGGAAGGCGTGGACGACGTCGACGTCAGCTCCGCGCAACTGGTCGAAAACCAATTGATCCCCGCCCAGCAACGGCACATCGGCCTGCTAGACCAGCTGATCAATAGTGTTGGACGTGCTTGATTGCACGAACTTTGTGCCAAACACTTGAGGTCCCGAAGAGCGATTCTTCGGGACCTTCTTCTTGCGCAAAGAGAAACGCTCGGTCATCTTCATGACCGAGCGTTTGTATTTCGATCACTTCGGACAGATTAGACGCCGGAGCTGACGTAGGGCAGAAGAGCCATATAGCGGGCGCGCTTGACCGCGCGGGCGATCATGCGCTGCTCCATCGCGTTGGCGCCGGTGCGCTTGCGGGAGAGGATCTTGCCGTTGCCGCTGATCATCTTCCGCAGCGACTCGGTGTCCTTGTAGTCGATGTAAACCGTGCCGTCAGCAGCAGTTCGGGTGATCTTCAGCTTGGGACGGTTAAAGCTTTGAAACTGCTCTTTTTTTTCCCGCCGCTCGCGGGCAGATTCTTTCGCCATGTGAGTCAATCCTCTGAATTTTGAGAGCGGGGCATTGTAGCGAGGGATCGCCGCAGTTCAAGCGGGAGCAGTTTTGATCTGCGAAACCGCCAAGCGACTGCGATGCGGCTTATGGCGCGGAGAGGACTTTTGAGCGGGCGGCTTGGCGGTGCTCGCGCTTGCGGCGCGATTTTTCTTCGTACAGGGCGCGGTCGGCCTCGGAAAGCAGGGCATCGGGCGTCGGGTCGGAAATTCGCGAAAGTCGCGCCTGGCCGATCGACAAGCCCGGCCGCGGGTTGATGTGCAGCGTTTGCGTGAGACCATCGACGAGCGAGATCAACCGATCGGCTAGCGTTTGTGCGGCGTCCGGATCCGTGCCGGGGAGGACGATGAGGAATTCGTCGCCACCGCAGCGGAATGCCGCGTCGTTGTGACGAATCGTCGAACGGATCAGCTGGCCAATCGAACGCAGCAGTGAATCGCCTTCGGCGTGGCCGAGCGTGTCGTTGAGCTGCTTGAAGTAGTCGACGTCGATCGTCAGCACGCAAAGGTCATTGCCTGATTCGCGCGACGTCTCGATGAGCTGCGGCAGGTACTGATCGAGCATGCGGCGATTGTAGAGTCCCGTGAGCGCGTCGCGCGTCGCCTGCTGGCGCAGCGAGCCGACCATGCGCTCGAGCGCCTCGGTCCGATGCGCGATGCGGTCGTTCATCTCGTGTTGCAGTTCCACGACTTTCTGCTTTTCCTGTCGGAGCTCGATCAGAATCTCGCGCGTGAGATCCGCGAGTGGCTTCGCGCCGCTGGGCACACTGTCAAGTTGCTCGATCGTTGCTGCGCCGGCGCGCTGCTTTGAGAGAATCTCAAGGAGTTGGTCGGCGGGACGCTTCCATGACCGCTCGAGCGAATGTAACACGCAGACGAGTGCGCCGAACAGCGCTGCCGGCGCGATGACGTAATTGATCAGGTCCGCCTGGCTCGGAAAGAAAACCACGGCGGCGCGCACGATCTGCCCAATCGCCAGCGCTGCGCCCAGTCCGAGAATAACGTGAATGATTTTTTGGAACCGCATTCGTCTCCGCCACCGACCCGCACGACACCATCGTCGATGCCTCTGTAACATCGGTCGCTCGCGGCGGTCATCTGAGCAAGGAACGCAAAGTCGCGGGATGGTTTACGCGCGTTCGTGCTCGTGCAACAAGAGAACAATCGTTGGTTAATCGATCGCCCGCTACAACCGATACATTCCAACAGGTATGTCGCACGCGCACTTTGATCTTGTGATTATCGGATCTGGCCCCGGCGGGCAGAAGGCGGCGCTCAACGCCGCCAAGCTCGGCAAGCGCGTCGCGCTGATCGACCGCCAAAACAGCGTCGGTGGCGTGTGCATCCACACCGGAACGATTCCATCGAAAGCGATTCGCGAAGCGGTGCTGCATCTTACGGGGATGTCTGTGCGCGAGGTGTACGGCAACAGCTACACCGTGAAGCACGACATCACGATGGCGGACCTGCTTTACCGCTGCAATCACGTCGTGCGCACGGAAGTGGACGTCATCCGCAATCAAATGCATCGCAACGGCGTGACGATGTTCTTCGGCGACGGTTCGTTTCTTGATTCGCACACGGTCCGCGTCACGCGCACGAGCCTCAGCGGCGAGGACGAATTCACCGATCTGCGGGCCCATCACATCCTGATCGCGGTAGGCACGGAACCAGCGCGGCCAAAGAATGTGCCTTTCACGCGCGATCGCGTGATCGACAGCAATGAGCTGCTTGAGCTGCGCGAGTTGCCCAAGAGCCTGATCGTCGTCGGCGGCGGGGTGATCGGCACCGAATATGCCTGCATGTTCGCCGCGGTTGGCGTGAAGGTGACGCTGGTGGAGTCGCGCCCGCGGCTGATGGAATTTATCGACGACGAGATCGCGGAGAATCTGCAGTTCCGCTTGCGGGATATGGGCGTACGTCTCCGCCTCGGCGAATCGGTCGCGAAGATCGAAATCCAGGGCGATAACGTCGAAGCGACGATGGCGAGCAACAAGAAACTCACCGCCCAAACGCTGCTGTACGCGATCGGCCGGCAAGGCGCGACGGCGCGGCTCAATCTGCAAGCTGCAGGATTGACGGCGGACGAACGCGGGCGCCTGAAGGTCAACGAATACTATCAAACCGCCGTCGAACACATTTATGCGGCGGGCGACGTGATCGGTTTCCCCGCGCTCGCCTCGACCAGCATGGAGCAGGGGCGACAGGCGTCGAGCCACATGTTCCACCAGATCGCCGAGCCGCCCGCGACGCTGTTTCCTTACGGCATCTACACGATTCCCGAAATCAGCATGGTCGGTCAGACGGAGCAGGCGCTGACGCAATCGGGCATTCCGTACGAAGTCGGCATCGCTCGATACCGCGAGATTGCACGAGGCCAGTTGATCGCCGACCCCCACGGCATGCTCAAGCTGGTCTTCCATCAGCAGAGCCGAAGACTGTTGGGAGTCCACGCGATCGGCACAGGCGCGACGGAATTGATCCACATCGGCCAAACCGTGATGGCCGCCGGATTGCCAATCGATTA
This sequence comes from Phycisphaerae bacterium, assembly GCA_025924315.1. Classification (GTDB taxonomy): domain Bacteria; phylum Planctomycetota; class Phycisphaerae; order Tepidisphaerales; family Tepidisphaeraceae; genus JAICIO01. Next base: position 4,064 of record JAICIO010000150.1, read on the forward strand.
CTTCATCGAATCCGTCTTCAACTATCCGACGCTGGCCGAGTGCTACAAGGTAGCGGCGCTGGATGGGATTAACCGAGTGAGACCGTTGAGTGAAACGGTCATTGATCTCCCTCCGGCACCACCTCAATCACAAGCTGCATGAAATGAAAAACCCACGGAGAGCTATCCGTGGGCTTTCGTACGCGCGCGATTATACGTTCGCATCCGACGCCTTCTGTCCGATCGCAAAGTACAGCACCATTCCGATCACGGGCAGAATCAGAATCAGAATTGTCCAGAGCAGCTTGTGATTCATGTCAGAGCTGCCGCCCCAAAGCTTGATGAGCGCGACGACGTCGAGGACCAATACGACCAGGCCGAGGATCGGGTACATGGTGTCTCCGGTGAGGGTTGCCCCGTGTCATAATAATGCTTCCATCGCAGTCCGTGTCGAAGAAACCAACCAGAATGAAGCGAATTTCGCTGCCCTTTAGCTCTCGTACCGGATGCCGTACAATCCTCGGTTCGATCGATTCTCAGGAGCTTTGCGATGCGGCACGTGATTTCGGCGTTGGTGATGAACGAACCGGGCGTCCTTTCGCTCGTGGCGGGGCTGTTCTCTGCGCGCGGATTCAACATTGATTCGCTCGTTGTTGGACGCACGGAGAATCCGGAGCTTTCGCGCATGACGGTCGTCGTCGACGCCGATGAAAACACGCTCGAACAAGTCCGCAAGCAGCTCGGCAAGCTCGTGCCGGTGGTGAAGGTTCGCGATTTCAAAGAAGCCGCTTACATCGAGAGAGATCTCGCGCTGATCAGCGTTGGCGTCGGACCGGAGAAGCGCGCGGAGGTGATCGAGATTGTGAACCTCTTCCGCGGAAAGGTCGTCGACATCGCGAAGAACAGCCTGATCGTCGAGCTGACCGGCACCGAGCAGAAGATCGAAGCGCTGATCGATCTGCTGAATCCGTACGGCATCAAAGAACTCGCCCGCACCGGTGTGATCGCGATGGCGCGCGGGACGCAAGCGGCAAAAGATGAGGCAGCCGAAAAAGCAGACAAGACCGGCGGCAAGCGCAAGCGAAGTTTGGATGCGCCGGCTGCTGCGGCGCTCCCACCAAGCTAGAGGGATCAAATTAGCCACCGATTAACACCGATGCACACGGATGAATATTCTCATCGGTGCGAATCGGTGTTCATCGGTGGCTAAGTCTCTTTCCGCATCAGGGCGAACCGCCTCACTTCTTTGAACCCTGCGACGTTGTAGATGCGCTGGGCGGTTTTATCGTCCGACCACAAGAACCACGCGACCTGTAATCCCGCACGCTTCTGCGCCGCAAGCGTCTCAAACATCAGCACATGGCCCAAGCCTTCTCCGCGCTGTGACGCCGCCACCCCGATCGGGCCAAATCGATCCGCCTCATGATGCGAGAAGCCAACGACTTCACCCATTCGATGGGCGATGATCAATCGCGTCGGCGAATCACCCAAGGTGATTCGCGACATGCACTCGCGAACGACACGCACCCAATCCCCCGGAAATTCCTTCGAGGTGAACTCAAGCAACCGAAGCGTCAGCTCATAGCGATACGGCTCGATCGTCACGCCGTCGCCTTCGAGCGCGCGCCGCTTCTCGCGGACGAACTCCGGAATCTCGCGCGGCCCCAGCGACGTCTCCATCGCGAGCGGTCGATAGACTTCTGAGTACCCGTGCTTCTTCAGAAACGAAAGGGCGGCGGGGTAGGCGTTCACGTCGACGCCCGGAATGAAGTAGCCCGGCGCGTATGACGAGATCATCACCAGCTTACGACCTTGCGATTTGAGATACGCCTCCGCCCGCTCGAGCATCTGCGACGCGATCCCTTGGCGCTGATATTCCGGCGCCACACCAAACAGCGTGATATATCCGCGCTCGGCGTCGCTCGGCGCATTTTCCAGCGGAACCTGCCGCGCGATCGCGAGCATAAAGCCGACGACGCGATCGCCGTCGCGCGCAACGAACGCACCTTCGCGACGAAAGTTCGCGTCGAGCAGCACTTGTCGAACGAACTTTTGTTCCCCGATGCCTTCGCGCGGCATACACGACGACAGCAATGCCACCACGCCCGAAACATCCTTCGGCGCGAATTGGTCGAAGGTGATCGACATATGTTTCAGGAAACGGCGGCGTGGGACAGGACTTGTTTTTCGGCGTGGTAGCTACTGCGGACGAGTGGCCCGGCTTCGACGTGACGCAGGCCTTTTTCTTCGCCTCTTCGTTTCCATTCCGCGAATTCGTCGGGGTGCACCCAGCGCTCGACCGGCAAATGCTTCGTGGTCGGCTGCAAGTATTGGCCGAGCGTCAGGATCTCGCAGCCGATGGCGACGAGATCGTTCAAGACGCTTTCGATTTCGTCTTCGGTTTCGCCGAGGCCAAGCATCATGCCCGTCTTACTGACGAGCCCTTGCTGCTTGGCGATTTGAAGGAGCTTGAGACTGCGGTGGTATTTCGCCTGCGGCCGAACTTTGTAATACAGCCGCGGGACGGTTTCGATGTTGTGGTTGAGGATCTCGGGGCGCTCGTCGAGAACTTTTTGCAGCGCATCCCAGTCGCCGCAGAAATCGGGGATCAGGACTTCGACGTTGGTGCCGCGAGATTGAAGCCGGATCTGGCGAATCGTCTCCGCCCACACCTCGGCGCCGCCGTCGGCAAGCTCATCGCGATTCACACTCGTGATCACGCAATGTTTGAGGCTCATCGTGGCGACGGCTTCGCCGACGCGACGGGGCTCGTCGAGATCGAGCGTCGGCGGGCGTCCCGTTGCGATGTGGCAGAATCCGCAGCTGCGCGTGCAGACGTCGCCGAGGATCATCAGCGTCGCCGTGCCCGCGCTCCAGCACTCGCCCATGTTCGGGCACTTCGCGCTTTGGCAAACCGTGTGAAGCTTCTGATCGTCGACGAGCTTTTTCAGCTTCGAATAACCCTCGCCGCCGGGCATTTTCATCTTGAGCCACGCGGGCTTGCGCGCGTGCGAAGCGGGGGCTTCAGGAAGGACCAGATGATCGAGCGAAAACTTCATGGAGTCGCAGGATTCTATGCGGAATATCGTCACTTTTGTAGCACGACGATGAGTCCCTGCACTGGCCGCTCGTGTTCGGTGCGCAATACGGCCTGTTTCATGTAGGCGACATTCAGCTTGTGCTGCTGCGCCAACTCACGGATGTATCGCTCGGAATGCACATACCGGCGCGTCGGACGCAATTCGTAATTCTTACAATCCGCCAGCTCGATGGTGAACGCGAAATACCCATGGGGTCGCAGGTGCGGAATCACGGCTTCGAAGATCGGGACGACGTCACCGATGTAAATGAGCACATCGCACGCGATCACCAGGTCGAACTGCTCTTTGATCCAGATGAGCGCGCTCTGCAGGTTTGCGACGGCAAGGCGGTCATAAATGTTGCGTTTCCTTGCCTGTTCGATCATCGCCGCGGAGAGATCGACTCCGCTGAGGGTATTCGCGAGCCGTTTGAAAGCGGCGCCGGATAGACCCGTGCCGCAACCCAGGTCGAGGATGTCCATTTTCTGAAGTAGCGCTCCGCGAACTTCGCAGACCGCATCGAAGAGCAGTTCGGGACCGCGATAGCTCAGCTTTTTGAGCAGGTGCTCGTCGAACGTCTTTGCGTAATCGTTGAAGTAGCGCGTGACGTAGGAAGCCGGCGAGCGGCCCGGGGCAAAGCGATCGTGAGTGATGGCCGCGAGGTGGTATTGCACATCCGGCGAATGGCGCCTGCGAAGGATCTCACGATACTGCTCCGCGGCGGCGTCGAGCTTCGATTGCATTTCAAGTAGTGCGGCGAAATCCATGCGGATATCGAGGATGGTTGGGTCGGCCGCGATCGCCGCTTCGTACTCTCGCGCGGCGTCGTCGAGCTTTCCCGTGCGCTGGTAAACCGCCGCCAGCCCGCGGTGCGCCTGTGCGTAATCCGGTCGCAATTGCAGAGCTTTTTGGAGGTGCGCAATCGATTGGTCGAATGCGCCCGTCTGCCCGAAGAGAACGCCCATCGCTTGATGCGTCGCGGCGGAGTTGGGATCGATCGCGAGCGCCTCGCGAAAAGCGGCCAGCGCCTCTTCGCCTTTGCCGACCATCGCGAGCGCTTCGCCGAGATTGCGATGGATCTCCGCGCGACGCAATCCGTGTTGCACGGCCGCACGCAGCGAATCAATCGCGCCCGCCTGGTCGTTCATGCGACGCAGGGCCAGTCCAAACGCCGCATGCGCTTCAGCCTGTGTCGGATTCAATTCCACCACGCGGCGGAACGCTTCAATCGCTTCGGGAATCTTTTTGGTTGCAATCAGTGCTTCAGCATAGTTGTGCCAATAGGCGGGAACGTTCGGATTTGCCATCACGGCCCGGCCGATCAGCTCAGCGGCGAGCGCACTCTTTCCATTCTGCAACTCAGCCAGCCCCAACCAATGCAACGCGTCGGCGTGATTGGGTTCATGCTCCAGCACCTCACGATAGATCGCCGCGGCCGCGTCAACCCGACCCGCTTCGTGGTGCTCTCGCGCGAGCTCGAGATGTTCGGTCCAGTTGCTCATACGGGTAGATTCAATCACTTCTCGTGCTGGCGGATGATGCTTAGCACCTGTTCGTGCAGCAGCCCGTTCGTCGCGAAGCCGTCGCTGACATTGTGCGACGCCTCGCCGCGCCAGCTTGTGAATTTACCGCCCGCTTCCGACAGGATCGGCGGAAGCGGCGCGCAATCCCACGGCGATAATTTCGGATCCACCATCACATCCGCGCGGCCCGTCGCGACGAGGACGTAGCCGAAACAGTCGCCCCAAGTCCGCACGAGTCGCGCCTTCGATGAAAGGGCCGCGAAGGCAGTAGAGCGCTCCATCGCCATCCGCATGTCGCTCACCATCAGCGCCGCCTTGCTCAGTTCGCTTACCTTCGTCACGCGCGCCCGGCGGCCGTTCCACCAGCATCCTTCGCCGAGCGCCGCGCACACCATCTCCTCGACCGCCGGCAGATAAATCACGCCCACGCTGGCAGCGCCTTTCACTTCAACGCCAATCATCACGCCATAGAGCGGCACGCCTTGCACGAAAGTCTTCGTTCCGTCGATCGGATCGATAATCCACTTGTAATCCGCGTCGCCTTCGATCGAGCCATGCTCTTCGCCGAGCACGGAGTGCGACGGGAAGTACTTCGCGATGTGCGCCCGAATGAGATGCTCCGACTCCCGATCCGCGATCGTCACAGGCGTCTCATCTGCCTTCGTGTCGATATCGATCGGCGTGTTGAAATACGCAAGCGTGCGGCGACCGGCGATGTAAGCCGCCTCGGTCGCGACGGCGAGAAGTTCCGATAGCTTCGCAGCCATAGATGCTCTTGTAGGGTCCGCTTCAGCGGACCGGTTACTTCTGTTTTGCACCGGCGAATAACCGGTCCGCTGAAGCGGACCCTACGACGCGATCGCGCGACGTGGGTTTGTTGAGAGTAACTTTTGAACGTCTACTTCGCTTAAGTTCAATTTCTCCCGCAGATTCTTTTCGCTTTGTTCCATCGTTATCGCGGCGCCGACGAAATGCGAGCCGTCTGGGGCTCTGGCGACCATGTCTTCACCGATCAGCAAATCCCATCGCGCGAGCTTGTACCGGCCGGGCCCAAGGCTTGCAGGAGCGATTGCATCGGTGACGACGATGCAGCGGTCGATCGTGGCGGCGCGAAGGTAGTTGCCCAGTGCGACGAACGGCACGTGCACACCATCCGCAATGAAGCAGAGCCATAGGCGATCGCTCTGGCTCAGCGCCCGCTGAATGATGTTCTCGTGGCGGTGCATCTGCATCGGACAGCCGTTGCCTACGTGCGTGAACATCGATAGGCCGGCGTCGATCGCGCCGCGAAGCTGATCGAGCGTCGGGTTGCAATGCCCGGCGGAGATCGTCACGTTCTGCTTCGCGAGAAACTTCGTCGTCGCGAAATTCGGATCGCACTCCGGCGAGAGCGTGATGATCTTCGTGAGCCCCGCGGCCGCGTCGAGCATGCGTTTGGCGTCATCGACATTCGCGGGACGAACGGCGTCTTTCGGATGCGCGCCACGGTAGCCGTCGACGTCGCTGATGAAGGGGCCTTCGATGTGGAAGCCGGCGATCAGCTTCTTGGCGAGCGGATCATGCTCACGCAGTTCCGCTAAGCGGGCGAGCCGCGCGCACATCTTCGTAAGATCTTCCGTGATGATCGTCGCGAGGAAGCCGCTTGCGCCGTCGGCTTCCATCCGCGCGCACGCTTTGTGCAGATCGTCGGCGGTCAGGTCGTCCTGGTTGAAGTCGACCCCGCCGTAGCCGTTGACCTGGATATCAAAGTAGTTGCTCATCTCAAAAGAATTCGCCACCGATGGGGCACCGATGCACACCGATTTATAAATGGTGCTTTATCGGTGCAAATTGGTGCCTCATCGGTGGCAAAAGTTCAGGCTGATTTCACTTTACTGCGATCGAGTTTCGACGCGGCCGGCTCGTCGAGGTACAGCGTGCAGTTCGCGTGTTGCTTGAGGATCGTCGCGGGGACGTCCGGCGTGACATCGCGGTCCATCGTGTTCTTCACCGCTGTCGATTTGCGCTCATCCGGCACCGTGCAGATGATCGCTTTGCTCTTCATGATCTGCCGCGGGCTCATGCTGATCGCTTGCTTCGGCACATCGTTCATCGTCGGAAACCAGCCCTCGCCCATCTGCTGTTTGCGGCAGGCTTCGTCGAGGTTCACCACGAGGTACGGGTCTTCCGTTTTGAAATCCGCGGGCGGATCGTTGAACGCGATATGACCGTTTTCGCCGATGCCGATGAACGCCACGTCGATCGGATGCTGCTTGATCAGCTCGCCCAATCGTTTGCACGTTCCCTGCGGATCTTTCTCGGCATCGACGTAATGGAACGCCTTCAGCGGCAGCGGAAGCTTGCTGACGAATCGCTGCCAAAGGTACAGGCGAAACGACGCGGGATGGGTGATCGGCATGCCCACATATTCATCGAGGTGAAACGCCGTCACCTTCGACCAGTCGATGTCCTTCTCGGCGATGAGATGCTGGAGCATCTCAAACTGCGACGCGCCAGTCGCGACGATGATGTTCGCATGTCCGCGAGCCTTAATCGCCTCGCGGATAATTTTCGCACCATCGATGGCGGCCTGTTTGCCGGATTCGTCTTTGGTTTTACGGATAACGACGTTCATGTTTCTCCTGGTTTCAGGCGAGCCATCTTATCCGAACCGATTTAAGAGCCACAGAGGCATAGAGAGCACAGAGAACGACGTTCGAATTCTTCTTGGCGCTCTCTGTGCCTCTGTGGCTAATTCCTTCGGTTATTTGACGAGGTCTCGAGCTGTCCTACAATACTGACGGGTCAGTTTTGACTGGCTTCATTTATGCAGCGACTCGACGAGCAAAAACGCGCAGGGATCACCGCGGCGGCGGTGAAGCTTTTTGCGACGCGGCCCTTCCACAAGGTCCGCCTCGACGACATCGCGTCGGCGGCGAAGGTCGGTAAGGGGACCCTGTATCTTTACTTCAAGAGCAAAGACGACCTATACATTTCGATCGTCTACGAGAGCTTCGCGCCGGTGCTCAAACTTTTGCGCCAAGAGTTGGCGGGACAGAATGAATCGGCGTGGGAGAGCCTCCGCCGGATTGTTGCCGCGATGTCGCATTTCGCTGTGAGTAATCCGAATCTGTACGAGCTGATGCGTTCGGTGCCGCTCGATCGACAGCGAGCCGATCAGCGCAGAGAGCTGACGGATTTGCTCGAGCAAACGATTCGTCGCGGGGTTCGCGCGGGCGAGATGTGCGATCCGCATCCGGAGCTGACCGCGACGTTCATACCAAGCATGTTTCGCGCCGCGATGCATTTCGGGCCGAAGGAGTTGAGTGACGACGTGCTAACCAATCAGATTTTAAGATTGCTCAAGCAGGGCCTCGTGCGCGGGGGAATCAAGTGAAAGCTTCGTTGATCTGGAATCCATTTAGCCGCGGGCCTCGGCCCGCGCGAGGCGTCGTTAATTTTCGCGGGTTCCGCGCGCGGCAAGTCCGACGGCTAAATGTCCTTGCACTCGCAATGCTCGCGTTGATGGTCGCGGGATGCCAGGTCGATCAGAAAAAAGAAATCGCGACCTATCGGCAGGAGATCGAGAAGAACCTGCCGCCGCTCGCGCAGCTTCCGGCGGCGAACGAGCCGCTATCGCTCGAATCCGCGCTGCGCATCGCGAACACGAACAATGAGCGGCTCAACATCTCCGGTGAAGATTATCTGCAGGCGATCATCGCGAAGCGCCGCGCCATCGCGGGATTTCTGCCGACGGTGAGCTTCATTCCGAGTTACTTCATGCAGGATAAGTCTGGCGCCGTCGCGGGTAGTGGCGGGCCGACAAATGCGCGGACGCACACGTTC
>JAICIO010000151.1 GCA_025924315.1 Phycisphaerae bacterium
CCAATTTCGCCCTGAGCGCCATGTTGGTAAACGAGCTTCGAACGTCGGATTTGTAGACAGCGTCATCGTTTGAGTAATAGCTGATTGGATTCCCGATCTCGTCATAAACCGTGGCGCGATACCCCGGCTCTCCGGGAGCTGGGCTCGGATTAAACGATATCGTTACATGGGAACCGATATTCGTGCGCCACGCAGATCCCAGGATCGTTTCGCCTGCGAAGTGCTTATCGATATTGGGTGCGGTGCTGAAGGGGTGATAAACGTCCAGGCCGGTGCTCAATGTGCGACGAAATTCCATCAGTAGCTCATCGCCCGGCATCGGCACGCCTACGTCGGTCGTGCTGAACGATGGCGACAGGCTGAACGCATCGATCTTGGCCATGTTGGGAAGACGATCGGATTCGCCTTCGCCGGTAGGGCTCGGTTCCGGAATGGGAACGCCGTGAATGTCAACTGAGCCGTTGTGGCCTTCGAGTGAGACTTGATCGCCGATCTCACCGCCTCCATCCCCCGTTTGAGATTCAATTGGATCGTCGGATGGGTCATAGTTGCCAATCGGATTGTTCGGGTCGGTAATATCGGTCGGGTCGGGAGGCGGGGGGTTGGGGTTGTTGGGGTCAGGCTCCATTCGATCGGGAATCCCATTCCCGTTCAGGTCTGTAATCCCCGGATCCTCTTCCAGCTGTCCGTCCCAACCGTCGAAAGGTGAATCTGAATTTGCCGGCTGCAGGTTTATGTGAACTGTCGCGGTATCATTCTTCCAGTACGGTTCGTCGGGGTTCCCCCAGTGCATATCAAACGACGACCACGTATGTCCGAGGCTATCGTCCCACCAATGTCCGATCTCCAGATCCTCGGGAGCAAAAGCTCGCTCGTGCCATTCCCCATCGACCGTATCGCTCTTATTCCACGCATCCAGCATCGGGCCGTCGACGATCGAGATGTGGAAGTACAAAACCTGATTGGGTGACCGCCAAAACCATTGATCTCCGTCAGCGTGGTGAAGCTTGCCGCCTCCGTTCTCGTCACCGGAGATGGTCACGGTTGGAGCCTCCGTACTTGCATCGAGTGGCGCGAACTCGATATCGGGCTTTCGCGCGGGCGATCCGGACGCTACGGATACGAGTTGCGGAGTGGAGGTCGCTGTCAGCAGTGTGCGTTGCTCGAGCGGCTCGATGAGATACTGGAACTGAAAATCACTTGAAACGATAAGGCGAGTGAGTTGCCTCTGCGAGCGAGGTGGTAGGAAATCCATTTCTGACCATTCCTTCCGCGTCCATGCGGGACGAATTCTGCGTGCGATTGCCGCAGTGCAAGTAATCTTTTGCCGAGTAGTTTTCCCCGTCGATTGACGTGAACGGGGATAAGCTACTGATGCGAGGAGCCGTTTTAAAGATATTTTTTGAAAAAATTGCAGGAAGGCAGACGCGCAGCCCGCGGCAGCTCGCGCGATCAAATCGTATGCAATTTTCGGTTTCTTATGCGTCACACTTCTGCACTCCGCACCCACAAGCCGCAAGCTACACGAGCGCGAGCAATTGCTTTGTTCCGCTGTCGCGTATACCAGAGAAATTTGGGACCAATTGGCTTCACTGTCTAAGCTGCTCTCGCTCCTGTTTAATTGGCCTTTTGGACGGAGCTGGGCCGCTGGTTGCGGCCCTCTTTCATTTCTTCGTGGGGATTACCAATGCGATGGAACGTTGAAGGGGCCGACGCGCGCACCGGAAACGAACGCGTTATCCAGGTCGATGCCATAGATCGAATAGAGGCGGAGTACAAGGCGAGGAAGCAGGGTTTACTTGTATCTGCTGTCCATGAATCAGCCGTGAAGACGGACGCCGAAAAACTTGATGATCTTGTGGGCGAGCCGCGGAATGCAGAGCCGAAAATAGATTTCACGCCTCCCCCTGTCGTTCCTTATCAAAGCCGGCCGTCCCACACTCCCATTCCGGATTACGGTGGATTGAAGATCGCCCGCGCGGTGCTCGGCGCTTTTGCGGCCCTCTATTACCTGCTCGGTGGATTGGCAATTCTCGCCGCGATCTTCATGACGGTCACGAAAGAGAGCAGCATGGGTGCGCTCGGCGCATTCACAGTCACGATATACGGCGTGATTTGTTTTATGGGCGGTGGAATCCTACACGGATTGTCTGCGGCGTGCTCTGCGCTCCGGGACATTGCTCGGAATAGCTTCCGGATGATCCACTGACTAGCGTGTTATCCGTGAAGGCTGCTGCTGCAAGGAGCATTGATTGCGGCTGCGGCGATCATCGGAGTCACCATCCACTGGAGTCACCATGGACAATCAGCTCATACCCAAAGACCCGGAAGCCTTCGCAGATCTTTTCAAATCACTAAAGGAAGCACGGTACGAAAAGAAGGCAGCATTGAAAGCATCTGCGCGGAAGAGGCAATCACTTTCGAAAGCCGAGCGAGATGAGGTCTTCTCCAAAACGGCGGGACGATGCCATGTCTGCGGCGGACGCATCGAGGCGGGAGAGCCTTGGGAAGCAGACCATGTCTTTGCTCATGCCAGCGGTGGCACGCATGAATCGGATACCCCCCAAGATCATCGCGTTAGACGGGATGTGGTGACCTTAGTATCATTCCGGGCCTGTTACTCCTTTGTATGATGGCCCCGTGTTTGGGGCCTTTTTTGTTGGGCGGGCGGAACGACGTGATGACCGATCCCTCGATCGAACAGCCGATTACCACAGGGCACAAGACCTGGCGCGTGGGTTCGCTCGTTTACACGCGGGCGGCGCTGGTCAATGTTTTCATCTGGATGCTGTGGGGCGACTTCTGCCTGCAGGTGATGGAAGCGGTGATCCCGCGGCTCGTGCCGCTTCAGCTGAAGGCGTACGGAACGAGCAGCGCGGTGATCGGGCTTCTCGTGGGCAGCATCCCCGCGGGGATGAACTTCGTGATGAACCCGGTCATCAGCACCGCGAGTGATCGGCATCGCGGGCGGCTCGGGCGACGCATGCCGTTTTTGCTTTGGCCGACGCCGCTGGTTGCGCTGTGCCTGATCCTCGTCGGCTTCTCGCCGAACTTCGCGCATGCAATTCATTCGAGGATCGCGCCGATCGCGCATGCGATGACTGAAACACAACTGGCGGTCGCGCTCATCGGCGTGCTCACCATCTGCTTCACCTTCTTCAACCTCTTCATCCAATCGGTTTACTATTACCTTTTCGTCGACGTGATCCCGCAGACGGTGATGGGAACATTTACGTGCTGGTTCCGTGTGGTGGGCGCGTGCGCGGGGATCGTGTTTAACCGCTGGATTCTGGGCTATTCCGACAAGCATTCGGGCGCGATCTATGTGGGTACCGGCGTGCTGTATCTCGTCGCGTTTCTGCTGCTCGTGTGGCGCGTGCGCGAAGGCGAGTATCCGCCGCCTGAGCCGCTCGCGGCGAAGCAGAGCCGCATCGGCGTGATCAAAGGCTACATGCGAGAGTGCTTCTCGCTGCCGTTTTATCTGAAGCTCTTCGGCATCAACGCGCTCTTCTACAGCGCGTGGGTGCCGTTCAACACGTTCGTGATCTTCTACGCGACGAACAACCTGAAGATGTCGCGCGACGCGTTTGGCAAGGTGCTCTCCTGGGGGCAGATGATCATCATTCCGATGTTCTTCGTGCTCGGACCGATCGTGGACCGATTGCATCCGCTGCGCGTGGTGCTGGCGGGGTTCGTCGTGATGTGCGTGACAGGGTTCCTGAGCTTCTTTTTTACGCATGACGCCCACTCCTTTCTCATCGTGATGATCACGTTCTCGATCGCGCAAGGCGTCTACGCCGGTGGAAATGCGAGCATGCTGCCGAGACTTCTGCCGCGCGAACGCTACGGGCAGTTCTGCTCGGCCAATGCGATGTTCAATGCGCTTGCTACGATCCTGGCCCCGTATCTCTGCGGCGTGTTGCTCGACGTGATGAAGAATGATTACCGCTGGACGTTCATGTGGTGTGCCGTGTGGTCAGGCGCGGGCGCGCTGATCACGTATATCGTCCTGCGTCACTGGAAAGCGCTAGGCGGGGACGAGTACTACATTCCCCCGACACCGATGCCCTCGCCGCAGGAGGTTGTTCCCACGGCGATTGGGATGAGCGAAGAAATCGTCAACTAACGATGTGCTTCATCCCTCCGTAGGGTCCGCTTTAGCGGACCGGTTACTCCGTCCGCTTGAGCACGACAAATAACCGGTCCGCTGAAGCGGACCCTACAAATTCGACGGAGCCTACCGGCGTCGCCGACGGAGCAATCCCATCGCGGCGATGCCGAAGATCGAGAGCGATGCGGGCTCGGGTACCGCCGACGTGACCGTGAGGATGCCGGTGCCGGAGAAGTACTCGTCGTTCTTGAAGGTCGCGCTGCTGGCCGAGCTTCCGTATGTGCCCGGCAGCTGAGCCAGGCCGCCGAGGATCAGTGTGTTGACGGTTTCGTTCACCGCGCCGTCGAGCTTCATGTAGCCGTTGTCGGCGACGCCCGCGCTGCCACCTCCGGCGAGGTTCACGTTGGCGCTATCCGCGATCGCATCAACCACATCCGACTCGATCTCGAGGAATGTTGCATTGCTGGTGACGGAGACGTCGCCGGTGCCCAGCTTTCCAAAGCTCGCCTGGTAGGTGCCGAAGCCGTTGAAGTCGAGCGACGCATTGCCGACCGCCATGCTCCCGCCGTCCACAATCGTTCCGCCCTGATACGTGTTGCTTTCGAGCACGCGCAAGGCGCCAGTTCCGGTCTTGGTCACTTTGCCGGCGCCGGTCATCGGGTCGCCGATGGTGAGCAATTGGGTCGAGGGATTGTTCAGGATCAGATCGCCGTTAAGCGTGAAGGACGAACCGGTATTACTGGATTTGAACTGCACCGGCCCGGTTACGGCCGAGGAAATGCCAAGCTGCAGCGTTCCGCCGCTCCCTGCGGCGACCACGAAGTTATTCTCCATGGCGCCGAAACTTCCACCGACGAAGACCAGCTGCGCCGAGCCTTTTCCCGCGGCGCCGATCGTGACAACGTTGGCGGGATTCGGGCCGAAGGCGTCTCCGCGAGTGTAGGTTGCCGCGCCGCTTGCGATCGTTGTGTTCCCGCTGAAGTTGCCGCCGGCTTCAAATGTGACTTGGCCGTGGCCCGGGTCATTGCTGACGTTTTCGATCCAGATATTGCCGGCACCAGTGATCGTGGCTCTCATCCGGATCGAGCCACTGGTCCGCGCGGAGTTGCTGGTATTGCTGAGAAACAAATTGTCCGCCAGTGTGAAGGCGCCGGCATTGATAAAGATTGACGGATTTGACGGGGTGGTCGCGGACTGAATGTTATTAATGATCGAGGCGCTGCCTGCGCCGGCCCCGTCCTGATTCATCGTCAGGTTGTTGGTCGGCGTGACCTGCATCGAGTTGTTCGTGGTGAAATCCGCCTTGATCATGCCGACGGTCACGCCGCCGGACACATCGATTGGGATCGTGACGCTCGCGCCGACCGAGTCCGTCGCGGTATCGCCCACACCATTGGGCATCACGCCGTTCGTCCATCCGGTGGGTCCCACCGTGCTCCAAGGATTGTTCGTGCCGGCCCAGGTGCCGTTCACAACCGCCCGCGCGCTGGTCGGGACAAGGATGCAGGTGACAACGGCGATGAGCGCCGAAACAAAACGAGTCCGCATACAATTTCTCCTCTCGCACCACCCCAACCAAGCCCAAAGAATAAGCTCGCAAGAACTGCCTCGCAGGCATAGACCTGCACGGTATACACTATTCCTGCCCAAACCTATTGCAAGCATTTTCACAGCCATTTCAGCCAATGTCCGCAGGTTGTTAGGGCATCACCCGGCCAGCTTGGGAAACGAAAGCGAATGTAGGGCGATCGTGGAAGGGAATGTGAGGCGATCGCGGAGCTTGAGTAGGCCGATCAGCCTCGACGCCGGGGGAAGAGAAGCCGCGTTCTAGAGCGCACACGATCGCGAAGGTCGCCTCCAATGCTGCCGTCAACCACCAGCGCGCTGTGTGCGTCGCCGACCAAGTGCGAAGTACGTCGCTCCGATCCCAAACAGCAGCGACGAGGTTGGTTCGGGCACGGTGAACGGCGTGACGTCAGCATACGTCGTGCCGATGCGGATTTCATCGACTGCCAACTGGCTGGCGCCGAGGTTTAGACCGCTCGTGGAGTTACTCGATCCGCCGGCTCGCATCCGCACGCGGTTAATTTCGCTGAGGCTCGTCAGGAAGTTGTACGCGCTGCTCGAAGCGTCCGCGACAGCGGGCTCGGCCCCGAGAGTTGGATTGACGTAGACTTTGAAGCTATCGAGCGTGCCCCCGCCGATGTTCAGATCGATGCGCACCACGATGAGGCTGAGCGTCGTCGCGGGAACATTGCTGTAGGCGCCGTTCTGACCAACAGCGTCGGCGTACGCGCCCCAATTGGCATTGCCATCGTTGGCGCCCGCGGCGGATGGGTTGCCGTGACCGATGGAAAGTCGCTCCTGCGTGTTGATCCCATTCGGATCGTTGGGCGTGGAGACAAACAGCGCGACCGTTACGTCGCGCAGATCTCCAGCCGTCTGCTGTCCCATGAAGGACACGAACAGCGGACCATCGGTGAGCGAGGAAAAGTTCGCCGTGTTCAGATTTCGGTTCGGCGCAATCGACACTGCTGTGCCGTCGGGATTGCCGACGGTGGTTGAATCCATGAACGCGCGGTTGCCCGAAGTGACCAGCTGTTTTCCATCCGCGTCGGTATAGTTAAAGCTGCCGGCGAGGACGTCCGCGTTGTTGCTGGTACCCGTCGGGTATGCCGCGCTGTAGCCAATTCCCCCGTTCTTGCCCGGCAAGGCATTCGACCCGGCCGTATAGTTGAAGTCTTCGTACACGAGGAGCGTTGCCCTCGCCGCGATGGGAAACGAAAGCACTGCTGCTGCAGCGATGCAACGAGACAGAGAGCGTAGCGGCTTCATTTCTCCTGTTCCTCCCACGGTCTACAAAGATATGAACGGATACGAAGCGCGTGACCGAATGCTACACGCCCCACAATCGCATGCGTTCAAATCGTCCGCCGCTCGGACGCTCGTGTCAACACGAAACTGTTCTTTCTTGCCGATAAAAGCGGCACGTGCCGCATCCGCATTAATCTTCCGCCGTTCGTGGGGCCCATGTGATTCTCCCATGCAAGGTTTGGATTTGCCCAACAGCCCGTCGGTATCATTCCCGCGGCTATGCTCCTCGCCGACAAGATTGCAGAGCATCTTCCGCGGCTCCCGGCGCCGCTCCGCGCGCTCGTTGATGCCGAGCTCGCCGCGGGTCACGAGATCATCGAAGTGGAAATCGGCCGCGACGAACACGCCGGTAAAGTTGCGTTCATCTTCAAGGCGCCATTTCGCACAACGCAGGACCATCCACCGAAGGACGTGCTCTACCGCGAGCTGCTCGATCGCGACCCGATGATCTATGAGTATTACGTGCCGGACGAATCGTTCTCCGTCGCGGCGGCGAAGTTCAAGCCGATGAAGTTCGCGCCGCTCGTGGGCCCGCCGAATCCGACCGAAGCGCACATCAAACGCATGAAGGAGATCCACGAGCGCGACGAAGAGCGCGCACGAGAGCGCGCTGCTGCCGCACAATTGCCCCCGGCTCTCTCTGCCGCTTCGCGGCTTAGCGGTTCGGTCGAAGCCGTCTCCGATCCCCTCAAACGCTTCCTCGCGAGTATGACCATCACGTACGAGAAGTGGCACGATGGCGAAGGTTACGACGTCGATGCGCTCAAGCAGCTGAACGAGACTGATCTCAAGACGGCCGAGAAAGTCTTGATCGACCATTCCCCGCGCGATTGGCGCGATATCGAAGCACTCGCCCACATCGATTCGCCTACCGCGCGAACGGTCGTCATCGACGCGCTCAAGCATCGTGATCCGCAGATCCGTCAGACCGCCATGAACTACGCCGCGGATGAAGTCGACCCAAAGGATCGCGAGCGGCTGCTGATCAAGACTCTCCAGTCCGACAACCTCTTCGGGGGCCTCAGCCAGGCCATCGACGAGGCGGAGGAATTCCATCCGCCTGCGGTGGTCGATGCGCTCTTCAAAGGCGCGCTCGAGCGCGACGGTGAGGCCGCTGTTCACTTCGCGGCGCTGCTCTTCTACATTCACGGCGTGTCGACCGAAGCGTTCGACTGGAACCATCGGCCGTTCTTCCTCAAGTTCCACTCCGAAGGCGTCGAGCGCGAAGCGGTCTTCCGCGAGCTGTGCCTGCGCTGCAAGGTTGACGCCGCGAAATATCTCGGAAATGGCGGAAAAAAGGCCGAAATGAACATTATGCTTCTCGGCACAATCGACGTGAGCCTCGATCCGCAATTGCAGTGGCTCTGGCATTCGAACCGGACGAGCGCCGTCATTACCGGTGATCAGAAATCCGCGTATAGCATATCGATCGCGAAGCCAGCCAGCGCCACGCGCATCGAGGCGAGGGTGGCCCACAAGTCCGCATTCAACCTTCCGATTTCCGACGCGCTGGCAGATGAATTCCTCTCGCAGTCTAGGCACGGCTTCCGCTTCCTCGACCGCGCCGCTTACGAAGGATTCGATGCCGACATTCTCCGGATGCTCGTCTTCGGCCCCAACTACAACGTCCCCATGCTCCACGTTCCTAGCGGCGCGATCATCGGCTTCAAATCGAACGCGATGCAGCTCTTCGCCCGCGAGGGCAACACACTCACGCGGCTCGACAAAACCAAACCCCGCGGCAAGCAGGCTCTCTGCTTCGCCGCCCATCCGAGCGAGCCGCTCATCGTCTATGGCGACAACTACGGAACGTTCACCGCTCATCGCTTCACGCCAACGAAGTTCGGAAAGGCCAGTAAGATCGCCCACAAAGAGCGTAACGCGAGCCAGATCGAGTTCATCGACGAGGGCAGAAAACTTCTCATCGGCGGAATGGGTTACCTCGCGACGTTCGCGTACGACGGCAAAAAGTTCTCGCCCCTGCAGCAGCTCTCGATCCCGGTGCGCGACTTCGTCGTCGGCACTGATGGTAAAACGATCATCGTGAATCAGGGCCTTCATGGCGTCAGCATCTATCGCGACGAGAAGAGTGGCTTCACGAAGCAGGCCGACGTGAAGCCAGCGGACGCAGTCCAATCCGCGGTTGTGTCGAACGACATGAAGCACCTCGCGGTCATACACAACAACATTCCGCGCGTCAGTGTTTATAGTCTCTCGTAGGGTCCGCTTCAGCGGACCGGTTATTTCTCTTTCGAGCGAAGGAATAACCGGTCCGCTGAAGCGGACCCTACATGCGGTATGAAGCAAGCCGTCTCTCATAATGAAGTCTTGAACGTGATCGCGCGCATGCGCGCATTCCCCGCCCAATGGTGGATCGCGGGTGGCTGGGCGATCGATCTCTATCTCGGCCGTATCACGCGATCGCACGGCGATCTCGAGATCGGGATCTGGCGCGACGATCAATCGAAGCTGCGATCGATCTTTCCAGAGCGAAAATGGGAGAAGGCCGTCGATCATGCGTGGCAACCCTGGCCGCCGCATGAGCGCCTCGAACTCCCGCTGTTTCAGCTCAAAGCGCTCGACGAATCGACGGAAGAAGAAGTCGAGTTTTTCCTCAACGATCGCGACGACCACGGCAACTTCCTCTGTCGGCGCGATAATCGGATCGGTGCCCCGATCCGTGAAGCGATCGTCACCGCTCCCGGCGACATTCCCGTCATCGCGCCCGTCATGCAGCTTCTCTACAAGGCGAAGTACGTGCGGGAGAAAGACCAGCGCGATTTCGATCTGATCCTCCCGTTGCTGACGAGTGACCAGCGCCGATGGCTTCACTCGTCGATCGAGATGATCCACCCGAATCACGCATGGCTCGCGCGACTTTGAGACCAATAAAACTGTCTTCTGGCTTCTGGCTCCTGGCTTCTCTCCCAGAAAGTTCTTGGCTCGCCTCACCTCCCTCCGTATGCTCTGCTCGTTCTCGCCTCTCGAATTCTCTCGGGGAAAGGCCACTATGGATTTCGGCAGCCTGCTGCACTTCGCGGTTGAACACGACGCATCCGACATTCACATGCAGTCAGGCATGCCGCCGAACTTGCGCATCGGTGGAATCCTTCGCGCCGCGAACGTGCCTCCTGTCACCGACCAGCAGTTGCGCGAGTTCATCATGTACATCGCGCCGCCGCGATTGACCGACAACCTTGAAGATCGCCTCGCCGCCGGTCTCGACTTCTCTTATGCCGCGCCGAACCTCGCGCGCTTCCGATGCAGCGCATATCGACAGCTCGGCAACGCCGGCATCTCGATGCGCATCATCAAGAGCAAGATCCGTTCGATCGAAGAGCTGCACATTCCGCCGGTCGTGAACGAAATCGCGCTCTCCGGCCGCGGGCTCACCCTCGTTACCGGCACGACCGGCTCGGGCAAATCGACCACGCTCGCGGCGATGATCCAGCTCATCAACCACACCCATCCGCGGAAGATCATCACGATCGAAGACCCGGTCGAATACCTGCACACGCCCAAGCAATCGTTCATCGCGCAGCTCGAAGTCGGATCGGACACGCCGAGCTTCGAGCAGGCATTGCGGCAGGCGTTGCGACAGGATCCGGACGTCGTGCTCGTCGGCGAACTGCGCGACATGGACACACTGCGCATCGCGCTTCGCGCCGCCGACACCGGGCACCAGGTTTTCTCGACCGTGCACTCGGCGAGCGCTCCGCAGACGATCGAGCGCATCATCGCGATGTTTCCACCGTCCGAGCACAAGCTTCTCCTCACGCAGCTCGCGGGCAATCTTGAGGCGATCATCTCGCAGCGGCTTTTGATTTGTCGCGATGGCTCGCGACGACCGGCCGCGGAGATTTTGCGCGGCGGGCCGGTGCCGACGAAGTACATCCTCGAAGGCCGCGCGCTCGAGCTCGGCGATTACATGAAGTCCGGCGGGGCGGGTCAGCAGACGTTCGACCAGGACCTGCTGCAGATGTACCGGGCGGAGCTGATCAGCCACAGCGAGGCAATGCACAACGCGACGAACCCCGAGGCACTGGGCATGTCGCTGCGCGGAATCACCTCCGGCAAGAACATGCACGAAGCCGCCGCCCGTGGTCCGGCCGCTCCACCGAAGCCGCCGCAACGTCCCGCCCCCGTTCCCGAGAGCAATTCGCACTAGTTGGATCTAGTAGTATCGCCAGGTAGGTGGCCGCTGGAACGGACCATTCGGTCGCGAAGGCCTGACGGCGACACGAGTTGGAACCACGGTGGGTTCGTTTTGTATTTTCGCTGGAACACTCGGTGGAACAGGCGGGTTGACCGCCGTTGACGGCGCGGGTTCGGTTGATGGCGCGGGTTCAATTGACGGCGCAACCTCCGCCGCCTTCACTCCTTCTCCCTCCAAGGGAGAAGGTTGGGATGAGGGTGAACCGTCGGCCGAAGTTTGGCTTCGTTCCGCCGATTCGTCACGATCGTCAACTTCCTCTTCCTCGACTTCCTCCTCTTCCTGCCTCACCGGTGGCTCCGCCTTGTCCTTCGCCGGGCCGTTGTAGATCTCCTCCAGCGTCTTTCCATCCTCGATCCCGTACTTCACTTCATCCACGGTCTTCTCAAACGGCGACGGCGGCAGCGCGTCGAGTTCCTTCTGGTTCTCGCGAAACAATCGCAGCTCCTTGAGGTTTCGATGGATCATGCTCTGCAGCCGCTGCTGCAGGCGCGTGTATTTCTCGAGATTGTCCGGCTCGCGGTCCATCATTTTCATCGCCGCGACAACGGCGCAGTAATCGGGATCCGACTTGCTTTGCATCTCCTTGTCGAAATCTTTCTTTTCCTCTTTGAGATGTTCGCGCAGCTCGTGCTCGTGCGCAAGCGCCTCGGTGATTCGCATCCGCCGAAGCTTCCAGTGGGTTTCGATGATCGCATCGACGAACGATAGCTCGAGAAGATTCTGTGGCTTGAGCGTGCCGATGAACTCACGCCGCAGTTCGACGAACAGCGGACGATCTTCTTTGAGGATGCAAACTTCCTGACAGAAGACGCCGTGGGTGATGGCGTTCATCGACGAACGCTTCTTTCCCTTGAGGGTTCTCGGTCCAGTGGACTTTTTCGCGTTGCGCTGATTGGCGAGACGCTTTTTCTCCGAGATCCGGGAATACTTGCGACGCGGCATGGTGGGCTCCTTTCGGGAGAAGAGGTGGGAATGGGGTGGCGAGCAGGGAATGCGCTCGCGCGACGGCACGGACGAGGACGTCCGTGTCACGGGGTAGCGTAGCAGGCGGTAGTGCGAAAGTCGGCGGAAAAATGGGCGTTTTTTGTGAATTCGGAGAAAACGCTGCAGAAGCTTCACGGCCGCCCAGAGCTTTAGCGCCGGGCGGCATTTTCGGGGGTTGCGCTCGCGCGTCGCGATGCCGCCCGG
>JAICIO010000152.1 GCA_025924315.1 Phycisphaerae bacterium
ATTTTCGGGAACGCGCGATGGGCGGCGAGGCCGAATTGGATGATCTCTTCGTCGTAGTTCAGTTTGTAAACGCAATCCTTCGAACTGGACACGATCGTTCCGCTGACGCCTTTGCCCTTGTCGATCTGCGGTGTACGGTTCGGACCCGCTTGAACCTGTTCTGACCAGAGGCACTCTCCAAAGAGAGAGGTCACGCGATAGCTCGTCGCAAAGGGCCCGGTCCAGATGAATTTCTGCGCGACGAGAATCCGGCTCTTCCCCGCGATGCGCGTTTCCTGCGGCGCCCATTTCACTTTGCTGGCGCGCTGAAGCAGCACATTCGCTCCGCGCCCGCCGCGGGCGGGCTTCGTCACCACATATTCGCCGAGATGCGACAAATCCTTCGTCTGTTCCGATTCGGTGAGCAGCTCATAAGGCGGAATCGAAATCCCCGCCGCCACCAGCCGCTCCATCTCCTCCGACTTGCTCATCGGATTCCCCTGCCACGCGATCCCTCGCCGCAACCGAAAGTTCGCGACCTGTGCCGGCGAAAACAACATCGTCCGCCGCAACCGCAGAAATTGTCTTCGAACCTTATGCTCCCGATCATCAAGCACGATCGGATGCACCCGCGCATCCGCCTGGCGAATAAACCGAGCCAGCTCCGCGAAGTCGTCCGCAGTATTCACCGACGGCCGCGAGATCAGAACGAGGTTACAAGACGAAGTGAGCGCCTTCGGCGCAGAGACTTCCCCATTGCGCAGTAACATATGTCGTAATCATCGGCGCACCGCCCCCGAGACTTCTCCCGCACAAGCTCGCGACAAATCGATCGATTCGTAGGGTGCGCTTCAGCGCACCGGTTATCCCGACTGCGCGGGCGGGGCCAATAACGACGATGCCCTCTGGGGGCGAGGTGCGAAATGCGGTATTCTCTCGCCAGCTTTGAGACGATTGTGAACTCCAGGAGTCCTAGGGGCGCATGCAACGCGATTTTTACTTCGCTCCAATTGCAAGCTTCCTCGATGCTTCGCCGCACGAAGTGCTGGGCGCCATCTTTCAGGCTAGCACAGGTGGGGCGTCCATTGAGATTGCGCAGCGTGACGCATGGCGCGAACAGATCACGATATTGCAACGATCGCTAACCCGCTTCCGTGATCGCGGCAGCATCATCTTCGAATACACGATTCCACGGGTCGGGAAACGTGTCGATGTCGTTCTTTTAATCGACGCGATCGTGTTCGTTGTCGAGTTCAAAGTCGGCGAGCGCGACTTCACTGCATCGGCGCTCGATCAAGTGTGGGATTACGCCCTGGATCTGAAGAATTTTCACGAGAACACGCACGATGCGTTTGTTGCACCAATTCTCGTCGCAACTCGCGCAGGTGCGACGTCAATTGAAGCGCGCTTCTCAACCGCGAATGATCGAACCCTTGAGCCGATCCGTGCTACGCCCGAATCGCTCGCCGAGGCAATCTCTATCACTTTGCGTCAATGCGCGGGCACGATGATCGACCCAGACGCGTGGCGGCAGGCCCGATATCGACCGACACCCACAATGATCGAGGCCGCGACCGCGCTCTACAGCGGTCACAATGTTGAAGAGATCTCACGCAGCGATGCAGCGGCAATCAACTTACGAGAAACCTCCGACACGTTGATGAGGATCATCCGCTCCTCGAAGGAGCAACAGCGGAAATCGATTTGCTTCGTTACTGGTGTGCCCGGTGCGGGGAAGACGCTGGTTGGGCTGAATATCGCGACCAAGAACTTTGATCATGATGCAGAGTTGTACAGCGTATTTCTGTCCGGCAACGGTCCATTGGTCGAGATCCTTCGCGAAGCGCTGGCGCGGGACAAGGTTCGGAACGAGCAAGAGCGCGGCCAGCGCGTGACGAAGAGTAGCGTGTTGAGTGAAGTTAAAACGTTCATTCAGAACATCCATCACTTCCGTGATGACTGCTTGAGCCAACCTGATCGAGCTCCCGTCGAACACGTCGCGCTTTTTGACGAAGCTCAACGAGCATGGAATCTGCTCCAGACGTCGAACTTCATGCGACGGAAGAAAAATCATCCGGACTTCGATCAATCTGAACCAGAATTCTTAATCTCTTGCCTAGACCGTCATCGCGATTGGGCCGTCATCGTATGTCTCGTCGGTGGTGGACAGGAAATCAACACGGGCGAGGCGGGCATTGGTGAGTGGATCGATTCGTTGAATCGCTCCTTTCCCACGTGGCACGTGTATATCTCGTCGAGGCTCGCCGACAGTGAATACGCCGCGGGGGAGGCTCTACGAAAGCTCGAAGGCCGCGAGCGCGTTTCGATCGAGGATCATCTGCACCTCGGCGTTTCGATGCGATCGTTTCGCGCCGAAGAAGTGTCAGGGCTCATCAAACAGATTCTCGATCTGAATGTTGCCGCCGCGAATCGAAGCCTTGAGTCGGTACGTACGCGGTATCCCATCGTCCTCACTCGCGATTTGAGTCGAGCGAAGCAATGGCTACACGAGCGAGCCCGTGGCTCGGAGCGGTATGGCATCGTGGCGTCGTCGAGTGGGTATCGACTAAAACCGTTCGCGATCGACGTCAAATCACCGACTGATCCGGTTCATTGGTTTTTGAATGGCAAAGACGACGTTCGTTCCTCGTTTTATTTGGAGGAGGTCGCGACGGAGTTCCAAGTGCAGGGATTGGAAGTCGACTGGGCGTGCGTGGCATGGGACGCGGATCTTCGGATTGATGCGACGCAAGAGTGGGCTTACTGGTCGTTCAGTGGAACACGATGGCAGCGGCATAACAGCGACGAACGCCGCAACTACCTCAAGAACGCGTATCGGGTTCTGCTGACTCGCGCTCGGCAGGGCATGGTTATCTTTGTTCCGGAAGGGGATTTGCATGACGCGACTCGGCCGCGGGACTTCTACGACGGAACGTTTGGATACCTGAAATCGATTGGCCTAACGGTCATCTAAGCGGCCGCCATTTTTCCGCCGATTTTTTCGGGTCGCGGCGATACAGTTGTCTGCGGGGCGAGAGAAACCAGTCGCGGGGGCTTGTATGAAATATCTCATTGAATACGAGCCGCGGGAGCGCGACCCGATGGGGGTTGCCGAATGGGTCGTTGTCACTCTCGTGCTGATCGCGTTTGCGGGAATCTGTTTGCTGTCCTTCGGCGGCATGATTCTCAGGGTGATGGGTTGAGCGTTCGTTTACCGCCGTTGACCGCTGTTGACCGCGAAGGCGATTTTTCAGAACGAACCCACCATCGCCGCAATTGGTGATGAGAAATGGGCTTACATCGCATAAAAGGAGGGAATGGAATGGAACATTCCGGAACGCGTTCCGTGATCGGATCAAATACAAAACGAACCCACCGCGGCTCCAACTCGTCTGTTTGACAGGGTTTGACGGCGGTTCTATACTGCTCGGCCCTGAAAATGGAAAGGCGGACCACGGCCTTGAAGAGTGGGAGCTTTTTGCCGGGAGCATTTACCCACCGGCGAGGGAGCGACAAGAGCATGCCTCAAGTCGTTGAACGACGTTCCAAACGTTACAAGAAAGCCCAGGAGAAGGCGATCACCACGCCCGTGTCGATTGAAGACGCGGTGAAGGCGGTGAAGGCTTTTCCGGCGACGAAGTTTGACCAGTCGGTCGAGCTGATCTTCTCGCTGGGGATCGATTCGAAGCAGGCGGACCAGACCATTCGTTCGTCGCTGTCGTTGCCGCACGGCATCGGCAAGGCGAAGCGCGTGGTGGCGTTCTGCCAGGACAACCTCGTTGAGGCCGCGAAGGCCGCGGGCGCGATTCGCGCGGGCGGGCAGTCGCTGGTGGCGGAGATCGAGAAGGAAAACTTCTCCGACTTCGACGTCGCGGTCGCTTCGCCCGACATGATGCGCTTTGTCGGCCGGCTCGGTAAAGTATTGGGTCCCAAGGGATTGATGCCCTCGCCCAAGGCCGGCACAGTGACGCCGGACATCGCCAAGGCGGTTGCGGAATACGCGGCCGGCAAGGTCGAGTTCCGCAACGACACCGGCGGAAATGTGCACAGCGTCGTCGGCAAGGTGAGCTTCGACAATCAGAAGCTCGCGGACAACATCAACGCGATGATCAACGCGGTGAAGAAGCTGAAGCCGCAGACGAGCAAGGGCGCGTATTTCAAGAAGGTCGTGCTGAAGGCGACAATGACGCCGGCGGTACAGATCGCGGTTTCGATGTAATTTGTGAGTGTTGCATGCTGCATGTAGCGCGTTGGAAGCAAATCCAACAAGCAACAGGCAACCAGCAACAAGCAAAGGTGCAACATGAGCAAACGAGTTAAGAGCCTGATTGAAAAAGAAATGAAGTCCCGCTTTGGGGATGTGGACGGCGTGGCCGTCATCAATCCGCGCGGGATCAATGCGATCAAGAACAACCTGATCCGCCGCCGTCTTCACGAGAAGGGCCTGAAGATGACGGTCGTGAAGAACACGATCGCGAAGCGAGCGACGGCGGAGTCGAAGATCAAAGGCTTTGAGAGCCTGCTCGAAGGTCCGAGCGCGGTGATCTACGGCAAGGCGAGTATCAGCACGATCGCTCGCGCGCTGCTGGATGAGAAGAAAAACGACGAGACGATCGAGCTCCGCGGGATGTTCTTCGACGGCGAGATCTACGCCGGCGAAAAGGGCGTCCAGACGGTGAGCAAGCTGCCGACGCGCGAAGAAGCGATCGGACAGGTGGTCGCGCTGCTCCTGAGCCCAGGCAAGAATCTGGCCGGGATCTTCAAGGGCCAGGCGGGCAAGATTGCTTCGCTGGTCAAGGCGATCGAAGAGAAGGCGGAAAAGGCCGCCGCTGGTGCAGCTCCCGAAGCGGCGGCGCCTTCGGCTTAAATTATGAATTCAGAATGATGAAGGATGAATGGGAACCCAATTCATAATTCATACTTCATCATTCAGCATTGGTTTGCGTCTGACAGTCTGACTGCTCCTTCGGGATTAAATCGCTTCGATGTGAAGCGTGCTCTCAGGCGGGACAAATGGTTCGACACGATTGCGGCCACGATACGGCTGCGGAGATGAAGTCATGGCAGAAGTTGCAACGGAAATTAAGGAACTCGGCGACAAGCTCGTCGGTCTGACCCTCAAGCAGGCGGTCGATCTCGCGGACTACCTGAAGGAAGAGCACGGCATCGAGCCCGCCGCGGCCGGCGCGGTGATGGTGCAGGGAGGCGGCGGCGGTGGCGCGGGCGCTCCGGCCGAGAAGGAAGAAGAGAAGACCAACTTCGACGTCGTCCTCAAGAGCGGCGGCGACAAGAAGATTCAGGTCATCAAGGTCGTCCGCACCGCGACGGGCCTCGGTCTGAAGGAAGCCAAGGACCTGGTCGAAGGCGCTCCCAAGGTCGTGAAGGAAGCCCTTCCGAAGGCCGACGCCGAGAAGCTCAAGAAGGAACTCGAAGAGCAGGGCGCGACGGTCGAGCTGAAGTAAGCTTGGTCGGACGAATTGCTCGTCATCGAAAAGAGAAGCCCAGTCCTTCGCGGGACTGGGCTTCTTCTATTTGCAGCCGCACGACTTCGTTATTTCATGATGCTGCTTTCGGTGGCACCGACATTCCTGTCGGTGATCGGGCACGGTACTCCGTGACCGAAATGCGTCGATGAATACATCGCCGCATCACAGGCAAGAATGCCTGTGCCACCAAATACCGCGCGTTCCAGTTATTTGCCTTTCATCCGGATGAATAACCGGCCGCTGAAGCGGACCCTACGAGCGCATGCGAAGCATGGGGCGGTTGAAACCGACGGGCATCTCTTTCAGATGCGCGTGCTCCGATGTCGTGCCGGGGATCATGAAGTGAATCGCGAACGCGCGGCGTTGGTTTGGGGTTTCGTTCGGCTGTGTGTAATGCAGCGTCTGGCAGTGGTGAAACATGCAGTGGCCGGCGGGCATCTCGCAGACGACGGCTTTGCTCGTGTCGACGAGTTTTTCGACATCGAGCAGCAGCCCGCTGCTCGCGGACTTTTCGTGCCAGATGGGTTTGAGCTGCGTGCCGGGAATCACCTGCATCGCGCCGTTTTCCTTCACCACATCGTCCAGCGTGATCCAGCAGCTGACGAGGTTCGCGGGCCGGCATTTCCAGTATGCGTTGTCCTGATGCCAGGTGACCGCGCCGCCGTGATGGGCGGGTTTGAACAGCGCCTGGTCGTGGAACAGCATGATGTTGGGGCCGATCAGGTCCTCGATCACATCGAGGATCTTCGCGTTGTACACGAGCCGGCGGAAATGGATGTTCCGCTCGCACATGTTGAGGATCTGCAGCATCCGGTATTCGGTGGCCGCATTTGAGCCGCGATTCTCGGCGCGGGCTGCGAGATTCGTTGGTCCGCCGTGTTCGTTCGCTTTGGCGAACTCGGCGTCATATTCACGGCGGTAGAGGTCCAGTTCTTCAGAGCTGAGCACTTGGCCGTATTTGAGATATCCGTCGGCGTGGAAGGCGTCGAGCTGTTCCTGGGTAAGTGTCATGTGGGAAAGTTACGTTTTTCGAGGGGGTATCGGAAGTGCCGGGATCGGTGTGGTGAAACACGCCGAGAATTGCAACTTTTGGTGTTTTCGAGTTTTCTTGATTACAGAGATTGAAGCAATTGACATGCCGGCTTGGCGTGGATACGCTTAGCTGGTCAGATTTGACAGAGATTATTGACCAACTTCGGTAGCGACAGTCCAAGTTCGCCCCGTGCGAAAGCGGCGGGAGCGTTCTTGGTTCGTTTTATTTTGCGCTGTTTGAACTGTCGTTAATCGGTCGCGTAACAGAAAGTTAAGACGATTTAACCCGCGCGAGAAGCTGGGATCGCGCTGGGTCGACAAGCCGCACTTACGATTCGTAATGCGGCTAATTTTGTCGAGTGACCGAACCTGCTTGCGAATCCTGTCAGACGCGCTGCGGATCCGTTGGGCACAACGCCGAATGCCCGAAGGATCGACATAACGGTGATCAATTCTCAACGCAAAATGGACGAGCCTCGTGGGCTGGTCTTGAGCTTGTCGAAGGGTCGCCCGCCAAAACTGAAAAATTAATCGAATCCCTTTTTTGCGGAAAAGGACAAAGAGATGCGAGTTCCTGAAGTCCGTGACTTCTCGAAGCGCGGCGACGCGCTTCCCATTCCGAACCTCATCGAGGTTCAGCAGCAGTCGTACGACCGGTTCCTCCAGAAAGAGGTCGAGGTCGGCAAGCG
Organism: Phycisphaerae bacterium; assembly: GCA_025924315.1. Taxonomy (GTDB): domain Bacteria; phylum Planctomycetota; class Phycisphaerae; order Tepidisphaerales; family Tepidisphaeraceae; genus JAICIO01. The sequence continues at coordinate 7,187 of JAICIO010000152.1, forward strand.
GAAGAACGAAGGGCTCGAAGCGCTCCTTCGTGAAGTTTTTCCGATTGAGAGCTACGACGGCAACCTGAAGCTCGATTACGTCAGCTACGACCTTGCCGAGCCGCGCTACACGACCGACGAGTGTCGCGCGTTGCGCCTCACCTACGGGATGCCGTTCCGCATCCAGGTGAAGTTCACGCGCAAGGACAAAGACGAGATCATGGAGGACTCGATCTACCTTGGCGAAATCCCGATCATGATCGGCGGGGGCGAGTTCATCATCAACGGCGCTGAGCGCGTGATCGTGAACCAGCTGCACCGCTCGCCGGGCGTGGACTTCCTCGTCGAAGTACAGGAAGGCGACCGCCCGCTGCATGGCTGCCGCGTCATCCCTGAGCGCGGTTCGTGGATCGAATGCTCGGTGACGAAGAAAGACGCGCTGGCGGTTCGCATCGACCAGTCGAGCAAAATCCCCGCGACGACTTTCCTTCGCGCGCTGGACAAGAAGTACAGCACGACCGAAGCGATCATCAAAGAGTTCTACACGATCGAAACCGTGAAGATGAAGGATCTGCAGGCGGCGCACTACGCCGTCAACGCGATCATCGACGCCGAAAGCGGCGAAGAGATCGTGAAGGCCGGCGCGCAGATCGCCGAGAACCTGCAGAAGGTTCAGGCTTCGCCGATGAAGAGCGTGGAAGTCGTGACGAAGGTCGCGGACCCGCTCATCCTGAATACGCTGTCGGAAGACACCGCCGAGTCGCATGAGAACGCGCTCTTGAAGATCTACGCGCGCTTGCGTCCGGGCAACCCGCCGCAGCTCGACAAAGCTTCGACGCTGTTCAACGAAAAGTTCTACGACGAGAACCGCTATCGCCTCGGACGCGTCGGTCGCTTCCGCATCAACCGCAAGTTCGATCAGAACGTGCCGGAAACGGTCATGACGCTGCGCAGCGAAGACCTCGTCAATTCGCTGAAGTACATGTTCAAGCTTCGCTCGGGCGAAGGGTACATCGACGACATCGATCACTTGGGCAATCGTCGTCTCCGCACGATCGACGAGCTCGCAGCCGAAGAGCTCCGCAAGGGCTTCCTGAAGCTCAAGCGCACCGTGCAGGAGCGGATGAGCTTGAAGGATCCGAATGAGCTCGGTCGCATCGCGGAACTGGTGAACAGCAAGTCGATCAGCTCGAGCATCGATTTCTTCTTCGGCCGCGGTGAGCTGTCGCAGGTCGTCGATCAGACGAACCCGCTGTCGCAGCTGACGCACGAGCGTCGTCTGTCGGCCCTGGGTCCGGGCGGGTTGAACCGCAAGCGCGCGGGCTTCGAAGTTCGCGACGTGCACATTTCGCACTACGGGCGAATCTGTCCGATCGAAACGCCGGAAGGCACCAACATCGGTCTGATCGCTTCGCTGTCGATCTATGCCGATCTCGATGACTACGGCTTCCTCATCACGCCATATCGCGTCGTGAAGGACGGCAAGGTCAACGGCGATGTGAAGTATCTTCGCGCTGACGAAGAGATGAAGGCAATCCTCGCTCCGCCGGACGTCGTCGAGCCGAAGGAACACCAGATCAAGAAAGGCAGCGTGCTGGCCCGCGTGCAGGGCGACCTCGCGACGGTCGCGAGCAAGGAAATCCAGTACGTCGATATCAGCCCGCGGCAGACCGTGTCGGTCTCAGCGGCGCTGATCCCGTTCCTCGAACACGACGACGCGAACCGCGCGCTCATGGGTTCGAACATGCAGCGCCAGGCGGTGCCTCTGCTTCGCACGGATCCGCCGGTCGTGAGCACGGGCATGGAAAAGCCCGTCGCTCAGAACAGCGGAATGGTCGTTCGCGCCGATCGCTCCGGTGTTGTCACTTATGTCGACAGCAGCCGCATCCTGATTGACAACGCGGACGAATATCACCTCCGCAAGTTCGTCGGCCTCAACGAGCGCACTTGCCAGAACCAGAAGCCGATCGTCAAGAAAGGCCAGCGCGTGAAGAAGGGCCAGATCCTGGCCGACGGCGCTGCCACTCATCTCGGTGAGCTCGCTCTGGGTCGCAACGTGCTCGTCGCGTTCATGACCTACGACGGCTACAACTTCGAAGACGCCATCGTGATCAGCCAGCGTCTTGTGAAGGAAGACACCTTCACGTCGATTCATATCGAAGAGTACGACGTCGAGATCCGCGAAACGAAACTGGGCCGCGAAGAGTTCACGCGTGACATTCCCAACGTGTCGGAACGAGCACTCGCGAACCTCGACGAGAACGGCGTCGTTCGCGTCGGTTGTCGCGTCGGTCCCGGCGACATTCTGGTGGGCAAGATCGCTCCGAAGTCCAAGAGCGAGCTCACGCCGGAAGAAAAACTGCTTCATGCGATCTTCGGTCGCGCAGGCGAAGACGTGAAGAATGATTCGCTTGAGATGCCCGCCGGCGAAGAAGGTGTGGTCATCGGCGCTTCTCGGTTCAGCCGTCGCATGCACATGAGCGACGAGCAGAAGAAGGCGCTCAAGAAGGACATCGATAAGTACGAAAAGGAACAGAATCTCAAGGCCATCGCGATCTTCAAGCAGATGGTCAACGAGGTCAATGAAGTGACCGGCCAGCAGATCAAAGACCCGAATACGCTGCAGAAGGTGGGCCAGTCGGAAAATGCCGACGTCATCCTCGAGCAGATCGAAGGGTTCAAGCTCGACTGGGTGAAGGGCAACAAGGAAGCCAGGGAGCAGGCGGAGAACACCTACTCCCGCTTCTGGCCGCGCGTGCAGGCGGTCATGAAGGAAAAGAATCGCCGCATGGAACACATGAAGCGCGGCGACGAACTTCCTTCGGGCGTGCTCGAGATGGTGAAGGTCTACGTCGCCACCAAGCGTCAGCTGTCGGTTGGAGACAAGATGGCCGGGCGTCACGGGAACAAGGGTGTTATCGCCCGCATCGTTCCGGAAGAGGACATGCCGTTCCTCGAAGACGGGACGCACGTTGACATCATGCTCAACCCGCTGGGCGTGCCGTCGCGAATGAACGTGGGTCAGATCCTCGAGACGCACCTCGGGTGGGCGATGAAAGTGCTCGGCCAACAGGCGGTCACGCCGGTGTTCGATGGTGGAACGGAAGACGAAATCCACAAGTGCATCGAAGAGGCGAACAAGGCGGTCCGCGAGCGTCGGAAGGAACGCAAGTCGAGCCACACCGCGCTGGGCGATCGCGAGATGGATCACGAGATGCCGTGGGGCGGGAAAGTTCAGCTCCGCGACGGTCGCACCGGCGAGAAGTTCGAGCAGAAGACCACGGTGGGCTACATCTACATGATGAAGCTGCACCACTTGGTGGACGACAAGATCCATGCTCGCGCGACGGGCCCATACAGCCTCATCACCCAGCAACCGCTCGGCGGCAAGGCCCGCACCGGCGGCCAGCGCTTCGGTGAGATGGAAGTGTGGGGTCTGGAAGCGTACGGCTCGGCTTACGTCCTTCAGGAACTCCTGACGGTGAAGTCGGACGACGTGGAAGGCCGCACCAAGATCTACGAGAGCATGGTGAAGGGCACCAACACCCTCGAAGCCGGCACGCCGGTGAGCTTCGACGTGCTCTGCAACGAAATCCGCGGGTTGGGTCTGAACATCCAGCTCGAGAAGAAGAAGGGCGCGATTGGTGTTGAGGATGAGGACATGATGTGACGGTGTCGGGGGATGAATGAGTTTTCGAGTCATCGGTGCAATCGCTGATGTTGAAATCATCGCAAGCGGTCGCTCGATTCGGATTCTCAAGCACCTTCGACAGAAGTTCGGCGCGGGGCGGTGGCGCAAGATGAAAGGCGTAGCCCAGATCGAACTGGAAGATGGTTCGATTCGTCGAGCAGAGTTGCACTGGTTCGAAGCGCACGGCGTTGGTCGTGTGTATGTGAAGCGGAAACGCTATGTCGACTAGCACTGTCGCAAAGCGAAGCATTCGGGCGCCGTTCGTCGTGTGCATCGAGAACGGCGAGTACGAAGCGGATCTGCTCATCGGAAAGATCTACCGCACGGTCAAGCCGGAACGAAACGATCGACCGGCTGATCTACGTGTGGTCGATGAGTCCGGCGAAGATTATCTATATCCGGCGAAGTGGTTTGTGCCGGTGCAGTTGCCGCCGAAGGCGAAGCGTGCGTTGACGACGGCTTGAGGTTGATTTTGTAAAGCACACGGGTGAGACGCCCGTGAATATAGAAAGAGAAAACGATCATGGCTGAAACCGTCTACGATCGCATTAACGATTACGGCTCGGTTCGCATTCAGCTCGCCAGCCCGAACGACATTCGTTCGTGGTCCTTCGGCGAAGTGAAGAAGCCCGAGACGATCAATTACCGCACCTACCGTGCGGAAAAGGACGGCCTGTTCTGCGAGCGCATCTTCGGTCCCGAGCGCGACTGGGAATGCTCCTGCGGAAAGTACAAGGGCACGAAGTACAAGGGCATCATCTGCGACCGTTGCGGCGTGAAGGTCACGCACTCGCGCGTGCGTCGCAAGCGCATGGGCCACATCAACCTGGCGGCGCCGATCGTCCACATCTGGTTCTTCAAGGCCCTCCCGAGCCGCCTCGGTGCGCTGCTCGACATGAAGACCAGCGACATCGAAAAGATCGTCTACTTCCAGGATTACGTCATCACGGATCCGGGCAAGACGCCGCTCAAGAAGAAGCAGCTGCTCACGGAAGACGAATACCGCGCGGCCTACGAGAAGTACGGCGCGGAATTCGAGGCCGAGATGGGTGCCGAAGCGATCAAGAAGCTTCTCGGCATGCTCGACCTGAACTTCGAGCAGCAGCGCGTCCGCGAAGCGATCGAGAAGACCAACTCGAAGCAGAAGATCAAGGACCTCACCAAGCGCCTCAAGATGATCGAGGCGATCCGCGGTTCCGAGAATAAGAGCGAGTGGATGGTCATGGACGTGATCCCGGTGA
>JAICIO010000153.1 GCA_025924315.1 Phycisphaerae bacterium
AGACGTTCACGCGTCTTTACTTCGAAGGCCCTTCCAGCATTCTCGACGCTTCCTTCTGAATCTGCGGCTTAATCTTGTCGGCAAGCATCGCGAGCAACCACGGAAGATCGACATTCACGATCACAGCGCTCGGCTCGATATCGATTCGCCCGCTCATTGATTGGCCCATCGCGCTGAACTTGAATTCCATCCGATCGCCGTTCCACGTCTGCTGAACGGTGCCGATCTTCCCCGCATACTGACGTTGCAAATCCGCGACGCCCTTCTCGATACGCTGGCGCGCCTCCGCCTGCGTGAGCTTGTGCGGAACGCGAATCGTAATCGTGCGATTATTCACTTGCTGCGCCTCAATGTGGACTGCTTCGAAGTTAGTGCATCCGGCATCAGATCGGAACATGGAAAATCGTTGCACATCGTACATTGCGCGCTGGCGCGCGTGGTTAGCCGTTGCTATGGTGCGGGCAGACAAGCTTCTTCAACATGCACTCTTCGAAAGGAGTTCTTCAATGAAGCTCAAAACAGGTTTCGCCGCGCTCGCGGCGTTGATGTTCGTTGTTGGCTGCAATACCACGCCGAAGACTCAAGCGGTTAAGGACCAGTTACGCACCGATGCGCAGTCCACAATCACGAAGATGGAATCGCAGGACCCGGGCATCCGCGATCTGCTTCATCGCTCGTACGGGTACATCATTTTCCCGTCGATCGGCAAAGGCGGCCTGATCGTCGGCGGCGCATTCGGCCATGGAGTCGTGTACCAGGGCGAGGCAGCCAATGTGATTGGGACGGCCGAACTTGAGCAAGGCTCCATCGGCGCGCAGCTCGGCGGCGCGACATTCGCCGAAGCGGTGATCTTCGAAACGCAGGAAGCGATGAATAAGTTCCGCAACGGCAAGTTCGAATTCGGTGCTGACGCGCAGGCGGTCATCGTGAAGTCCGGCGCTGCCGGCGCGACCAGCTTTCGCAACGGCGTCGCCGTCCTGCAGATGCCCGAAGGCGGCGCCTTCGCGGGCGTGGCGCTCACGGGTCAGAAGATCAAGTATATCCCGAGCGGGACAGAGACAACCGTGACCGAAACGCGAATGACGCCTGACGACCGTCCGACAACCCGTCCGGCGGCGGAATAGCCCTCACCAAATCCGTAACGGTTGCAGACCTTCACTCCCTCTCCCGGTACGCCGGGAGAGGGCTGGGTGAGGGTTCCGTCGTTTTGACCAACCAATTAGATGGCTGGGAAAAACGAAAACGCTTCGAGCAGCACATCACCATCATTCTTCAGCTCAACGCCGTCGCGCGCCGCGCCCGCGGTGACGAAGAACTCATCCCCGCGTCGCACTTTGCGACCGTTCATCGTTCCGCTCCCCTGCCAGAACCACAGCACGAACGGCGAATTCTCTTTCACCTTCATCGCGTCCGTCACGCGAATGCGCTTTCCGCCGAACTTTTTGCACACAGTCGGTCGAAAGATCCAGGCGGTTTCTCCGCCGCGCATCGCGCCACCAACCGGTGACGGAATCAACCGATTCTGCCGCAGCTTCCCCACCTCGACCGCGAGCTTCATCTCGATCAGGTCAAACGCTTCATCGAGCGATTTGAATCCGGGATGCATCTGCTGCGGCGGCATCGGCTTTCCGCCCGCGTGCGTTTCGAGCAGCGTGTAGACATCCGACGGTTGCTGAATCTCCAGCGTCAGCGCCGTGCTCGGCCGATGCGGAAGACCCGCCGGCACGAAAAACCCTTCCTCGTAGTTCTGGTAAAACGACGGCGACAATTCCAGCGCATACTGCGGTCCCTTCCGCACCGCGTCCGCCAACTCGCGCCGCGTCACGCCCTCGTATAGGCCCGCGTGCGTGTACGGCATCGGACCCTTCGGCACTTCGAGAAAGTAATACGCCTCGTCCTTGCCGAACCGATGCCCGCGAAAATTCTTCGGATACTTCTTCACCTGCGCATCGGTCGCGTGGACGTGAAAGACGATTGGCTCACCGGGATCGAGGATCTTCACGAGACAACGAAACTCCGCCCCGTGCGTCTTAAGCAACTCATCCGACATCATCCGGTCCGGCGCCGCCTTGATCGCATCGCGAAGCGAAAGATCGTCGGTCAGCATCGAAAGCCCGCCACTCGGAATCGGCTGCGGGTTGATCGCTTCGACGGAGGAACCAATCCATCGCTCGGGGATAAACTCGCGCGCGTTTTTCTTCAGCGCATTTTGCCCGAGGCGATTGAGGTCGGGATAGAAGCGATGAACGAACGTCGGGCGGAGTCGCAAAACACCGTTCTGCTTTTCGATCAGCTCAACAACATCAGATTTGCGTGCCATGCATTCACGTTTAGCGGAAGCGGCAGACGAGGTCAAAGACCCTTCCACCAAGATGTGCCGCCACGCGGGCGTCCTTCAGCATCGCGATGTTCAGTGCGTCACACGAAAACTCCGCGTCGAGGTTCGTTTCCACTCCGCGGCCCATGCCTTCGAGGATCACCAGTTCAGCGCCTTGCGCCGCCTGATTCAGCTCGTCCGAAACCTCCGCGAGATCGATCATCGGCTCGCCCGTGCCTGTGCTGACGAGCTCAATCGGCAATGTTGCGAGAGACTGCTCCGCTTCCAGAATGCGCGGCCACCAGTTGCGCACGTCGTGAACCGTCATGTCGTTGAGAGACGGCCGCTCGTTCGCCGCGATCACGACATGCGTCCCGCGCTTTGCGAGCCAGCGGACCATCGGCAGCGCGCCGAGAAGAAAATCGCTCCCCGCGTTGTCGATGAAGAAGACGCACTTGGCATAAGACTTCTCGAACAAACTTCGCTCGGCCCAGTCGAAATCGTCGATCAGCCACGGCCGCACGGGAAGCCCCGCACGTGTGTTGAAGAAATCCGGACTGTGGCTCAAGAAACGCTTCGCCGTCGCGTCGGCCCCCATATCGAAAATGTTTCCCGCGAACACACCCGCCACAACCGCGCGAATCTGCTCCACCCCGCGCATCGAATCCAGCTCCGCGCAAACGGCCGGCAACAGCGGCAGCATCTTCGCGTTCTCGCGGTCCTTGAGATCGATGAAGCAATCGACGAAGCCGTGCTTGCGAAGAATCCCGTCCCGCCAGCGATCGAGCGTCATGATCGAGATCTTTTTCGGTTGCGCACTCGGCGCCGCCAGGAACCGATTCGTCAGATCATCGAACTCAACGAGTGCCGCACCCGCCCGACGATCGATATCCTCAACCGCCAGATCCCGCGCCAGCCCCGCTTCTTTCGCGAGCTTCAGCAGCGTGTGAATGTGCCGCTGAAAGAAACCGACCCAATACAACCGGTCTTCATCCGCGGTTCGAAGATCGAGCTTCGAATCAACGTACGTCTTCGGATCTTTCAGCAAACGAAATGGCGAAAGCGTCGGCGGGTTCATGTCGGCGACACTTCCTCTTTCGCGTGTGTGAGTTCGCGCTTAGCGAGCAGCCAGCCCGGGACAAGCGGCAGCCAGAATGTGAGGCCGCGCAGCAGCAGCGTACCGGCCAGCGCCGGTTCCACATCCAAGCCGAGCAGGGAAAGCGTCGTCCAGCAGCCGACTTCAAAGCTTCCTAATCCGCCGGGCAGGAACGACACCACGCCCGCGATCGAGCCGATCGTCCACGCAACGAACGCGCTCATCACGTTCGAGTCTACACCGACGGATTTCACCGTCGCCCAGAGCGTCCCAGTGTCGAGGAAATGCACACCGAGGTGGAGCGCCGTCGCGATCGTGAGCAGCTTCGGATGCAGCACGCGGCTCGACGATACTTGCTTCATCCACTCGAGCCCACGCGCGATGAACTTGCGCTTCTTCAAACGCTCCGGCGGTTCCCAATGCTTGTTCCGCAGCAACCAGAACACAAGCAGCGGAATCCCCGCGACGACGAGCGAGAACGCGCCGACGAGCGTCAGCACCACGCGCGTGATGTGGTGATACCACCACAGCGTGAGCACCGACATCACCGTCGCGATCGCAAACGAGCCCCAGAAACCGAGCACGTCGATCATCAGGGCTTCCATCGCCAGCCAGCCGGGAATATTGCGACGTCTCAGCGCGCGCACGACGAGGAAAGACCCTGACATTCCGCTGGTCGGAACGAGTTGGTTCATCGTGAGCTGTTCGACCGACAAGCGCGCTAGCGTGCCGACGTTGAGATGATGCCCGCCGGAAACGACAACCGCTCGCCAGACCAGTCCGGCGCAAACGTACGTCATCACCTGCAAACCGGCCGCGAGCAGCAACCACCACGGATTCGCATGTCGCGCCAGCTCGAGGAACTTTTTCGTCTCCGCGAAGTGCGTGACGATCACGACGATCAGCGCGATCAGCATCAGCGCGCTGACGATCCACGTCCACGGCGACGCGCGCATGCGTGGGGTTTCGTCTGTATCTCGAGAGGTTTCGGAAAGGTCGGTCACGCGACGCTCAGTCCGCCGTCAACATAAATCGATTGCCCGGTGATGTAAGCGCCCGCTTCGCTGCAAAGCAGCAGCGCAATTCCGCCGCAGTCTTCGGGTTGACCGATGCGCCCCACCGGAATCCCCTTCGCGATCTCCGCCATCCGCGGGCGATCTTTCTCATTGCGCACTGTGTCGAAATATCCCGGCGCAATCAGATTCACCGTGATGTTGTCGCGCGCGAGACGATTCGCGAGCGTCATCGTCATCTTCTCGAGCGCCGCTTTGCTCAGCGAATACGACATCATCCCGGCGTTGCCCTGCTTCTGCTGAATCGACCCGATGTTGAGAATCCGGCCCCACTTCTGGTCGCGCATGTACGGCACGCACTTCTGGCAAAGCAGAATCGGCATGAGCAGATCCGCCCGCAGCTCGCGATCCATCTGCTCGAGCTTCGCTTCGATCCAGGGCGAGTTGCTCTGAATCGACGCGTTGTTCACGAGCACGTGCAGCGTGCCCAGCTCCTGCACCACGCGCTCGGGAAGCGAGGCGACGACCTTCGCGTCGCTGATATCGCCACCGAGACCAATCGCGCGTCCGCCTTCGTCTTCGATCTTCCGCGCGGCATCGCGCGCGACGAGCTCATCGACATCCTGGATCGCCACCGCGCACCCCGCCGACGCGAGCGCCCGCGCGATGCCGAGACCAATGCCTCGACCAGCGCCAGTGAGCAGCGCCACACGACCTTGCATGGAAAAGTTTGGCGCGTGAATCACGCGAAGCATGGTAAGAGCGACGCGTCAGAGCAGCAAATTAAGCGAGTGTTCCCGCTTGCGGTTTCGCAGATCGAAGCGTGTGGATCTGCGAAACCGCAAGCGGGTGAAGAGGCATTTACCGTTCGATCAGCGCCGACCAGTTCACCGCGTCGATCGCACTGACGATCCCGGGTGGCAACGTCACACCCTTCACCACCTCGTCCGGCACGATCGCCACCACCGGAACTTTTCCCCACTTCTCGATCGCGCGCGGATTGGTTTCCTCCGCGACGCTCGCGCGCTCGGCGGGGTATCGATTGATCACGACGCCCGCGACCTTCAGGCCAGTCGCTCGCAGCGCGTTCACTGTGAGCAGCGAATGATTGATCGTCCCCAGCGCCGGCCGCGCGACGACGACCGACGGAATCCCGAGCCATTTCACCACATCCAACACCGTATGCTTCGCATCCATCGGCACCATCAATCCGCCGACGCCCTCAACGATCATCACGTCGCTCCCCTCGGACATCAGCCGCAGCGAACGATTGATCGATTCCCAATCGAGCTTCACGCCCGCGCGCTCCGCCGCGATCGCCGGGGCGAGCGGCTCAACAAACCGCTCCGGACAAATCAAATCCAGGGGATGCCGCGAATCCGCACACGCCGCGAGGAACTCCGCGTCCTCACTCACCAGTCCCTCGCGTCGCTTCTCACACCCGGTCGCCGCCGGTTTGCAAACCGCGACGCGCGCAGCGCGTCGCCGAAACCAATCCGCAATCGCCCCCGCGATCACGGTCTTGCCCACTTCCGTATCGGTACCAGTGATAAACAATCCAGGAATAATCAGTCGATCAAGCACGCGGGGATTATACGGAAGCATTTCCCACAATGAACCCGCGCTACCGCTTCCGCCACCGCCGCTCAACGCGCGCCAGGGCCCCCTGTTCATTGCCGAAACTCGGACCCAAAGTTAAGCTCCCACAGTGCAGCACCTGGAGGGGTCAACTCAGAACAATCCGAAACTCGGCTACGCTCGGAAACGACGCACCAATCCCTCGACATCAATCACCGCGTTTTGGATGATCTTCTGGGTACTGGGCGAACTGTTCGTCGTCGCCGCACTCTTCGCGACGATCGTGATTGCCCGAATGGACGCGCAGTTGATGCGGTGGCTGCAGCTTTCGGCGATGATCTGGCTCGCCGCGGCCGTTCTTGCGGTGACGAAACGTCGATGGCGTTTCGCGGCCGCGACCGCCTGGGCGATTCTGCTCTGGTTGCCGCTGCTCTATGGGCTGATCAATGAGTTTCCCTTTCACCGAGCGGGATTGTGGATGCTGTTCCTGCCGATCGTCGCGGCCGAGGTCACGATCTTCGCCACTCTGACTGTCGCGATCGCGATCTCTCTGCGATTTCGCCTCTGGCGCGGTCGTGCGATGAGTGAGTCCTCGCATGCGTGAGTTTGGCATCATCGTGGCACTTGTCGGCGCGGCGGCAGTTGCGATTGTCGTTCAGCGTGGGTTGAGTCGCCGGGCGCTTCGGCGATTGGTGAGGCGAAGGTTTTATTCCGGCCTTTGTATCATGTGCGGTGCCGATCTGCGCCTTGGCAAGGAGAAGTGCCCCAAGTGTGGGCATAAGTACGATCGAATTGCCGCCATGGTGTGGGACAAAGCCTTAGAGCGGCGGAAGAATCAGGAATGAGCTGGCAGCATCCAGGCCGCCAAAGAATAAGAGAACAGAAAGGAGACATCTGATGTCTCCTCTAGCGTTCCCTGTCGAAATCCGCTTCCCCCGTTCGATTGCATAGGAAGGCACTCGGCCGACATCCGAACATTCGAGAGGAGTATCGTGAGCAAAGTATTCGTCAACATTGGACTCAGCCTCGACGGCTACATGGCGCCGGAAGGGATGACCATGGAGAATCCGGCGTACAAGAACTGGGGGGCGAAATGGGGTGCGATGATGGGATGGCTCATCAATCAACAGCACTTCCGCGAGAATGTTCTGAAGGCCGGGCCCGGCGGAGAGACGGGGGCGGAGAATGAGTTGGTTCGCAGCACCTTTGAGCGCATCGGCGCGAACATCATGGGCAAGCGAATGTTCGACCAGGGCGAGGTCGCGTGGCCGGAGGAGGCTCCGTTTCACACGCCGGTGTACGTGCTGACCAATGAGAAACGCGAGCCTTGGGTCCGCCCCGGCGGGACGACATTTCACTTCATCAATGATGGGCCGCAGCGTGCCCTGGAGTTGGCGCGGGAAGCGGCGGGCAGTCGTGATGTCCGCATCGCGGGTGGAGCGGACGTGATTCAGCAGTATCTCAATTTGGGGGTCGTGGACGAGTTGGAGATCGCGTTGGCGCCGGTGTTGTTTGGTGGTGGGCGGCGACTGTTTGAGAACCTGCGCGAGCCCGGGCCGCGGTTTCGCATTGAAAAGGTTCTCAATGGTCCCGCGGCCACACACGTGCGATATGTGCGTCAGTGAGGGCGGTCCAATCATTGCTTGCAGGACTGCAAAACTTGGAGGATCTTGCGATACGCACTCTTCCATCTCCTCGTGGTAATCGCCGTCGGCTGCGCAGCGCGGCCCCAGCTTTACGAGCGAATGATTTCCGCTGCTAACCCCGACACGGGACTTCAGCAGACTCAGCTGGCTCACATCGGTCACGTGGACACGGCCGAAGGTCGGTTTGAGGTCGCCGTTCAACGCCTCGTGCTGACAGGCATGCTCGCGCCGCGCGGTCAGATGAACCTGCTTTTGTTCACGTCGGACGGGAAACTCGCCCATCGTTTCTCGTATCCATGTTTTCAGAACGAGCCACTCTGGTGCGACGGCGGCAGGGTTTATCTCTTCGGATCCGCCTATGTCCCGGGCATCCCCCTCGATCCGCAGTTCGCGTCGGAGTTGGGTTCTGCGGAAATGATGACGGGTAACGTGATCGATTTCTCCAACGGAATCGCCAACGCAGTGCTGCGGCGCGAAACGCGTTACGGAAGTTCAGGCGCAATCGAGGACGTTGCGATCGTACGGCCGGATCAATGAGGAGTACTCACGACATGCTGCTCGATTACGCTTCTCCTCATACTCCTGTGCTGCGGACGGGGCTCGGGCTTTTCGCCGCTGTCTGCGTTGTCACATTCGGCGGCATAGGCGTGTGGTGCGGCGTGCATGCTGTCGGTGTCATCTACGCGCTTCAACACAATCCAGGACCTTTTATCTGTACGGAGAGCGCAGACGCATGGGTAGCGAGTTTGGGGCTGCCGCTCGAACGAACGATTCCATTGGGCATCTTGTGCGGCGGCTTCTCATTGGTCGCGTTCGTTCAATGTGTCCGACAGGTGAACGCGCTGCGGAATTATGGCCGTTGGCGAGGAACACAAAGACAGGGGAGCATGCGCAACATGCAGAATTAGCTGTTGATTGTCGACCCCTTCTCTATCTTGTTTGTCACCTTTAGTGCTTTGTGTTTACGATCGATTGCCGCGCAATCTCGCCTCTTAGTTTCGATGCCGTAATTGCGGCGATCGCGGCGCGGTACGCGGGCACGCACGTCGTCGAATGGGATTGGTACGCTGAACGTCGCGCGAGGGAGGTCGCGGTCTGCGAGCGCATTGGAATGCCAATTCCGAATCCGCCATTGGAGTCACTCGACCGGGTTTGGGCGGAGAAAGGCGTGCAACGCGGGTTCGGAGTTCCGATCCGAGAGGGACTCAACCTTTACGCTCGGCTCGACAAGACCGGCGGGTACTTTTTTTGTCGGTCCGGAGAGTTCAGTGAACACGACGTCGCGCCGCTGATCGATATTCTCAAGCAGTTTGGGCTGTCTCTGCAGTATTGCAGCAATTCCGGTGCGCGTGGATGAGCAGTGATCGAGTCGCCTGAGTCCTTCGCATGGTTCAAGATTCCGATTGATTCTTCCAGACGGTCGCACGAACATCTGCATCATGAAACCGACGAACGCGATGGTGTTGGTCATCGTGCTGCTAACGTTCGGCACGGTCGCTGCTGCGCAGGAGAAGCCGACGCCGGACGCGAAAGATAAAGCCGCGTATCCCGTGACGGGCGGGACGAAGAACAAACTGCCTGCTTATCCGCGGATCGATCTCGCGACGGTGTATGAGGTGGCTCCGAAGTGGCCGCAGCGTCCGGCCGACGTGCAGACGGGCGAGACGCCGGGCGTCGCGGTCGACAAGGACGACAACGTTTATGTCTTCGTTCGTGCGAAGCCGCCGGTTCAGGTCTATAGCGCCGAGGGGAAGTTTCTTCGCGCGTGGGGCAGCGATTTCGTCAAGCGGGCGCATCACATCAAGATCGATCCGAACGACGGCAACATCTGGATCGCCGACGTCGGTGCGCACGTCGTGCGCAAATGCACGCCGGATGGAAAAATTCTGATGACAATCGGCACACCGGGCGAGCCGGGCGCCGACGGAACGCATCTCAACATGCCGTGCGATATGGCGATCTCGCCATCGGGCGACATCTTCGTCGCGGATGGTTACGGCAACGCGCGCGTCGCTCATTTCGATAACGATGGGAAGTTTATCAAGGCGTGGGGCTCAATGGGCGTCGGGCCGAATCAGTTTTCGATCCCGCACGCGATCGCGATGGATTCGCACGGCCGGCTCTACATCGCCGATCGCAACAACGTCCGTGTGCAGGTTTACAGCCAGGACGGCGAGCTGCTCGATTCGTGGAAGGACATCCTCGTGCCCTGGGGATTCTGGATCACGGAACACGACGAGCTGTGGATCTGCGGATCGTCGCCCATGCCGTGGATGAACGTGCCGAAGTACAAGGGCTTCCCGTTGGGATGTCCGCCGAAAGATCAGGTCTTCATGCGCTTCGACACGACCGGAAAACTGCAACAGCTGTGGACGGTGCCGAAAGGTGAGGATGGAAAGGAGCAGCCGGGCGACTTGAACTGGCTGCACTGTATTGCGCTCGATTCGAAAGGGAACATCTACGCCGGCGATATCATCGGCAAACGCATCCAGAAGTTCGTGCGGAAGGCGGCGCCGTGATTCAGGTAAAACGGGTCATCTGATGCTCCGCTGGATGTCGCCAAATTTCGGAGAAGTCGGTTGCCTGGGAGCAATTCTTTTCTGGCTAATCATTGTCGGCGCTGTGGCGGGGATGCTCTACATTCCGTGGAGCCTTGTCCTTCACCATCAGTAAGGTTGCTTCCCCGCAGAACGATCGCGTCAACCGGACGCTTACTTAATCGCATATGAACGAACCACACAAGCCGCCGATCTATCGGCACGTCATCGAGCAGCTCGTTCGCGTCTGCAGGGAGGGACAAGGCCAAATGGGCGCGAGACGCGTGCGCAATGGCATCTGGAATCAGAACGCGTCGGCAAACACCCTTCCGAAGCAGCACGAGATCAATTTGCTGCTCAAACGGCTCTCGCCCGAAGATCAAGCAATCATCGCTCGGCTGCCGGCAGATCAAGTCGTGACGGGCGGCTTCGAGACGCTCACAACTGCTTGAGCAATTCGAAATCGAGCCGTTCAAGGACGGCTACGAAGGCAGTCCGTTCAACCATTTCATTGGGCGCCTCGCGGATTGGAAGTGGCCGGAAGTTTAGTCAGCGAGAAACTTCCATGCGTGTAGCAGGCGAGCTTGCTCGCCGTTCGCTTTGCGTAGGAAACACGGCGGGCAAGCTCGCCGGCTACACGCAGCAGTCACGCGACGCAAAAGTCGTCGCTAGGTCAGTCCGATCTCTTGTGCATTCCCGCGCGACGGCACCGGCTCGAGCGGGATCGGTTCATCGACTGGAATGAGCGGAGCTTTCGCGGGCGACGGCGCTTGCCGCGAGGTCGCGACCTGCGGCACTTTCGGTGGCGCCGGTTTGATCCCCTCGAAGCCGCGCGGCAGCGGTTGGCCGTAATGCTTCGCAATCGCTTCCATGCCCGCCGCCGACAGCTTGCATTGCTTCGCGAGCTCATACGCCCGCGCAAAGCTCGCGTGCGTGAACGGCTTGGCGTAACTAAGAATCGCCGCCGCGATCCAGCAGATCGCCGCGACAACGCCCGGGACGATCGGGCTCTCCTTCACCTTCGGATCGAGCGAGAACGCGAGCGTCACGATCGCCAGCACCAGGCCCGCGACCGTCAGAATCGCCCGCGACCACGCCATCAGGATCGACTTGAAGCTGAGCGACAGCGGCACCCCGCGGAAGTTTTTGCCGCTCTTCGACAGGACCAAAAACGTTTGCGACGGAATCAGCGGAAGGTAATAAAGGTGCCCGAACCTGGTTTCGACATGTCCAAGTCCCGGCACCGTGTCGCATTTCCCCATCAACCGCGAACCCCACACGATGTACATGCCCTGCTCCCTGTTGAGACGACGTGCGCGAACGCGGGAAGCATAACAACCACCAGTTCGCGGATCACGAGAATTCTTCGTGCCTATGAGCATGCGTCTGGCGGGCACTATGCTTCGTGCAATAATGATCATTTGATGCCGACGCTCGATTACGCTCAACCTCACTCGAAGCTCTCTCGGCGCACCGCCAAGGTGATCGTCGCGGCGGTTTTGCTTTTAGCGCTGATTCTCGCCGGATGGAGAGCATCGACGTGGTACCAGCAATGGCAGTCGGCGCGCCTGGCGAATGCCTATCGCTTGATCGACACAGAAATCCCCGGAACCGAAGTTTACTTTCGCGATAAGCTTCTCGGAAAGACGCCCTTGATTCTTTCAAAGGCGGATTGCGCCGCAATCGGATTACCCGTAGCAGCCGGCACTTCAATTGATTTCGATGGCTGGGGTGAGGGCGTGGCATTTCATGATCCCACGACCAATTCCGATCCGCGC
>JAICIO010000154.1 GCA_025924315.1 Phycisphaerae bacterium
AATTTTTGGCGCGTTGGTATATAAAATCGCTGCGGGTGTCGCCGCCGTGCTTGCTCGCCGTCCTCTTACACAAACGGCCCCGCCGACCAAGCCCGCCGGCTACACGAGGATCAAACATTCTGATGCGACGGTTGATTCGCTCGACCTACGAGATTCGCGACGACGGCGATCAGCTCCGCGGGGTTCACGGGTTTGGCGAGGTGCATCTGATAACCGGCAAGTAGCGCGGCGGTGCGATCCTCTGGTCGCGCGAACGCGGTGAGCGCCGCGGCGGGCGTTCGTCCGCCTTGCTCGGGCGAGAGCGAGCGGATTCTGCGAATCAGTGCGTAGCCGTCTTCGCCGGGCATGCCAATGTCGGCGAGGAGTACGTCCGGCCGCGATTGCTGAAACTCGGTCCAGGCATGCGCCGCGTCGGCGACGGTGATGACCTGCGCCCGGCACTTTTCCAGCATCGCCTGAATCAGTCCGCGAGCGTCGGGGTCGTCGTCCACCACCAGGACCTTCACATCTTTTAACGACGGTGAAGAGCTGAGCATGTCGGCGCTGAAAAGGACGGAGGATTTCTCACCGTTGCCGGACGTGGCCCGCGCTGCGTCGGCTTCGGCGGAGATGGGCAGCTCGACCGTGAACGTCGCGCCCTGATCCACACCTGCGCTTTCCGCGTGGACGGTTCCGCCGTGCAGTTCAACCAGGTGCCGCACGATCGCCAATCCAAGCCCGAGCCCGCCGTGCTTGCGCGTAGTGGTGCTGTCGGCTTGACGGAAGCGGTCGAAGACATACGGCAGAAACGACGGCTCGATGCCTTTTCCGCTGTCGGTCACGATAATCTGCGCGTGTGAATCGGTGCGCTGCACGCGGATCTGAACCTTTCCGCCGCGCGGGGTGAATTTGATCGCGTTGGAAAGCAGGTTCCAAATCACCTGTTGCAGCCGATCCGGATCGGCGGAGATGGCGTCGGCCTTCGGGTCGATCGATTTCTCGAGCCGGATTTCACGCGCGCTCGCGGCGGGTCGGACTGCGTCAATCGCCGATTCGACGACGGGCGTGAGGTCGATCGGCCGCACGTCGAGCCGCAGTTTTCCCGAGATGATGCGCTGCACGTCGAGGAGGTCTTCGATGAGCTGTGCCTGGGTGCGCGAGTTGCGCTCGATCGTGTCGAGGCCGTGTTGAAGTTCCTGTCCGGTCATCGTTCCGCTGCGGAGAAGCTGCGACCAGCCGAGGATCGCGTTGATCGGCGTGCGCAGTTCGTGCGAAAGTGTCGCGAGGAATTCGTCCTTGATGCGGTTGGCGCGCTCGGCGGACTCGCGCGCGTCTTTAGCCGCGGAGAAGAGGCGCGCATTGTCGATCGCGATGGCGGCCTGGGCTGCAATTGCGCCAACGCTCTCTTCCGCCGCCGGTGTGAAGACGCCTGTTTTTTCGTGGCCCAGGAATAGTCCACCGAGCACTTCACCTGTGCGCGAAATCACTGGCGCTGCGAGATAACTGCGCACGGGGAGATGGCCCTTCGGCTGACCGAAGTGCGGCTCACTCTTTCCGTAGCGAGGATCCTTGGTGATGTCGTCGCTGCGAACGATTCCCTCGCCGCGAAAGGTCGGCTCGAAGATTGCGGTGTTGCGCGGCATGGGGAACTTTGTGAAGTTCTCCGGCGGAACGCCGGAGATCGTGTAGAGCACGTACGACTCGCCTTTTTCGTTCAGCACGTTGTAGAAGAATGCGCCGAACTGTGCGCCGCTGATTTCGGTCACGGCATCGGTGACCGCCTGCACGAGGGTCTTCAGCTCGAGTTCGCCACTGAGCGATCGGCCCACGCGATTCACCACTTCCAGCGCATGCGTGCGCTCGCGGACCTGCATCTCCGCGCGTTTGCGATCGGAGATGTCCTGCTGGACTGCGAGGATGCTCGACGGATTTCCTGCTGCATCCTGAAGCAGTGCGACGGAGGCAATCGCCCACACCGATGACCCGTCTTTGCGCAGATAGCGTTTCTCGATCACCGCGCGCGGACGGATCTGCCGGCGTAATTGCTCGTTCATGTCGCGGGTGCGGTGCACATCGTCGGGGTGCGTGATCTCATACGCGGATTTTCCCAGCAGTTCTTCGCGCGTGTACCCGAGCATGTCGCAGAGGCGCTGATTGACCTCCGTCAAATGACCATCGAGGCTGATGATGGTCATTCCCACCGCGGCCTGGTTGAACGCGGCCTCGTAGCGGATCTGCGCTTCACGGATCAGTTTCTGGGCGCGGCGCAATTCATCGGCATTTCGTTCAGCGCGAACGCGCGCGTTGTTCTGTGCGCGCGTGATGCCGAACAGGACGAAGCTCAGAATCGCGCCGCCGATGGCGACGAAAAGGCCAAGGTTCTTTCCGCTGGCGCGCTCGAAGGCGGGTTCGGTGCGCAGGAGCAACGTCCAATGCTGTCCAGCGACATCGACCGGAACGGTCTCGCTGAACCGAGGCGTCGTGCCGGGTGGCACGGGCCGCGTATGCTTCGAATGATGCAGCAACTGGTCGGCGATCCGTTCTTTACCGGCATAAAGCTGGATCTCGACGTCGGGCTGCTCCGTGTTGTGAAACATGGCGCCGAGCAAATCGTCAGCGCGATACGGACTGTAGACGAACCCCTGCAGCAGCTTTCGGCGCTCCTCGCGCGTCTTGGGAACGCCGCCACCCCAGTACACGGGAACGTACACGAGAAAGCCCGCCTGTTTTTCCGTGGCGAGACGTTCCTGCACCAGCTCGACCTTTCCTGTTGCGGTCGGTTCACCAGTGTCGCGCGCTTGCAGCATCGCTTCGGCGCGATCCGGCTCGGTGAGCATGTCGTAACCAATCGCGTGCTTGTTTAGCTCGTCGTTCGGAACGAGATAAACGATTGCGGAGGTGAGATCGCTTTTGCCTTCGGGCCAGATGTGGAAGTCGGGGATCTGCTTGCGGACGTTGCGCGTGGCCTGATCCGCATCAGTCGTTTGCACGACGATGGCAAAGCCGATTCCCTGAACGCCGGTATGCTGCTCGCGGAGGCGCAGGTTGTTCACATAGCGTTCAAAATCGTCGCCCGTGATGATATTCCCCTTGAGCTCGAACAACCCTCGCGCACCCAGGAGCAGGTCGATGTTGTTGTCGATGCGGTTGGTGATCGTTTCCTGAACCGTCCGAACGGAGTTCTCAAAGCGGATCTGGTCTTTTACCTGGGTGGTGTGCTGGACGAAGAGGGCTGCCGCGAATGTGGCGGCGAGGGCGATAACGAGTACGAGGTACGGCAACCAAGACCGAGTTGCGACGGACTCGGAATGGGCACGCGAATCGGCCGGCATGGATCAGCCGTACCGTACGACGATCCCGCCGGTTGAGCAACCGGCTATCGTTGTGACAAGTGGATCAACCCGCGGCTTTGGCGATGTTGGTCTTGGGCTTGAGGGTTTCGCCCATCTGGCGGAACTTCTCGTAGCGGCGTTCGACGAGATCGTCCATCGAGTTGCGCTTGAGGAAGCTGTTGAACTCGCGGAGGCTCTTGGCGACGAAAGTTTCGAGATTGTGCGCCGCGGTGTGCGGGTCGCGATGGGCGCCGCCGAGCGGTTCGGAGATGACCGCGTCGATCACACCAAGTTGTTTCAGGTGCTTGCTGGTGAGCTTGAGGGCTTCAGCCGCATCGGCGGCGTTTTCGGCGCCTTTCCACAGGATGCCCGAGCAGCCTTCGGGGCTGATGACCGAGTACCAAGCGTACTCCATCATGGCGACCTTGTCGGCGACGCCAATGCCCAAAGCTCCGCCGGAGCCGCCTTCGCCGGTCACGACCGTGAGGATCGGCGTCTTCAATCGGCTCATTTCCATCATATTGCGAGCGATGGATTCGGCTTGGCCGCGCTCTTCAGCGCCGATACCGGGATACGCGCCGGCCGTATCGATCAGCGTGACGACCGGCAGGCCGAACTTCTCCGCCAGCTTCATGCAGCGAAGTGCTTTGCGATAGCCTTCCGGGTGCGCCAGCCCAAAGTAGCACTGGACCTTTTCTTTCGTGTCCTTGCCCTTGTTGTGGCCGATCAACATAACCTTATGGCCGCCGAGCCGGGCAAGGCCGCATCGGATGGCGAGATCATCGCCGTAATGCCGGTCGCCATGAAGCTCGCGGAACTCGCGGCAGATCATCTCCACATAATCTTTGAACTGCGGGCGAAGCTGATGCCGGGCGACTTGCACGGTCTCCCAGGCGCTGAGGTTGTCGTAGATCTTGCGAAGCAGCGAGGTGTAGTTCGTGCGAAGCTGGCGAAGCTCTTTCGAATAATCGATCTGCCTCGCGGCCTGAAGCGCTTCCAGTTCCTGGATCTGGTTTTCCAGACGGGCGAGGGGCTCTTCAAATTTCAGAACGTGTCGAGTCACAGATGCTTTTCCGTTGTTGGATGGGATCTGCTTAAGGATCGGTGCGCCCGGCGTCGTGCCGGCGACATCGGAACGAGTTGCTTGTGACATGATCCGATCAGCTCGCAGTAAAGAACGTGGGTGGCGAGCTGCCTTCCGCAATAGAATCTCGGTCTGAGCCATACAGCAATCCAAACCGATCCGGTCTGCCCACCGGAGTCGGATAGCCTAGACATCCGTCCATGGAACATCAAGGTCAGTTGACACCCATCAACAAGCCCGGATACTCACCCGGACCGCGTCGGACGGGGCCACCGGCCCTAGAAATACTCGCCCACGAGGGCGAGGTTCAGGTGATTATTATCGGACCATGGAATTCAAACGCTTGAGCATTCTGGGGGTTGGGCTGCTGGGCGGATCGATCGGCCTGGTGGTGAAGAAGCTCGCAAGTGGCGGCGATATCGTCGGTTATGGACATCGCGCTTCCACGCTTGAGACGGCGATGAGACTGGGCGCGATCGACCGAAGCACGACCTCCGCCGCCGATGCGGTGCGGGAGGCGGACTTGGTAATCCTTTGCACGCCGGTGGGGACTTTCCGGCCGCTTCTGCAGGAAATTGCCGGCTCCCTCACGCCCGGCGCGATCGTCACAGATGTCGGGAGCACCAAGCGATCGGTCGTTCGTCTGGCGGAGGAACTGCTCCCGGAAAGCGTCCAATTCGTTGGCAGCCACCCCATGGCGGGGAGTGAAAAACGGGGGGTGGAGTTCGCCAGGGCCGACCTGTTCAGCGGCGCTCTTTGCATCCTCACCCCAACGGATCGGACCAACGCAGGCGCTTTGGCGAAGGTAGAGAACTTCTGGGCCGAGTTCGGAATGCGCACGAAGCGCCTGACTCCCGACGATCATGACCGGCTGATCTGCGATGTGAGTCACCTTCCGCACGCCTTGGCCGCGTCGCTTGTCGCGATGCAGTCCGACGCCGCGCTTGAGTTAGCAGGGAAGGGTTTCCAAGACACCACGCGCGTCGCGGCAGGCGATGCTGGACTTTGGCGCGACATACTTCTAGATAATGCTGACTGCGTGAAGTCTTCGATCGCCCGGCTTCGCGGCCAACTCGACGAACTCGAAAAGCGGCTCGACCCAAGCCAGGCGAAAGCGCTGTTCGAATGGCTCCAGGCGGCGGCGAACAAGCGGTCTCGGGAATGAGCCAGCCCCGTCGGAACATCGAACTCAAAGCCCGCTACGCCGACCTCGCCCGCGGTCGAGCGATCGCCGAGCGAATCGGCGCAACCAGCCGAGGCATCCTGGTCCAAACGGACACCTACTTCAAAGTTGCTGCCGGCCGGCTCAAGCTCCGCGAGATCGAAGGTGCGGGGAGTGAACTGATCTGGTACCACCGCGCAAATGACACGTCGGCCCGGTCCAGCGATTACACGCTCTACTCGATAAGCGACCCGGTAACCTTCAAGGCCATGCTGAGTGGCGCCCTCGGAACGTGGTGTGTCGTCCGCAAGCGACGAGACTTGTACCTCTGGAAGAACGTCCGCATTCATCTCGACGAAGTCGACGGCCTCGGAACCTTTATCGAGTTCGAAGCGGTCCTGTCCGAAACCGAAACCGAGCACGACGCCTACGACCGCCTCGCCTACTTGAAAGACCAGTTCGGAATCAGGGGCGCCGATTGCATCGCGGATTCGTATAGCGATCTGCTCGCGCGTTCATCTTAATTGGTCGCGGGAGTCCAAGTTCCACTGGTCGGCTTCATGGGGACAGGTAGCACGTAGAAACCTTGCGGCGGACTGTTGTAGCAAGTCGGGTCATAGCCAATCATCATTCCCCCTCCACTTGGCACGGTGAGATTTCCGCCAACGATCACGGGTCCGTTGAAGGTGCAACCGGTCGTGACGCTGACGTCGCTGCTGCAATAGACCAGGCCACGAATGACGCTGGGATACGCGTTCTGCGTGAAACTGCACGCCCCGCGTACCATGAGGCACGGCATGTTCGGGCTCGGTGGCGACCAGTCGATCGCACTGGTGAGGTTTGAACCAGCCCCCGGGTTCAACACCACAAGCGTCGCTGCGATGGTGGCATCCTGAATCTGAAGCTTCTGCCCGCCACAATCGATCACGTAAATCCCAAGCGCATTCGTTGGGCCAAAAGGGTTTGTGGTCGCGTTCAGCAAGGGAGCTTTCATTTTTCGAGCCGTGCCCGATATGGGCACGCTATTGATGTCGATCGGCGTGCCGAACGTAATGTAGTAGTCGAAGGCGGTGCTCGCAGGCATGAGGCGCGAAGTCGAGATGACGTTGCGGCTGCCCGCGCCTTGGCTGATGGAGTTGGATGTCGCTTCCATGTTGCTGTCGACAGTTCCGGCGCCGCTGACCGATGAGTTGCAGCTAAACAGCTGATCGGTGCTAACCGTGCCACCGATCGAAGCAGTCCCATTCACAGTCAAGGCTGCGCCGAGACAGCTCAATGGGGTTATCTGCGCCACCAGCGTGGTCTGCATGATCTGCCTCGCTGATCCGCTCGTTCCGGTCGATGTCACAACGACCTTGTCGGAGAGGCAATTGCTAAGATTTCCATCAACTGGATCCGTCACCGCGATCGTGCATTGGCGATTGCGGAAGCTGTAGGACCCCCATGTGCCGCTGGTGTGTGTGGTGCGCCAGTTGGGATCGGGGACAATGAGATAGCGGGCCATCTCGATGCCGCTTCGGGCCGCCACTCGCGCGTCCGCAGCATCGTCGAGAGCGGTGGCCGCCAGGCGCTGCTGGCGTACCACGAGTAGCGCGCCGATGCCGATGACCGTGACGATCATGCAGACCGAAAGCACCGTCAGGTAGACCATTCCGCGATGTGTTTGCGATCGAGTCATGTTTCCTAAGGCGCCCGCACGCGCAAGCCCGCCCGCGTCGCCATCGTCTGCCCGTTCTTCGTTACCGTTACGACAATTCTCTTGATGCCTGTGTCGGTGTTGATGTTCTTGTTGAGATTGGTCGGATCGGCCCAGCCGACATCGACGCTGCGCGCCCACCCGGTCATGTTGCTGATGGTGCTGCCGTCCAGATTCTTCGGCGGGGATTCGGTGTAGTTGTAGTAGTCGTCGACGTCGTTGAACGTCGAGCGCGATGTTTCGCCAGCCTCCGGGCCAAACGTGGGGAAGGTCGGATTTTCGAACTGCTGCGCCATGATCTCGTCCATCAGCGATTGCGCGAGCATTCCGCCAACTCCCCGGTTCGCGACGCTCACCTGCGCCAGGTTCGACGCGCTCACCGTACGCAGCGCCGCGACCAGCATCACACCCACGATGACAATGCACACGAGGCTCTCAACCATCGTGAACCCGCGGCGGGACGAAGTTTTCGCGAGCATGTTGCTCATGGTCCGGTCACCTGCGGCGCATTGAGCAATCGGATCGACGCCGGCACGGCGCTATGCGTGTCGGAAGTTGTCGCGAGCGAAACACGAACGTTCTGAAGGTAATAGTTGTACGACGCCGCGTTCTGAAATGTGGGTACGCCGTAAACGTAGATCAGCAGCGAATCCAGGCCCGAAGTCGTCCACGTTGAACCGGAGTTGGTGCTCTTGAGATACGTCGAGCTGCTGAGCAGGCTGAGCGTGTTCTTCTGCACGTAACCGCAGTCGCTGCTGCCGCTCGAGTAGACGACGGTCACGCAATAGCCGCTGCCGGGCGCGAGTCCCGAGTGGTGCGAGAACGAATACGTCGCCCAGACCGCAGTCGATCCGAATGTGCTCTCGAGCATCGTCGCCTGATCGAGCACGCGGTTGGTCGGCAATCCGCCAGGCGTCGCGGTGCGAAGCTGAAGGCTGGCTTGTCCGTCGGGCGTGCTGTTGTCATGCACGCGCAACATCACGCGCGAGACGCGCCATGAAACGGTTCCATTCGGAAGCGATGGCACAAAATACTCGCCGGGGTACGAGGTCGATGTAAGCGCCACGTCCTGCGGCAAGAGGGTGTTGGTAAAGCTGTACACGACCTGTTCGGCGCCTTCGGACGTCGTGTAGTACGCCTGGCTCGTCTTGTCGTATTGCAGCTGAAAGCTGTTGATCGATGGCACGACAACGCCGATCGATCCACCGTTATACTGTCGCGTCAGTGGATCACCCGCGACGCCGGACCAGGCGTAGCGAATGGTCTCCGGATTCCCATCCCCGTTTCGATCGGGAACCGTGAACGTGATCGCATTCGCGCCCATTTCCGTCACGCTCAGCGCGCACGCGAGCTCGCTGCGAAAGCGACTCGTTGCGGATGCGCCGGCGTTGATCGCCGCATTTAAGTTCTTCGGATCGGGGATCGCTTTCATCGACGCGACAAGCGTCGCTTCCGCTGCGGCGAGCAGAATCGCCAGGATGAGCAGGCTCATCACGACTTCGACGAGCGTGAAGCCGCGGCGCTTGAGCGAGTTGGAACGCAAGCATCTCATCGGATGACCACACTCCCCGTGTCGCCGCTCACAGTAATGGTCTTGGTCGTATCGCCGGTCGAAACCGTGATGCTTCCGCTGCTCGCGGGATCGCCGTAGCCGTTGAACGTGAGCGTGCTGCTGCCGTTGAAGTTCACGGTTCCCAACGATGCGAGGTACGGCTCATCGGCGAGGTTCACCACATAGCTCTGGCTCCGGTTGTCCGGGTTCGCCATGCCGATGATGCTGTATTGCTTCGCGGCGGTGTCGAAGGTGATGGTCTGCGATCCACTCGTGTTGCGGGCGCGCGCCTGCGCGAGTGTGATGTCCGCGGCGATGCGCCGGGCGGCCATGTCGGCGCGATATCGCGCCAGCGATCGCGCGTAGCGCGGCGCGGCGATCCCCGCCATGATGCTGATGATCGCGAGCACGAGCACGAGCTCGAACAGCGAGAACGCGCTCGATCGAAGTTGATGCGTGGTCCGATGCATCGCGTGTCAAACGTAGTCGGGCCGCTCGGGCTTCCATCGTCTCCAACGGATTTCCGAGCGGCCCGAGTTTTCCGGAACAACCGACTTCAGCAGTGCGGTTTAGTACGCGGTGTAAAGCTTGTTCTTCGCGTCGGTCAGCGTGCCGGTGTTGGCCGTCACGGTGCCTTGCGTCGAGTCATAGACCCAGCCCACGCCCGCGGCTGCCGAGGCGGCAAACGTGCCCGCGCCCTTTTCGGTGCCGAGCGGAATGCCCGGGATCACGCGAAGGTACGGGCCATAGATGTAGTTGCCCGTCTTGGTCGCGTTGATGTTGCCTTGATCGTCGGTGTACGCGGTCAGCGCGCCCGGGTTCGCCATGATTTGCGCGACCGTCGGATACGTGCCGTTGTGTTCCTGTGCGTAAAGATCGACCGCATTGCGCAGCGTGCGCAGGTCGGCCGACAACGCCGAGTCGGTCGCGCCTGCGGCGCCCCGGCTCATTCGCGGAATCGCAATCGCCGCGATGATCGCAATGATCACCACAACGATCACCAGTTCGATCAAGCTGAAGCCTCGACGGCTTTTGGTCCGGAACATGTCTGACTCCTCTTAAAACCCCGCAGCGCTCTATGGCGAGTGCGCCGCGCATTCTTCCTGTGCCGTATAAGGAATCGTCCGATCGGTCGGACAACTTAAGGATTCCGCTGAGAAATATGGAATGCGCTCGTTGAATTAGTTATCGGTCAGCGTCAGCCGGGCGATCTGCTTATTGCATTCAAAGGTCGCCGAGCGCGTGCTCACCTCGATCAGCTTGAAACCTTCCAGCGACTGGCCCACGCGAACGAGGTCGCCGTCGATGATCGCGCTTCCCCCGCGCGCGCCGCTGACCATGACCGCCGTCAGATGATGCCGCTGATTGAAGGCCCAGACGCGATTATCGGTCGGGCCGTCGGATGCACTCTCCCAGCTCTTGGAAAGCTTGAACGGGTCCGATACAGCCGAGGCGCTCAGCGCCTCATCGTGATCGAGCGTTCGCAGCCGCTGCGCAAGTTGATTGATGATCGCCGAGTGTTGCGTGACCGCCGGCGCAGCAGTGTGAACGGTCGCCGAAGCGACCGGGTCCGTGTCCGCCGCCGAGGCCGCGCTGGGTCCGGAAAAGACTTGATCCCCGACGAGCGCGCACAGCGCCACCAGGAAAAGTCCCGCGTAGATCTTTCGTTCCTTCGTCAGTTTCATGGCACAGGAAACTGACGATACATTTCCCCGACCGTCAAATCGGATTGTGCGAACACAGTTATCGGCCCACCACCCTTCACGGCCGCCCAGAGCTTCAGCGCCGGGCGGCATCTTCGCCGAACACGTCTCGGATTCCCTCGAGCATCATGTCTCCACGACCTTCGGTGGGCGCCACAATCCCGCCTTCCCCGAACTCATTCCACGCGTAGATTAAAACCATCTTTACCGGACCATCTTTCGAAGGAACGTTAAGCCGCGGGTTCTCATCCATCGCCCTGCGCGCCGAGCGCAGCGCATCCAACCAGTCGTCGTGCGTCGGTATCTCGAACGACGCGCGCGGATCGTGCCACGGCCGCGGATCCCAACCAGCCGGAAGATATGGGACGTACGGCTTCGGACTGTTCGCCGCGGCGTTCGTCCACAGATCCGTCGCGAGCTTCAGCAGCGTCTGATAAGGATAAAGCTCCGCCCGCCGCGGGACGTTCGGCACATCCATATAAGTAGTCAGAAAGTCGAACGCCGCCGCACGATCCGCGGATGGCATCGGACCTGAAGTGATCCCGCTGCTGACGAGCGGATCGCCGACACCTGCTTCGACTGCGATCCGCCGAAGCGTCTTCACGCGCTCGGTCGCCTGCGAAACCCCGCCGCATTGCTGCTCGAAAAAGCTCAACCCATGAATCTTGAACACCGGCCGCCGATCGATGCGCAGATAGCTCGGATGCTTCATGATCGCGCACCACTCGCGGCACGCCTTCTCCCAATCCGATTCCGACATGATCCCAAACGGCGGATGGTTCACGTACTCGATCGTGAACTTCATCTTCGAAGCGGTCGGTGAGCGCATGAACTGCTCGACCGCGACGTTGAGTTTGTCCTGATGCGCCTCCCGCGTCGTCGGATGATTGTCCTGCCAGTACCACAGGATCTGAAAGAACGACACGCCATGCGACGAGGCCGCGTCGATCTCGCGATCCATCGTCGCTTGCTCGTTGTAAGCGCCCAGCGTCGCGCGACGTTCCGGATAATCCAGCCGCCAATCGTGCGACTCCTCGAAGTACTTGTTCGGCTTCTCCCGCCACCACCCGGCGAAATAATACACACCCACGAGATACCGATCCGCCGCGAAGGTTTGCGTGGCGAGGCTCATTGTGATCAATAGAAGTACAACTGACTTCATGCAGTCTGTCATCCTGGGTCTCGTAGGGTGCGCGTCAGCGCACCCGTGAATACATTTGCGCCCCGAAAGAAATAAACGGGGCGCGGAAGCGCACCCCAAAACCGATGGACATAAGGACCCACCCTAAAAATAC
>JAICIO010000155.1 GCA_025924315.1 Phycisphaerae bacterium
AGAATGGGTGAACGGTGGCACCGACATTCCTGTCGGTGATCGGACGCGGTAATCCGCGGCCGATATGCGTCGATGAGTACATCGTCGCATCACAGGCAAGAATGCCTGTGCCACCGGAACTCACAGAGCTTCCGGGCCAATTGAACAACTGTGAACGCGAAAGGAGTGGCCTCGCCCTCCCCGGCCGCCTTCAAAAACCGCATCAACTCTGGCTCCTCACCGATCCGCTCATCGTGCGGCGGCGCCTGCTTCCATGTCAGACGCACATAACCGAAATCGCCGGCATCAAATCGAATGATCGCGTGCTCGTATTGGTCCCTCATCGCCACAACATCAAACGAGCGATTGATCAGCGGATGATCCGCGACGTGAGACAATTCCCATCGCAGCTCGCGCTCGATGTATTTCTTGCGGCGGTCGTCGATGGATTTCCAAGGACCAGGCCAGTTCGTGATCATCGATCTCACCGCAGAAAGGATCGTTCCGGTCGATTAGTTATGAATCACCCGCGGCATGAAGCACGCGACGAACGCGGTGAACGCGAACAGCAGCAGACATCCCGCGACGGCGAGCTTATCGCGTTTCAGCAATCCGCGGCGAGCGATGCTCACGATCGCGCACGTCGCGCCGTAAATCGCCAGCACCATTTCGATTTGCGAGACATGAGCTGCCTCCAGCGCGTCATATCGAAGCTGCCAATCCAGCAACAATGCGATGACGCACAGACAAGCGGCCGTGAGCATGTGCGACAGCCAAAGCCGCGGGCGGACGCGGGTTTTCGCAAGTGGCGCCGAGCGATATTCGAGTGGCTGCGTCTTATGGTCCATAGTCACCGTAGGATCGGCACCGCCCACCGCTTGCGGCTCACGTGCGAATGGTGGGCGGTGCCTACCCTACCCGGCTAACCGCCCCCGGGGGTTACGGGAGTAACAGTCCACGTGGAACAGAGTCCGGTCCTTCGATCATGTATCCCATATTTGCGTCTTTTGAATCGCCCCACGTGATACTCCCGTCTTGCAGCACGTCGTGTTCATCGAAGGTCAGCCGTAGAAAGCACGTGCGCTGTTTGAGCGGGCCGGCGGCGGGATAGAAAGGCGGAAAGACGATTCCAAAGCCGCTGAACATCTGCTGTGCGTAGATGAAAACGCGGTCGTCCGTGGATCGTGTTGTTGGTCCGCCCAGGACACGCTCGACATCCGCACGATGACTCGATCCGACTTGCAGATCAGAATGTCCGATGACATGACGAATATCGTGTCCGTTTGCCGATCCGTCATAATCTTTGTCAGGATGATAAGGCGTCGGCACCATGAGACAGCCCGAAAACGTGATTACAATGAGGACCCATCCGAGCAGAGCCAGATTCTTCGCTTCGCTCAGAATGACAATCGCGCGCCGGCGCATTGACCCCTCCTGATGAGATCAGAACGTTTGCCTTCCCGAGTTTAGCGGAATCGTCCGATCATTCACGACGAGCTCGCCGCTCACGCCTTCCGGCAGTTCGACTTCGCCGCTGAATTTGTCGGGGTCGGCGGTCACATTTACGCGGATCAGGCCGCGGGGGTGGACCATGGTGCCGCTGGCGGATTGGAGTTCGCCGAGTTGGGGTTCGATTCTTACTGTTTTGAAACCTGGCGTTGCGGGGCGGATTCCGAGCACTGTGGCGAAGTAGTGATAGACGGGATGGGCGCCCCAGGCGTGGCAGTCGCTGCGGCTGGGTTCGGGGGATTCGACCATGGTTTTGAAGCCTTGCTTTTCGAGGTCGAACCAGAGCTGCAGGCGCTCGAAGAATTTTTCCATGCGGCCGGTGCGCTGGCAGACTTCGAAGAGGTAATGCAGGAAGTAGATCGTTGTGCGGTAGAGGTTCGCTTCCTTGAAGAGGTGGTCGATCACCTGGGATTCTTTTTCTTTCGGCACGGAGTCGCTGAGGAGCGCCATGCACTGCGTGTGCTCGGAGAAATGCTCGTGCTTGAGGTCTTCGCTGAAGAGGCCGCGCTTTTCGTCCCAGAAGGCTTGGGATGCGGCGCGGGAGATGGCATCCGCGGTTTTGCGATCTCTCGCGGCGAGCTCGGGCTCGCCGACGAGTTCTTCCAGATCGGCGGCGTTTCGCAGCGTCCAGGCGAAGTGGAAATTGAGCGTGCCGTTGATGCCCTTGGCGGCGTCGGGGGCGCAGCCGTGGAACCAGCCGGGGACCCAGTCGACAAAGTTCCAGCCATCGGGGGCCGTGAGGAGATTGTCCTTGTTGATGTATTTGCGGAAGGCGTCGAGGACGGCGCGCACGCCGGGCATTCTCGCTTTCACGAAGTTGATGTCGTCGCGCCACATCGAGTAGTCGTGGATCATGCCGATCCAGTAGAGCGAGAACGGCGGAATGATCTGGCGGATGTGCGAGGGGTACCGCGACTGCGTCATGCCCCAAGCGAGCCGCGACTGGTCGAATAGGTACATCGCCTTGCGCGGCAGGTGATCGTCGCGCGTGGTGGCGTAAGTGACGAGGACCTGCAGCCGTGTGTCGCCGACGTACATGAGCTGCTCGTAGTACGGGCAGTCGAAGTAGGTTTCGTGCGAGCACATCTCGAGCGTGCGCAGCGCCGGCGCGATGATCTTCGCGAGGCGAGGATCGGACGATTCGAACTTTTGCTCAAACACGTGCGGGTAGTGCACTTCGTGTTTCTTCAAATGAAGGAGCGTGAGGGGCTCGCTCTTAGTGGTGACGATGATCTCGACCCAACGCCCCGCTTCCCACCAGAGCGGTTCGTAAAGTTGGTTTTCCCCGCCGGCGATGTCGAACGTGTCGCCGATGCCCAGAAAGTATTTGCCTTCGATCTCGTCGCGGTTGCCTTTGGTTTGACCTTCGGGCTGCTCGTATAAACCTTCGGCCCAGAAGATGGAGACCGTTGCGCCCGCGCCGCCCGTGGTCGTGAGGCGCGGATAGGCGCAGTAATAGTCGCCGAGATCGACGATCACGCGGCGGCGCGTCTTCGCGGGAACGGTGATGGGCGACTTGTTGATGAGAAAGTCGTACCACGCGTCTTCTTCATTCTTGAGATGATCGGCGGCGCGAACGGGAATGGAGCGCGTGTCGCCTTCGGGCACAGCGGCGATGTTCTTCGGCTTGCCCATGGACAGCGGGTTTTCATACAACGCCGGAAGCATCGCGGGGCGCATCATCCAGTACGGAATCGGCTCATTGATGAACGATGCGACGGCGGCGGGACGAACGACTTTCGCGTCGATCCAATCCTCCCCTTTTCCTTCTTCGAAACCCCAGTCAAACTTCGCGCCATCGACGTGCACCTTCGCGCCGGTGACCTGGAAACCGTTGCGCATCTGCGGCGGGACGAACTTATATCCGCCGAGCTGTTTCACCTGCCACTTCGCGATGCCGGTGCTGAGCAGTTCATCTTTGCCACAGTCGCCCATGAGCAAGAAACCGGGCCGCATCGACATCTGCGCGTACGGCGGCGGCGCATCGGGCGCGAGCCACCACGTTCGCGCCACGATCGTATGCTCGCCGGGTTTGAGGTCGAGTTCATACGTTTCGTAAAACCAATTCTCCTGATCGCCGCGCTCCGGCCCGCGGCCGATGCGCTGGCCATCGAGGAAAAGCTCGTACCGCTGATCGGCGCTGACGTGAATCGTTTGCTTTTTGGCGCTGTCGAGTTTGAAGCGATTGCGATACGCGGTGACGCAGGTCTCTTCGCCGCCGAAAGCGGGGTGAGCGATCCACTTCGCGTCCCACGGCGATTCTTCGTGGAGGAACTTCGAGCGGTCGAGGCACGGATCTTCGGTGAGCAGCTTACGCATGGGGGTGGTTGTAGTGCAACGCATCTCGCTTGTCATCCTGCGCACTGTAGGGTTCGCTTCAGCGGACCGGTTATTCATTGTGCGCAAAAAAGAAATAAGCGGTCCGCTGAAGCGGGACCCTACGAGGAGTCAGAATCACAAGTATCGCGTCGGAGCGCGCTCGGTCGCGTACTTGCGCCACGGGTAGCGGAAGGTTTTGTGGGACTGGCCTTCATCCTGGATGCGACGGCGGTGGGCGCCGAGGATGTCGCTGCGAGTGAGCATGCCGATGAGTTTGTGCGGAGTTTCGCGGGTCATGACGGGAAGGCGGCCGACGTCGTGGTTGACCATGTGGTCGGCGGCGTCGCGCAGGGAGAGGTCGGGGTAGACGAACTTCGGTGGCAGCGTGATCAGCTCGCGGAGGATCTTGTCGGGCGAGAGGGACGGGGCGAGGAGATTGCGCCGCGTGAGAACGCCGATCAGGAAGCCGTTTTCGTCGAGGACGGGAAACCCCTGGTGCGATGAGCCGGGCGATTCGGACTGGATCCACTTGCGCACGTCGCCGACGGTTTGGTTGGCGCGGAGCGTGACGACGTCTTTGGAGGCGGCATCTTTCACGGAGATGAGATCGAGGAAATCGGCGCGGAATTCGGCAGGGACGCGCACGCCGCGGCGGGCGATTTTTTCGGTCATGATCGTGTTGCGCATCCATAGGGACGAGACGAGGAAGGCGGCACTGCATCCGCCGAGAAGTGGGAGCATGCCCATCGGTTGGAGCGTCGTTTCGAATGCGAAGACGGCTGAGGCCAGCAGCGCGCGCGAGGCGCCTGCGAAGATCGCGGCCATGCCGACGAGGGCGGCGAGGCGCAGATCGATCCGCGCGCCGGGCGCGATGCGCCGGACGAGATCGCCCAGAACCGCGCCGAGGCCGCCGCCGATTGTGAAGAGCGGCGCGAGCGTTCCGCCGGACGTTCCGCTGCCGAGTGCAATTCCCCACGAGATGAACTTCATCAGCGCGAGCATCGCGATGAACGAGACGGTGAAGTTCGCGGGAAGATTTGGATCGCCGAAGGAAAGGATGTCGGAAATGTTGTTGTATCCGACGCCGAACGTGCGCGGATAGAAAAAGCCGATCACGCCGATGAACACCGCGCTGAGGAGAGGCCACCACATCCAATGGATTCCTGTGCGTGCGAACATGTCTTCGGAGGCGAAGACGAACCGCGTCGCGATGATAGCGGCGAGGCCGATGACCGCGCCGAGCATGATGTAAATTGCGAGCGCTTCGCCGGTGGGCTGGGCGAGATTGGGCATGGCGAAGACGGGTTTCATGCCATCGAATGCGGCGCGCACCGCGGCGGCGGAGCACGAGGCGAGCGCGACGGGGATCATCGAGCGTGGGCGGTATTCGAAGAGGAGCAGCTCGACCGCGAGAAGCACGGCGCTGACCGGGCTGCCGAAGGTCGCGGCCATTCCCGCGGCGGCGCCGGCCGCCAAAAGCGTTTTGCGCTCGGCAGCAGTCGTGCGAATCATCTGTCCGACCACCGACCCCAGTGCCCCGCCGGTTGCAATGATGGGCCCCTCGGCACCGAACGGTCCGCCGGTGCCGATCGCGATGGCGGCGCTGAGCGGCTTGAGAAACGTGATCCGCGCCGGAATGCGGCTCTGGTTCAGCAGCACCTGCTCCATCGCCTCGGGAATTCCGTGTCCGCGAATGCCTTCGGAGCCGTAGCGCGCCATCAGGCCAACGATGACGGCGCCGATCATCGGGATGAAGATCACCAGCCAGCCGAGGTGATGATGCGCCGGCGAAACGAATTCGAAGGAGAACCGGCCGTAGAACGAGACGTTGGTGATGAAGCCGATGAGCCGAATGAGGCCTTGGGCGATGACGCCCGCCGCGAGCGCGACGAGGATCGAGATGATGGAGATGACCGCGACGCGACGGTCGACCAGTGCGGCGCGGGTGGGAATGTGCGCCGCCTCAACCGTCAGCCCCATGGATGGAGCAACAGGAAGTCCTTCGGTGGTGGAGGCTTTCTCCACCTCGTGCGCGTGTGTGATCATCCGCCGCTGCCTCCTGGTGCCAATCGCGTGATTCAACGCAATCGTACAAGTCGGAAGCGCCGCTGGAGAACGCCTATTCCGCGTGCGCTTTTGTGGATTCGCGCTTTCCGTTGCTCGCACCGCTGAAGTGGCTGCGCCAACGCGCGCGAATGTCGCCCAAAGTCACCGTCGGTTTCGCCTCACTCGTTTCACGAATTCGCTGTCGATGCACCGCCAGCAGATCGCTGCGCGTGATGATACCAAGAAGTTTCGTTGGATCCTCGCGGCTGATCACCGGCAATCGGCCGATGTCGTGATTCACCATGTGATCGGCGGCCTGTCGCAGCGTGCAGTCATCGAAGACGACGCTGAGATGACGCTTGATCACGTCACACACACGTGTGGTTCCCGGCACTTCGGTATCGAGCAGATCGCGACGCGTGACGACGCCGGCGAGGAAACCTTCGTGCGTGAGAACCGGGAAGCCCTGGTGGCTCGTGCCGGGGCCGCGCGTGGCGATCCAGGCGCGCACATGGTCGAGCGTGTCGTCCGCGCGAAGCGTCCTGACCTCGCCCTTGATCACATCGCGGACGAGAACGCGGTCGAGGAAGTCCGGGTGGTATTCTTCCGGCACACGCACGCCGCTGCGCTCCATCTTCTCGGTCATGATCGAATGGCGCATGAGCAGCGATGAGACGAGATACGCCATCGCGCATCCGCCAAGTGCGGGAAGAATCGTTCCCGGTTGCATGGTCGTTTCAAAAGCGAAGACGACGCTGGTGAGCAGTGCGCGGGAAGCGCCCGCGAAGATGCCGACCATGCCGACGAGAGCAGCCATGCCGACGTTGATGTGCGCGCCGGGGAACCAGCGGTTGGCGAAGAAGCCTAGCACACCGCCGAGCGCTCCGCCGATCGTGAAGACGGGGGCGAGCGTTCCGCCGGCGGTGCCACTGCCGAGCGAAATCGTCCACGACATGAACTTCATGATGCCGAGCAGCGCGATTCCGCCGAGCGTGAGATCGCGGCCGAGCATGTGGTTCAGGTTGTAATAACCGGAGCCAAACGTTTCCGGCCAGCGCCAGCCGATCACACCGACCGCGATCGCGCCGATCGCGGGGTGCCACATCCAGTGAATCGGCAGATGCTCGAAGAAGTGTTCGATCGCATAAACGGTGCGCGTCATCACGACCGCGCCGACGCCGACGATCGCGCCGATCACGAGATAAACGATCTCCGCGAGGTGCGTCGGCAGCTCGATCGGATTGTTGCCGAAGGAGAAGAACGGCTCTCGGCCTTCGAAGGCGACGTGCATGAGCGCCGCAGCGACGCAGGCCAGGCCGACGGGAATGAGCGACTTCGGTCGAAACTCGAAGAGGAGCAATTCGACCGCGAGAAGGACGGACGCGATCGGCGCATTAAACGCCGCCGCGATGCCCGCGGAGGCGCCGGCGGCGAGGAGGATCTTTCGCTCGTCTGCGGTGGTTGCGAGAAATTGTCCAACGACCGAGCCCATCGCCCCGCCGGTGGCGATGATCGGACCTTCAGCCCCATACGGTGCGCCCGTGCCGATTGAAATCGCGGCGCTGAGCGGCTTGAGAAACGTCATCCGCAGCGGAATGCGGCTTTCGTTGGTGAGCACCTGCTCCATCGCTTCGGGGATGCCGTGTCCCGCCACCGCGCGCGAGCCGTAGCGGGCCATCAGGCCGATGATCACCCCGCCGATGATCGGCATGAGAATGACCCATGGACCGGGATGCTGCAGCGGCGTCAGCAAGCCCGTGCCGGCTTGCGCGTTGAATGAGCCGTGAAAGCAGACGTTCGTGAGCAGGTGAATGAGGAAAATCAGCACCTGCGCGGTCAGGCCTGCGAGAAGGCCGACGAGGATCGCCAGCGCACTGATCCAGATCAGGCGCAGATCGACGGGGCTCGTCTGTCGCGGGACGTTCGCTGTCGCAAGGACCGGGCCGAGAGATGGCGAGACGGGGAGACCTTCAGTCGTTGAGGCGCGTTCAATTTCGTGCTCGGCCATTGCCGGTTGCTTTCCTGGGCTTGTGATCTTCATCGAACATCGGCGCGGGCTCTTCGTCGAGACCCAGCTCGCGGATCAGGCTCCCGAGCGTGCGCGCCAGGCCTTTTCGATCGCTGCTGCTCAAGCGCTGCAGCGCGTCGATGATCTGATCTTGCGCCGCCTGCGGAGATTTGCTCAGCAGTGCTCGGCCG
Source organism: Phycisphaerae bacterium (assembly GCA_025924315.1). Taxonomy (GTDB): domain Bacteria; phylum Planctomycetota; class Phycisphaerae; order Tepidisphaerales; family Tepidisphaeraceae; genus JAICIO01. The sequence continues at coordinate 8,053 of JAICIO010000155.1, forward strand.
GAACGGGTGAGAGACAACTCGATGCGGCGGGCATCCGATTCGGATCGCACGCGCGATACGAGCCCGCGGTCCACGAGACGCTGTACCACGACGGAAACGGAACTCTGGTGCGTCAACGTGCGTTCGGCGAGCTCATTGAGCGAGAGGCGGTCGTTTGCGCTGAGGTTTTGCAGGACGAAGAGCTGGGCGCCGGTCAGTCCGACGCCCTTTTCCGCGGCGCGGGAGGCGACGCGCAACACCTGCACGATCTTACGGATCGAGTCGAGGATTGCGCGCGCATCGGACTGCGAAGTGGAAGAAGCTTTCGTCGCCATTTTGCGATTCATGGGTCCCCAATCATTTTAGGCATGAGTCGAGTCTTTTCAACGGCAGTAAAAATAACCGGTCGCGACGTTTGTCGCGACCGGTTTTTCGCTTTTTTGTTTGGGACCCAACGGCCTATCGACGGCGGCCCATGATCCGCAGCAGGAACAGGAACAGGTTGATGAAGTCCAGGTACAGGATGAGCGATCCTACAATCGACATCCGGGCCAGCATCTGCGGGTTGCCTTCCAGCTGCGTGGCGATGTTCTTCAGCTTCTGCGTGTCGTAAGCGGTCAGACCGACGAAGATAAACACGCCGATGTAGGTGATCGCCCAGCCCATTGCGGTGCTCGCCACAAAGTAGTTGACGATCGAGGCGAGGAAAATGCCCCAGAAGCCCATGATCAGGAATGACCCGATGGCGGTGAGATCACGCTTGGTGACGAAGCCGTACAGGCTCATTCCACCGAAGACACCGGCCGTGACCACGAACGTGCTGGCAAGTGTCGCAACCGGGTAAACGATGAAGATGAAGGAGATCAGCATCCCCAAAAACGCCGCGTACAGCAGGAACAACGCGGTCGCGATGCCGGTGCTGACGCGAAGCGCCGCTCGCTGGATTCCCCATACGAATACGAGCTGGACCAGTACGAGCGGCAGGTAAAGTCCGCTGGTGTACAGGTACTTGAGCATTGCGGTGTTCTGGCTCACCAGAAATGCGACCGTGCCGGTGACCGCGAGGCCCGCGAACATCCAGGCGTACACCTGGTTGAAGAAGTTGAACATCGTGCGGTCGGTGGTGCCGTACTCCAGCTCCACCCGCCGCGAATAATCCGGATATTGACTCATAGCTCTCCCAGAAATGACGACTGTACAGAATATCGTCTAAGGTCCGTTTTGGAAGTAAAGATTGATCGCTTAATTATACGCGCAAGGCCCGTTGTGATCCGGGAAATCCTGAGTTCCCCGTTTTTCGGCAACTCTGATAATCATCCCATATGCCTCGAAAAGTCGCAAAGGGGGAGAAGCTGACTTCAGTTGAGCAGCTGAATTTCACTCCGCACACGGAAGTTTTTCCGTCTCCCGATGATTGGCGCGATCAGGTCATTTACCAGGTGCTGATCGATCGTTTTGACGATGCGAAAGATCGTCCGCCCTACAACCCGAAACGTTCCAAGCGCGGCCGCGATCCCGCCGAAGGCCAGCGTTTTCAGGGCGGAAAACTTCGTGGGATTACGCGCCGGCTGGATTACATCCAGGGCCTGGGCTGCACGACGATCTGGATCAGTCCGCCACTCAAGAATCGGCTCGACGACGAAGCGAGCTATCACGGTTACGGCGCGCAGGATTTTCTCTCGATCGATCCGCGCTTTGGGACACTGGCGGATTTGCAAAAGCTTGTCCGCGATGCGCATCGCCGGGGGATGTACGTGATCATGGACATCGTCATCGATCACACCGGCGACGTGTGGGGATATCCCGACGACGAGGACATTGTTTACGCCGGCGGAAAGCGCTTCGACTTCGGTTTCTGGCGCGACGGCAAGGTCTGGCCGAAGGAGCTTCAGGATCCCGAAGCATTCAAGCGCCTCGGCCGAATGAGCGACGTCGCGGATGCTGAAGGCGACGAAGCGACGGATGGCGATTTCGAAGCGCTGAAAGTGCTCGATCTGACCCAGCCGCCGGTGCTCGACGCAATCATCAAAATCTACAAGTATTGGATCGCTCAAACGGATGTCGATGGCTTCCGCATCGACGCGATGCGCCACGTGCGCCCGGAACCAGCGGCCGACTTCTGCCATGCCATCCGCGAATACGCCACGCGCATTGGGAAGAAGAATTTTATGATGGTCGGCGAAGTGCCGGGCGCCGATCGGATGATTAAGTATGTCGGCAACAACACGCCGCTGAATTCCCAAGGCAAGCGATCGACCTATCCGTTACTCGACGCGGTGCTCGATTTTGCGCTCGCGAAAATGCTCGGAAAGATCCTGTGCGGCGCGCAGACGAGCAAGCAGCTTCGCGACCGCTATCAGATGCTGCACGATTATTACCGCGACTATGGACGCGTCGGCCGGTATCTCGTGACATTTCTCGAGAACCACGACATGGGCGCCGGCAACAAAAAACGGCTGCTGCATCACGATCCCGATCCGCGGCTGTCCGTGCTCGGCGTCGGTTATCTGCTGACCAACCTCGGCATCCCGTGCATCTATTATGGAATGGAACAAGGCTTCGACGGCGGAGGCGAGGACGACTGGTTCGTCCGCGAGTGTATGTTCGGAGGAAAATGGGGCGCGTTCGACACGACCGGCATGCAGTTCTTCAATCCGAAGCATCCGACCTATCGCGCAATCGCGAAGATCAATGCGATCCGCGCGCAGACGCCTGCGCTGCGTTACGGCCGGCAATATTTCCGCGAAATCTCCGGCGACGACGAGCATTTCGGCTATCCCACCGGCACGAAATACACGCTCGCGTATTCGCGTATCCTCGACACGGACGAAGCGCTGATCGCGATGAACCTCGACCGTGAACCGCGAAACGATCGCATCACGGTGGACGGCCTGGTATCGCCGGCGAAGACCGTGATGACGGATCTGTTCGGGACGGTCAAAGATACACGCGTGCAGGAAGCGAAGGATGGGCGCGCGTTTGTGCGTATTCCGCTTCCTGCGCGGTCGATGGCGATCCTCGTGAAGCGAGGAAGCGCGCGAGACATTTAGCCGCGGGGCTTGCCCGGCGCGGAAGCCGCGGAGTTGAACGACGTTTCGCGCGGGGCGAGCCCCGCGGCTAAATGGGAGGCTCTCGCGTATCATCGTGTCGATGATGCGACTTTCTCATGTGAACATCACGATGCCCGCAGGTTCGGAGAACGCGGCGCGCGAGTTTTATCATGACCTGCTCGGGCTCCCCGAAATCCCGAAACCCGAATCGATCCGTCACCGCGGCGGGGTTTGGTTTGATGCGGGCGGGCTCGATCTGCACATCTCCGTCGAGGCGAATCGCGGTGGGCCTGATTCGTACCGGCATTTCGGGTTGTCGTGTGACGACGTGGAGGGATTGAGAAAACGATTGACCGAGCGCGGCATTCAAACCGAGGACGGCCGGCCCGCGCCATGGAAGCGATTCTTCGTCCGCGATCCGTTTGGGAATCGGATCGAGGTGCATGAGGTGAATGGGCTGCGGGCATAACGCGACACATATTATGTGGCATCTATGAGCAAGCCTCCGTCAAGGGGTGACGGTGACGAGGGGATTTTCCAAGCATCTATCCGATGTCGTCGCGCTGGACGCATCATTTGATTGAGTCCGGTGATCGGCCTCAGTCACAGCCGCGAGCTTTTGA
>JAICIO010000156.1 GCA_025924315.1 Phycisphaerae bacterium
AGCCACGATTCGCCGAAGCCGTTCTCTTCCATCGCCTTCTTCACGCGCCGCTGCGATTTCTCGATGTTGTCCATCGGCAGAAAACCAAACCCGCAGGTCGCGCCCTGCTTGATCGCGTTATTCGCGATATGCGTCGCGATCGAACGATCATTGGCGATGTTGAGTACGAGACCCTTCTTACCATCCAGCAGGCCCATCGGCGCTCCTTTTCGTTTGCAAAGACGGACAAGCTTAAATGCGATGAGCTTTCGCGACAAGGTGAAGAGGAAGCGACGCGCCCGGATCTTTTGCTACGTTGCAACGCGGTTCCAGCGTATGATGCTGCGATCGACCACCCTAGGGCTCAAAGAGGAGGGACGTCTACCATGCTGTGGAAGCAATACGACGTGGAACCGCTCGAGGCCCGGCGGATGTTGTCGCTCACTTTCTTTAACGCACCGGTGGCTCGTCCGGCGGGTATTCCATTGGCGCCACCGGAGTCAAGATGGCCGATCGAAAGCGCGTTGGCCGATGTCAACGGTGATGGCCGCCTCGACGTTGTTTATTCGAGCATGAACTCGAGCAATCTCTGCGTGTATCTCAACAAAGGCCACGGCAAGTTTACGGGCCCGAAGCTGACGCCCGCGCCGACGGGGGTTACGTTTGGCCCACCCGCCACTGCGGACTTTGACGCGGACGGTTTGGCCGACGTCGTTGTCGGCACCAACGGCGGCTACGACATCTTCCGATCGCGCGGCGACGGCCACTTTGACTTCGTCAAATCGGGCGGTGGGTTCGGAGCCCCAGTGACCGGCGACTTCAACGGCGACGGCCTTCCCGACTTCGCGAACGCTACGGGAGGAGGATTCAGAGTCATCCTGAACGACGGCGCCTGGTCCTTCAGCTCGCCGCGCGACGTCCAAACGGACGGCGATGAGGCCCCGAATACGAGTTACGATGCCTACGTGATCCGGGCCGGGGACATCAATGGTGACGGAAGGCCCGATGTCGCCTTGGTGCGTCAGACGACCCGATTCGCCGACGACGGCAGCGAGTTAGGAGCAGATTTTTCAATCGAGGCGTATTTTTCCAACAGTGATGGCACCTTTAAGCACGCGGTGCATTACATCGTTCCCCACAGGCCATACGATTTCACCATCGCTGACGTGGATGGCGACGGGCGCGTGGACATTATCCTGGGTGGTGTTGCACTCACGCTCGATGCATTCGGTACCGAGTTTCGGCAAGGCGTGATGACCGTTGTTCTTCAGCGGCCAAACCACACATTTAAGCTTCTGCACAGTTACGTGCATGGCCCGAGCGCGAACGAAGTGAGCGAGTCCGGTTGGGTGCGGTGCGGCGATTTCAATGGCGACGGCCACGTCGATGTGGTGCTCGGTTCGCAAGACACGCACACGATGACGCTCTTTCTCGGCCATGGGGATGGGACATTCGATCAAGCTCGCGGGTTGCGCTTGGTGCACTCGACGAGTGCCGTGGTGGCCGACTTCGACGGCGATGGGAAACTCGATCTGGCGCTATGCGATCGGGACAACGACGAGATCGATTTTGTCTTTGGCAGGTAGCGGCGAAGTGAAAGCGCGTTATCGATTTGCCGCATCAATGTTCCATGCGAGAACCGTCGTGTCGATGCTGCCGGAATAGATGAGCGAATCGTCGGAAGACGAGGCGGTTTAACGTTGGATCTTCGCTACATGCGACGCGATTCCAGCGTATGATGCGGCGATCCATCGCCGAGGGCCCAAAGAGGAGGGACGTCTACCATGCTGTGCAAGCAATACAACGTGGAAACGCTTGAGGCTCGGCGGATGTTGTCGCTTACTTTCTTTAATGCACCGGTGGCTCGTCCGGCGGGCATTCCATTAGCGCCGCCGGACAACAGATGGCCGATCGAAAGCGCCATGGCAGATGTGAATGGTGATGGCCGCCCCGACGTTGTGTACGCGAGCAGGAACTCGACCAATCTCTGCGTATATCTCAACAAGGGCCAAGGGAAATTCGCGGGCCCGAAGCTGACGCCCGAACCGACCGGCCAGATCCTTGGCGCGCTCGACACCGCGGACTTTGACGCGGACGGTTTGGCCGACGTTGTTGTCAGCACCAACGGTGACGAGGACATCTTCCGCTCGCGCGGGGACGGCCACTTTGACTTCGTCAGAATCGGCTTTGGGTTCGGAACGCCGGTGACCGGCGACTTCAACGGCGACGGCCTTCCCGACTATGCGAATACCTCCGGAGGCGGATTCAGAGTTATCCTCAACAGGGGCGGCTTGTTGTTCGCGTATCCGCACGAGGTCCGACCGAGCGGCGATGACGCCCCGAATACGAGTTACGATCCCTACATCATCCACGCCGCAGACATCAACGGTGACGGGAAGCCGGATGTCGCCTTGGTGCGTCAGACGACCCAGTTCGCCGACGACGGCAGCGCGCTCGCATATGACTACTCAATCGAGGCGTTTTTTTCCAACGGTGATGGGACGTTTCAGCAAGCGGTGCATTATGTCGTTCCCCATCGGCCCTACGAGTTCACGATTGCCGACGTGAACGGCGACGGGCGCGCGGACATCGTGCTTGCCGGCGATGCAACGACACTCGATCCATTCGGTACCGAGTTTCGACAAGGCGTGGTGAGCATCGTACTTCAGCGGCCGAATCACACGTTTAAGCTTCTACACAGTTACGTGCATGGCCCGAGCGCGAACGAAGTGAGCGAGTCCGGTTGGGTGCGGTGCGGCGATTTCAATGGCGACGGTGACGTTGATGTGGTGATTGGTTCGCAGGACACGCACACGACGACGCTCTTTCTCGGCCATGGGGACGGGACCTTCGATCAAGCTCGCGGCTTGCGATTGGTGCACTCAACGAGCGCCGTGGCGGCTGACTTCAACGGCGATGGCAAGCTCGACCTGGCGCTGTTCGATCGGGACAGCGACGAAATCGATTTTCTCTTTGGCAGGTAACGACGAAGTGAAAGCGTGTCATCGATTCGCCGCAGTAACATTCCATGCGAGAACCGTAGTATCGATGCTGCCAGAATAGAGTCGCAAATCGTCGGGGGAGAACTCGAGCGCGGTTGGGCGGTCGCGGTGTCCGGCGGTGTAGTCGGCGAGCTTCGCGTGGTTCGTCGCGCTCCAGAGTTCGATATTGCCTTCGGGCGTCGCGGTCGCGAGGAATCGGCCGTCGTGTGAAAACGCGACGACACACGCTCTTGCGGCGACGGTCGCGTCCGCCTCGCCCGTTTCGACACTCCAGATCGAGAGCTTCGCTTCGCCGATTTGATCGAAGCGGGAGCCGGAACAGACGAGCTGCGTGCCATCGGGCGAGAATGCGAGTTTGCGCACGTATCGCGCGTGCGGATCGAATTCGTGAATCTCTTTACCCGTTGCAATGTCCCAGACGCGCATTGGCGAGCGCTCAGCGTCGCCGTTACCCAGTCGCTCGACGCCGCCATTTCCCTGCGGGCGGAGCGTATATGCCAGTGCGATCCGCTTTCCGTCCGGCGAAACTTCCGACGTGTCGACGCAGTTTTGCTGCGTGCGCTCCTCATCGCGCAGTGCTTGAAAACTCCTCTCCTCTTTTCCCGTTTCGAAATTCCAGATGCGCACCATCGCGTTGCGGTGATCCACCGTGATCAACTTCTTACCGTTATCGACAAACTTGAGATCGTGCGCGTCGCCGTTGAAGGTCTTGAAACGATCGATAAAGCGAGCGGCGTCGACGTCGTAGACCTGCAACCTGTTGCCGCTAAAACTCAGGTTTGGCTCGGCGGGATCTTTGTAAGATGCCTTCTTGTTCTCGATGGGCCAGACGAGGAATTGGCCGTCGGGACTGAGCGCGATGCCGCGCTCCCAGGTCGCGCGGACGTAGCGAAGATGCTTTCCGTTCGTGGCATCCCAGATGTGCGCATCGCCTTCATCGCCAAGCGTAACGATGCGTTTGCCGTCGGCGCTGGTGAGAATCTGCGCAATCGCGCTGTCGCCGGCGTCGGGCGTGAGCGGTTTGCCCGTCGCGGCGTCCCATTTGTAAATCGCTCCCATCGCGGCGCCGGTGAGCGTCCTTCCGCCGTCGGTGAAGGTGAGGCCAAGGGCGCGTTTTTCAACGCACCATCGCTCTTCGCCCGTGGCGACGTCGTAAACGCAAAGCGATTCGCGCGCGGCGGCGACGCTTTTGCCATCGGGAGAAATCGCGACGCAGCCCGCGTGCATTCGGCTGCGGCCACCTTTTGGGAATTCTCTGATCAGCGCGCCGCTGCCGACGTCGAACAGACGAACGCGGGCGTCGTGCGCGCCCGTCATGAGCATCTTGCCGTCCGGTGAGAACGCCAGCGATTCGATGCCGTAACTTCGACCGTGCATGAACCGCCGTAGCTCTTTTCCGGCTTCGAGGTCCCACAGGCGCGCAAAGTAATTGTCGTGAACGTTATTGAACCCGCCGCTGGCGAGCAGCTTTCCATCGGGCGAAATGGCGATACCGAGCACAACGCCCCATCCTTTATTAACCGATGAGTCGTCCTCATTCGCGAAATTGCGAACGATTTGGCCGCTCTCAAAATCGACGAGATGAACGTCCTTCCCTTGCGAAGTCACGAGGATGAATTTCCCATCCGGGGTGAACTTCACCCATTCAGGCTGGTTGTACGAGCTGTTCACCACCCGCGGAAGATCGATCTTCCGAATTTCGTGGCCTGTTTCGGGATCGCGGACGCGCACGCTGAAATCCTGTTTCGTGACGACGAATTTACCATCCGGCGAGATTGCGGCGGCTTCGATCTCTGTCCCTTCCAGTCCGTCGAGCCGGAAGATTTCCTTGCCATTTAAAAGGTCAAACCCGCGCGTGCAGCCAAGCATGTGATTGCCATTGACCGCGATCGCGAGTTTCTCGTCCTTCGAAACCGCCAGCATCGAGATAGGAATTCCATGCCGAAACCGCGAGGTGCCGAACCGCAGCGCACAATTCTCAGGCAGCGGATCGTCGGCATTGCCCGCATGCGAGTTCGCGATCGAGAGCAATGAGATCAGCAGGATGACAACCGCTCGCTTCATCGCGCACCTCCGAGGACGATCGTGCGTTGGTTAGCCCCGCCGCTTGCGGCGGGATCCGGCCGCAAGCGGCCGGGCTAACGGAAACAATCCACAATCCTTGAGTCCCGCGACACGTACGCGCAGAATCTCCGTCAATGATTCGACGCTCCATCGTCTTCACGGGTGCAAACAAAATCGAAATTCTTGAGGAGCCCGCGCCAAGCCCGGCCGCGGGCGAGTTGCTCATCGAGACCTCGCGCACGCTCATCAGCACGGGGACTGAGCTCATTTGCCTGACGCGGAACTTTTCACCCGGCACGCATTGGGACGCGTGGGTGAAGTATCCGTTCCGCACCGGGTATCTCAATTGCGGCCGCGTAACTGCGATTGGCGAGGGTGTCGAAGGCTGGTCGATCGGCGATTGCGTTGCGTCGCGGGCGAGGCATACGAGTCATGCGACCGTGCTCGCGAGCGACGCGGTGCGCGTGCCGGATGGAGTGAGCGATGACGAAGCCTGTTGGATGGGACTCGGGAAGATCACGCAGATCGGCGTGCGATCCGCGGAGCAGAAGCTCGGCGACGATGTCGTGATCATCGGTCTCGGCTTAATCGGCCAGCTGGCGCTTCAATATGCGAAAGTGAACGGCGCGGGCTCGATCATCGCGATCGACACCGCGGTGAAGCGGCTGGAAATGGCGAGCGCGCACGGCGCAACGCACACGCTGAATATGTCCGCGGCCGACGCGCTTCCACAGATCAAGGAACTCACGCACGATCGCCGAGCAGATGTGGTTTATGAAGTGACGGGACACCCTTCCGTACTCGCGACGGCCCTGCCGCTCGTGCGGAGTTTCGGCACGCTGCTGCTCCTGGGTGATACCGGCACGCCGAACGCACAAGGACTCACGCACGACGTCGTCGTCCGCGGGGTGAACATCGTCGGCGCGCACGACACGCACTCGCCGCCGCAGTGGGCGCAGGATCGGCCCTGGCCAACGCCTCGCATCAACGAGCTGTTCCTCACGTACCTGGCTCGCGGCCAGATCCGCGTGAAGGACCTGATCACCCATCGCTTCCGGGCGGAGGCGGCGCGAGAAGCGTATGAGCTTCTGCAGCGCGATCGGCAATCGACGATGGGCGTGCTGTTCGAGTGGAAGTAGCGACAGGCGTTACTGCCAATGGGATTCGATCCCCGCCCCACTCCTCGATCAAGGTTCTACATTCATTGCTGCGAGTATCTCGCGCATCGCCGGTTGGATTGAACGCGTCACATTGTCGCGCGAGCCGGTTCCACTTCGCGTCTCACTGTCGCTTACGGTACATTCCGTTCTCACATTCGGGGGAAGCGAGGTGAATGGGCCATGCAATTCAAGGTGACGGGATCGAATCGCGACACGGGCGCGCGGATGGTGCTGGAATTTGAGGCGGAGAGCCGCGCGGCCGCGGAGCGGAAGGCCATTCAGGCGGGGATGAACGTGAACCGCATCCACGAAGCATCGGAGCACGACGCGGAAATGGAACGCCAGGCCAAGCGCGATGCGCATCGCGGCGAGCCGGTCGAGAAAAGCAAGCTGCCTTGGCTCATCACGCTGCTGCTCGTCCTCGCGGTAATCGCAGCGGTGGTTTATTTCGTGTGGCCGAAGATCAGGGACATCACAAACGGAAAATAACCTGCACCAGTGGTGATTGGCGATTGATGCGTGAAAACTGTTTTCAATCATCAATAACCAATCACTCGGCTCACTTCTTCTCTTCGCTCTCGAAGATCGTTCGCAAAAGCTGCAGCTCGTTCAGCACATTGCGCAGATCGTGTTCGAGGCGTTCGGGAGTGCATTTAAGCAAGCTCGCCAAGCGGGATTCGCGCTCACTCACGCGCGCGAGCTTTTCGCGCACGCTGATTAGCTCCGCCTGCAGTCGCGCAATGTCAGTGGATTGTGTGCCTGAGCCGTCGGAGTCGGATGACATGTCTCCCTCGTACTGATTGGGCCGCCGGTAAAACATCTTAAGACGATCGCCCGGGTCGTACAACTCATCCAACTCGACGTTCGTCAGCTCTTTTTCTTGCTGCGCTTGTGACTCTTTTTGCCGCCCTTGCGGCCGCCCTTGCGACTCGACGACTTGTTGCTCTTCTTCCCACGTCCCGAGCCGCTCTTCTTTCCGCCACCGGATTCTTTATTCACGGTGGCCCAGGCGCGACGCTCGGCTTCCTTCTTGCCCGTGCCGCGCTTCTCGTAGCCTTCTTCAATATGTTCTGCTTTGCGCTTCTGCTTGTTCGTGTACTTCGACTTACTACCGCGTGCCATTCGATTGCTCCTTTCCAAGCCTTTCTCTCCGTATAGCTCGTCGAGAGTTTTTTGCGAACGGAAAAAACGCGTACTGGCACTGGGCTTGCGAGAGATCGAACCGGCAATGTTCGACCGCTTCGCGGCGAGCCCAAGTCCGACATCGCGCCTCTCGGCGCGCTCGATCGCGACAGGCTGGCCGCGCCAAACAATGAGGAAGCCATGACGACCGCATCCGAACTTCTCCATCGAACTCAAGATTATTTCGACCGATCCGAGAGCAGCAAAAACCATTTCGTGAATGTAGGGAAAACCGAACGGCAGATATCAGCCATTGGAGGAGGCGCACTGGCACTGTACGGCCTGACGCGCGGTTCGCTGGGCGGGCTCGTCCTCGCCGGCATCGGCGGAGCGCTCGTCTATCGTGGCGTGACTGGGAACTGTCCGGCTTACTCGGCGCTGGGGACCAACACGAATCACGACGAAGGCGCCGCCCCGGAACAATACTTCGATCGCGGAATTCATGTGACGCAGTCGTTCACCGTCGGCAAGCCCGCCGCGGAGCTCTTCAAATTCTGGCGGAACATTTCCAATCTGCCGTCGGTCATGACGCACCTCGAATCCGTCGAGGTGCTCGACGACAAACGCTCGCGCTGGACCGCAACCGGGCCCGCCGGAACGCGTGTGTCGTGGGACGCTGAGATCATCAACGAAGAACCCGACCGCGTGATCGCGTGGCGCTCGCTCGGCGGAGCGGATGTCGACAACAGCGGATCCGTGCGATTCGTCGACGCCCCCGGCGATCGCGGAACTGAAGTGCGCGTCGCGATGGACTACATCCCGCCTGCGGGGCGGCTTGGAAAACTTGTCGCGACGCTCTTCGGCGAAGCGCCGGAGCAAACCATCAAGGAAGATCTGCGGCGATTCAAACGACTCATGGAAACTGGATTGATCCCGACGACGAAAGGCCAACCGCGTGGCACGTGCAGCCGCTTCTTTGGATCGGAAGGAGAAATTGAGCAATGAGTGCAAGCGGAAATGGAAATGGCGAAGCGTTTTCGGTGGCGGACAAAGCGATTCTCGTCACCGGCGGAACGACGGGCATTGGCCTGGCGGCGGCCAAGCTACTGGCGAAGAACGGCGCGAAGATGTTTGTCTTCGGCCGGCATGAAAAAGAGTTGAATGAAGCGCTCGCGCAGATTGGCACGAACGCGCAAGGCATCACCGCGGATGCTTCGAAACCGGACGACCTTCGCCGCGTCTTCCAGCAGGTCGATCAAAAGCTCGGCGGGCTTGATGTCCTGATCAATAACGCCGCCATCTCCGGCGACAGCGTCGCCGAGTCAACGCCCGAGGATGCACAATACGTCATTCAGACGAATGTGGTCGGCTACATCACGTGCTGCCAGGAAGCGCTCCCGCGCCTGAAAAAACGGGGCGGCGGGCACATCGTCAACATCGGTTCGATGAGCGCCGACCTTCGCGAAGAAGAAGGCGACATTTACGTCGCAACAAAAGCCGCGATCCAGGCCTTTAGCGAATCGCTTCGCAAAACCGCGAACAAGGACGGCATTAAGGTCACGCTGATCGAACCCGGCGCCGTCGATACCTGCATGCAGACCAAGCCGGCGGAAGAGAAGCAGCAACGCATCCGCGATTTGAAGATGCTGACGGCGGACGATCTGGCCCAGTGCATCTATTTCTGTCTGCATCAACCCAAACGACTGGACGTCGTGGCGATGCAGGTGCGTCCGCTAATGCAATTGGTTTGAGAAACGAATGAATACGCCACAGAGGCGCAGAGAGCGCGGAGACAACAACGAAAAGCATTTCTCTGGCCTCCCTGTGCCTCTGTGGCGAATCTGAATCCCTTTGGAGTTGAATCATGAAAGCTTTGACTTGGTGTGGTACTGGCGACGTGCGCGTGAGCAATGTGCCGGACCCGAAAATCCTTCAGCCGCGCGACATCATCATCAAGATCACCAGCACCTGCATCTGTGGATCGGATCTGCACCTGTACGACGGCTTCATGCCGACGATGAAAGCCGGCGATATCCTTGGCCACGAGTTCATGGGAATCGTTGAAGAAGTCGGCCCGGAGGTGAAGAACTTGAAGGTCGGCGATCGGGTGGTGAATCCGTTCACCATCTGCTGCGGCGCTTGCTTCTACTGCAAACGCGATCTTTGGTCCTGCTGCGAAAACACGAATCCCAACGCGTGGATGGCCGAGAAGATGATGGGCTATTCCCCCGCCGGGTTGTTCGGCTATTCGCACCTGACCGGTGGTTACGCCGGCGGGCAGGCGCAATACGCTCGAATCCCATATGCCGACGTCGGCCCAATCAAGATCCCGGACGGCATTCCCGACGACAAGGTGATCTTCCTCAGCGACATCTTCCCCACCGGCTACATGGCCGCGGAGAACTGCAACATCCAACCGGATGACACAGTCGCGATCTGGGGCTGCGGGCCGGTCGGCCAGTTCGCGATTCGCAGCGCGAAGATGCTCGGCGCGCACCAGGTGATCGCGATCGACGACGGCGCGCGCGTGCCGGAACGATTGCGCATGGCGGAGGAAGGTGGAGCGATCACGATTGACATGCACGACGAGTACATCTACGACAAGTTGCTCGATCTCACCGCCGGTCGCGGACCGGATTCGTGCATCGACGCCGTCGGCATGGAAGCCCACGGATACACCCTCGACGCCGCCTATGACAAAGTGAAGACCATGCTCTTCATGGCAACCGATCGCGCTCACGCGCTGCGCCAGGCGATCAATTGCTGCCGCAAGGGCGGAACGGTTTCAATCCCCGGCGTCTATGCAGGCTTCCTCGACAAGATCCCCATGGGACCCGCGATGAACAAGGGCCTTACGTTCAAGATGGGCCAGACGCACATGAAGAAGTACATGGGTCCGTTGCTCGAGCGCATCCAGAACGGCGAGATCGATCCGTCGTTCGTGATCACGCACAAGCTGCCGATTGACCAGGCGCCCGAAGCGTACAAAATCTTCCGCGACAAGCAGGACAAGTGCATCAAGGTCGTGCTCAAGCCACATGAGATGAACTAGCAGATAAGGTAGTCACGTGTGTAGGGTCCGCTTCAGCGGACCGGTTATTCGCTCGCCTCTTTCGACCAACGAAGTAACCGATCCGCTGAAGCGGACCCTACGCATTCAATTCGTTGGTGAGAAGAGCAGTGGCGGCTATGATGCGCGAGCGATGCCCGCATCGTCCAAACCTAAACCCGGGCGGCCGCGCGATGAGCAGCTCGCGGAGCGACGTCGTGCGGAGATCGTGCACCACGCGATCGATGAGTTCGCGCGCAATGGCTACAACGGGGCCGATCTTGATGTGATCGCGCGCGAAGCCGGCTGCTCAAAAGGCACGCTCTACAACTACTTCGCCAGCAAAGGCGATCTTTTCAGCGCGTCTGTCGATCACGTGATGTTCAGCATGACCGATGCCGTCGGCCCGCGGGACGAGAACGGCGATCCGGTCGAGCAGTTGCATCAGCTCATTCACGGCTTTCTGCGTTACTTCGCGAAGCATCCGCAGTATGTCGAGCTGCTCGTGCAGGAGCGATCGGACTTTCGCGATCGCAAGGAGCCGACGTACTACCGCTATCGCGAGAGCAGCCGGCGGCAATGGAAAGAGCGCTTCGCGAAGCTCATCGAGAACGGCCGGATGCGCCAGATGCCCGCGGACCAGGCGATCAACATCCTCGGCGACCTGCTCTACGGCACGATCTTCATGAATTACTTCCGCGGGCGCAAGATCGATCCGGATCGACAGGCCTCGGAAATCCTCGAAGTTCTTCTCGGCGGCCTCCTAACCGACGCCGAATTCAAGAGTTATAGGGCGAAGCGACGATAGACACGGATGAACAAACGTTGACGGGTTCTCGTATCGATTATATTATTTGACTGACCAGTCAGTCATTTATGAATATGAAGCGTTGGGTGACATACTTTCTCTCGGCCACAGTCCTCGTGCTCCTCGATCTCGGTTGCATGGTCGGGCCGAATTATCGCACCCCGAATCCTCAGATCGAATCCAGTTTCAATTCGGCACCGACGACCGCGCCCACAACGCAATCGAGCGCGCTCGTCGCGTCGCCGATGACGACCGCGCGGTGGTGGGATTCCTTGCACGATGCGCAGCTCAGCACGCTGATGGATCGCGTCGCGAAGTCGAACCTCGATGTAAAGATCGCCGAAGCGCGCGTGCGGCAGGCACGGGCGGAGCTCGCATACGCATCGGGCAGTTCGTATCCGCAGATCAACGTCAACGGCGCCTATTCCCACCAGCGCCTCAGCAAGACCGCCGCCCCCTACAACGCGTTCGACATCCCCGGCTTTCCGTGGGAGTTCAAC
>JAICIO010000157.1 GCA_025924315.1 Phycisphaerae bacterium
TCCACGTACCGCTCACGCCTTTCACATCGGCCTGACCGCCTAGTTTGCCTTCCGTACCCACTTCTTTAGCAACACGGGTCACTTCTGCAGCAAACGAGTTGAGCTGGTCCACCATGACGTTGATCGTGTTCTTCAGCTCGAGAATTTCCCCCTTCACGTCCACGGTGATCTTCTTGGAAAGGTCACCATTCGCCACCGCGGTTGTCACGGCAGCGATGTTTCGCACCTGCGACGTGAGGTTCGAACCCATGTAGTTCACGGAGTCGGTCAAGTCCTTCCACGTACCGGCGACGCCTTTCACTTCGGCCTGGCCACCAAGCTTTCCTTCGGTGCCCACTTCGCGGGCCACGCGCGTCACTTCCGATGCAAACGAGTTCAGCTGGTCCACCATCGTGTTGATGGTGTTCTTCAGTTCGAGGATTTCGCCTTTCACGTCCACGGAAATCTTCTTGGAAAGGTCACCGCGCGCGACCGCCGTCGTCACGGCGGCGATGTTTCTCACCTGCGCGGTGAGGTTACCGGCCATGCCGTTCACCGAGTCGGTCAGATCCTTCCACGTACCTGCGACACCGCGCACCTTCGCCTGGCCACCGAGCTTTCCTTCCGAACCGACTTCGCGGGCCACGCGCGTCACTTCCGATGCGAACGAGCCAAGCTGGTCCACCATCGTGTTGACCGTCTTCGCCGTGCGTAAGAATTCGCCGCCGAGCGCGCGGCCTTCGATTTCCAGCGCCATCGTCTGCGAGAGGTCGCCTTTCGCCACGGCGCCGATCACGCGTGCGGTTTCAGACACCGGGTGAACCAGGTCACCGATCAACGCGTTGACTGAATTGACGCTGTGCTTCCATGCGCCGCTTACCTCGCCGATATGCGCGCGCTGCGAAATCTTTCCTTCTTTACCGACCACGCGGCCCAGGCGCTCGAGTTCCTCGCTCATGCGCTCGTTCAGCTCGATCACGTCGTTGAACGCATCCGCAATCTTCCCGTCGATGCCTTCAAGGTTGACCGGAAGCCGCGCGCTGAAGTCGCCTTTCTTGAACGCAACCAGCACGGCGAGCAGCTTGGTCTTGTCGAGCTTGTTCTGCGTCGAAACGGGCCCCAGGATCGCTTCGATCGGAGCTTGGATCGGAAACCGCTCTTCATGCGAGCTCTTGCCGCTGCGCGCGCCGTTGCTGCGCTGGTCATCGGTGTCGTGGCCATTGCCATTTTCATTGCCATTCGTTTTTGGGGAGTGTGCGCGACGACCGGTAACAGAAGACTTGCTCTTCATGCGAGGCTCCAATCAAGCTGGATCGAGATAGTAGACGCGAAGGGACCGTCCGGCGCGCATCCGTGCGCGCGGATGATGGATGCGGAAACAGCTGCTAGACCCATCAACAATCGGGACTCCCTCAAAACTCGGCGAATGACAAACACCCTTTGCCCAGAGTCATTGAGGAAAATAGCACCGCCGCAATATAACGGGCAACGGCCAAAAGTCTCGTTTTTCTCCTCGCTTTTAGCTGCAAAATTTCTTGTGAGAAATTCACCAAATTCGCGCCTTCGCCTTGACTCGATCACCCATGCGTTTTAAAGCGGCGTCTTAAAGCGGGATGTAGAGGAGTTAGATGGGTCACTTCTGGGTCGCAGATCTCAATACGCGCGGCGAGCTCCGCTCCAACGTTGAATACGGCTACGACGAACTCGAGCGTATTCCCGGCGCCAGCTCCCTCATCGCTCAATTCTCGTCCTCACTTTGGCGCGATCCGAGTGAGTTTGAAACGAACTTGGGCGCCGGGCATTTGAAATTTCGATGGTTTGCGTCCGCGGACAGCGCCGGCATTGCCACGCTTCGGAACGAGGGCCATCTCGCCTGCCTCAGCCTCCTCGTGAGCGGAATCAACGGTGATTCCGATCAGCTCACGCTTCAGGCATTTCAGCAGCATCTGCTGCGTGAGTTGCATGACACCGGTGTCGAGCCCTCGTTCAGCCTGCTCGAGCTGAAGCAGCGGCCGATCATCGCGACGATCAATTTCGAACAGCCGATCAATTTGGAGCTTGATCAGCTATTGGCGGCGTTGGCCGATCGCTGTTTCGCCGCGTCGTATTTTCGTTACCAGCACCTCGCATAAGCTCGATCGCGTCAGGAGCCTGTTGAAGTGAGTGACTCCGGGATTCCACCAGATGTAAAGCAGTTCATCGCGGATCACATCGACTCCGTGCTGCAGCTCGAAATTCTTCTCCTGCTGTTGAACCATCCGCAGCAGGAGTTCTCTGTCGAAGACATCGTGACGGAGCTGCGCGTCGACGTCGGATTCGTCCGCGAGCAGCTCGACAACCTCTGCGCCCGAGGAATGCTGACCTGTACAAACGACCCCAGGAAGATGTATCGCTACGGGCCGCGATCGCCGGAAACGAATCGGGCGATTGAAGGCTTGCGAACCGCCTATGCGGATCGCCGCGTCTCCGTCATCAGCCTGATCTTTGCCAAGCCGGTCGATAAGCTTCGCAGCTTCGCCGATGCGTTTAAACTCAGGAGGGACTCATGATTGCTGAACTGGTCTATCTCCTGTGCGCGCTCACCAGCATCGCGTGTGGCGTGATGCTCTTTTTCGGTTATCGGCGCACACGCGCTCGCTTCCTGCTCTGGAGCAGCCTCTGTTTTCTCGGCCTGATGATCAACAACGTGATGCTCTTCCTCGACAAGGACAAGTTTCTCTTCGCCAACATTGACCTGTCGCAGACGCTTCGCGGCTTACCCGCCTTGGCGGGATTGGCGCTTTTAATGTACGGCCTCATCTGGGATGCAGAATGAACGCGAAACTCAACGAATTCGTCCTCGGCTTGATCGTCATGGCGTGCGCCGTCGGCGGCGTCTTCTTCCTGCGCTTCTGGCGCAAGACGCACGACCGCTTGTTCGCGATCTTCGCAATCGCCTTCTGGCTGCTTGGCCTGAATTGGTTGCTCCTCGCCTTCATCAGCCGCGACGAAGCTCAGTCCGCAATTTATGTCGTGCGCCTGCTCGCCTTCATCCTCATCCTGATCGGCATCATTGACAAAAACCGCCCGCGAAAGCCGTCAGATAAATTGGTGTAACATGCGGCGCCGCGAGTCCCGTCTTGCCCAGCAGGTACATCTCCGAAAATCCTGATCCCGTTTTATTGGTTCCCCATGAATCGATGCGTTCGTAGGATCAGCCCGTCAATCGGGTTGTGACCACGGATGGGATTCAGTTGGACACGAGCAGGACTCAGTGTAGCCCTGACGCGTCACGACCCCGGGGACTTACTGCGATGAAGCGGCATCTCTCAATTGCGGCGGTCGTTCTCACTTCATTTTTCGGAATTCGAATCCAGGCCGCGCCGGCCACTCAGCCGGCCGACGCCGAGTGGACGATGCCGCTGAAAAATTACCAGGGAACGCGCTACAGCGAGCTCGATCAGATCAAGATCGATAACGCGAAATCGCTGCAGGTCGCGTGGACCTTTTCCACGGGCGTGAATCGCGGACAGGAAGCCGCGCCGATCGTGGTCGGCAAAACGATGTACGTCGTCACGCCGTTCCCAAACATCCTCTACGCGCTCGATCTCGAAAAAGCCGCCAAAAAAGAGAATCCCAAAAAGTGGCAGTACGAGCCCAAGCCCGAAGCCGCCGCGCAGGGCGTCGCCTGTTGCGATCTCGTGAACCGCGGATGCATTTACGACAATGGTTTCATTTACTTCAACACGCTGGATGTGCAGACGTGCTGCGTGAACGCGGAAACGGGCAAAGAGGTTTGGAAGGTCAAGCTCGGCAGCATCAACACCGGCGAATCGATCACGATGGCGCCGCTCGTCGTGAAAGGCAAAGTCTACGTCGGCGACAGCGGTGGCGAGTTCGGTGTGCGTGGCTGGCTCAAGTGTCTAGACGCCAAGAGCGGCGCGACGCTGTGGACCGCGTACAGCACCGGGCCGGACGACGACGTTAGAATCGGCCCGCGGTTCAAACCGTATTACGACTTCATGAAGGGGAAGGACCAGGGCGTCACGAGCTGGCCCGGCGAGAAATGGAAAATCGGCGGAGGAACGGTCTGGGGATGGGTCACGTACGATCCGGAATCCAATCTGATCTTTTACGGCACGTCCAATCCGGGCAGCTGGAACGCGGAACTTCGCCCCGGCGACAACAAATTTTCATCGACCGTCTTCGCCCGCGACGCAGACACCGGCGAAGCGGTCTGGGCGTATCAATACAACCCGCACGATCTTTTCGATCACGACGAGATCAACGAGCACATCATCCTCGACCTGAAAGTGGACGGGCCCGACAAGCCCGCGCGAAAGGTGATCGTCCATCCCGGCCGAAACGGCTTCATGTACATCATCGACCGCAACACGGGTCAGGTGCTCTCCGCCACGCCTTACATCAATCAAAACGCCGCCAAAGGTGTCGACCTGAAGAGCGGGCGGCTGATTCCCAATCCCGAAATGGAACCGAAGGTCGGGAAAACCATCCGCAACATCTATCCCGCTTCGCCGGGCGCGAAGGATTGGCAGCCGTGCGCCTATTCGCCGCGGACCGGCTACCTCTACGTCCCGCACCAGAACCTCGCCTGCGATTTTGAGTCGGTCGAGACGAGCTACATCGAAGGCACGCCGTACGTCGGTGCGAACGAGAAGATGTACGCCGGCCCTGACGATCCCGCGAACATGGGCTTCTTCGACTGCTGGGACCTCATCAACAAGAAAGTTGTCTGGCGATTAAAAGAGAAATTCCCCTGCTGGAGCGGCGCGCTTGTCACCGGCGGCGATGTGGTCTTCTTCGGCACGATGGACGGCCGCTTCCGATGCGTCAACGCGCACGACGGCTCGTCGCTCTGGGAAATCCAGACCGGCAGCGGAATCATCGGCCAGCCGACGACCTACCTCGGCCCCGACGGCAAGCAGTACGTCGCAGTCTTATCCGGCGTCGGTGGTTGGGCGGGCGCCGTCGTCGCCGGTGACCTGGACATTCGCGATCCCACTGGCGCGCTCGGATTTGTCAACGCGATGAAAGATCTGCCTAAGGCAACGCAGAAGGGAGGCACGCTGTATGTCTTCGCTCTCCCGTAATCTCGCGTTGGTCGTATTTGCGACGTTTGTTGTCGTTGCGATTGCTCGCGCGGACGAACCGGCGAAGCGCGTACTTCGCATCGCCGCCGACCCGAACAATTTGCCGTTCACCAACGACAAAGGTGAAGGCTTTGAAAACAAGATCGCCGACCTGATCGCGAAGGATTTGAACGCCGACATTCAGTACGAGTGGTCCGCGCAGCGCCGCGGGTTCTTCCGCGACATGCTTCGGCACGGAGATTGCGATCTCACCCTGAGTATGCCGACTGAAGCCGAACGGGCCGCTCCGAGCAAACCATATTACCGCTCGACCTTCGTCTTCGTCTCGCGCAGAGATCGCAAGCTCGATCTCAAATCGCTCGATGATCCGCGGCTGAAAAAGTTGAAGATCGGCATCCAACTCGTGATCGGCGGAAGCACTCCGCCCGGGCAGGCGCTGGCCAGTCGCGGCATCACCGAAAACATCGTCGGCTACACCGTCGCCGGCGATTATCGCGAGCAGAGCCCGACCAGAAACATCATCGACGCGGTCGTCAAAGGCGATGTGGATGTCGCGCTCGTCTGGGGACCGATGGCCGGGTACTTCGCGAAGAAGTCCGAGACGCCGCTAACGGTCACCCCGCTCGACTCGCAAAAAGACGGCGAAATTCCGCTCGCGTTCGACATCAGCATCGGGATTAAGCGATCGAACAAAGCACTCAAACCGGAGATCGATGCGATTCTCCTTAAGCGCAAGGACGACATCAATCGCATCCTGGATGAGTACGGGGTTCCGCGAGTCGAAAAGCCGCGCGAAGCGGCGGCGGCCAAGTAGTGCGTGAGGAAGCCATGAAACGGCTGGCACTTGTCATTCTCGTCATCGCACCGATCGTGATCAGCGAATCGTGCAAGCGCGAAGAGCGCGCGTATCGCATTCAACCGCCGGATGCAGAGGTCGCCGACGCTGTTCCGGTCACTTCGTTTCAAGTTGGCCCATCGACACAAGCGGCGACAATGCCCAGCAATCCCTATGAGAACAACGCGTACGCGCTGACCGAGGGCCAGCGACTCTTTAACGCGATGAATTGCGTTGGCTGCCACTTCCACGGTGGCGGGGGAATCGGTCCGCCGCTCATGGACTCGACATGGATCTACGGCGGAGAGCCCGCACAGATCTTCGATACCATTATCCGTGGGCGACCGAACGGCATGCCTTCGTTCCGCAATCACCTGCAGGACAGCCAGGCGTGGATGATCGTCGCGTACGTGCGCAGCCTCAGCGGCAACGCGAACCCCAACGCCGCACCCGGACGCGACGACAACATGAACGGCCCCATTCCGCCGGCAAGCATCAAGAAACAGCCCGCGACACAGTCGAGTCAGCCGCCCAGCACTGTAATGCCATCATGAAAACGCTTCGGGGACAACTCAGTGCGTTGTTGTTGCTGATGCTGGCAGGATGTGCGGGCAACCATCAGTCCGCGCTCGATCCGCACGGCGCGCAGGCGTACACGATCCATCATCTGTTTCAATTATTCTTCTGGGTCACGCTCGTCATCTACGTGCTCGTGCTTCTCGCGGTGCTTTATGTCATTGTCCGTCGCCGCCGTGAAGAACCAGCGGCCCTCGTCGCTGAAATTCCCACGGCGCAGAGCGAGAAACGATCAACCGTCACCGTCGGGGCATTGGTGGTATTAACGATCGTTATCCTGTTTGTGTTGTTGGTGTTCGATTTTTCGGCAGGCCGAACAATCGCCGCGCTGCGCGAAAACTCGGATGTGCAGATCAAGATCACCGGCCATCAATGGTGGTGGGAAGCAACCTACGAAGATCCGGTCGCCCATCAGGAGATGACGACCGCCAACGAGTTTCACATCCCGGTCGGTTCCGTGGTGCGCTTCGATCTCGAATCGCACGACGTCATTCACAGCTTCTGGGTGCCGGAACTGCACGGCAAAAAGGATCTGATTCCCGGCCATCCCACGAGCGTGTGGCTCAAAGCGGACAAGCCTGGCACATACGAAGGGCAGTGCGCCGAATTCTGCGGCGCGCAGCACGCGCACATGCGGTTTCTCGTGATCGCCGAGCCGCGCGACAAGTACAACGCATGGCTCGATCACGCGCGACAGCCCGCGCCGGAGCCCGTCTTCGAAAATGAAAAGCACGGCAAGCAGGTGTTCATGGGTTCCACGTGCGTGATGTGCCATGCGATCGCAGGAACGTCCGCGGGCGCCGGCCTTGGTCCCGATCTCACGCACGTGGCCGGGCGATTGTCGCTCGCCGCGGGGACGATTCCGAACAACCCAGGACATCTTGCGGGATGGATCATCGATCCACAGCGGATCAAGCCCGGCGTGATCATGCCGCAGCACAACATTCCGCCGAAAGATCTGCGCGATCTGCTGGCGTACCTCGAAACACTGAAGTGACCGCGGAGGATGACTTGACGGTTCCACAGACCACGTTCGGCTCGCCGGAAGCGCTGATGAGAGATGCTGACCTCGCGCAGCTTCATGAAACGTGGTCGCGCCCGCGCGGACTGTGGGGCTGGCTCGTCACGACGAACCACAAGGACATCGCCGAGCGCTACATCGTTACCGCGTTCATCTTTTTCATCCTCGCCGGCATTCTCGCGGTGATCATGCGCATTCAGCTCGCGGTGCCGGAAAACCATTTCGTCGGCCCGGATCTCTACAACCAGATCTTCACCGTGCACGGCACGACGATGATGTTCCTCTTCGCCGTGCCGATCATGGAGGCGTTCGCCCTCTATCTCGTTCCGCTGATGGTCGGCACGCGCAACGTCGCCTTCCCGCGGCTCAATGCCTTTGGTTACTTCACCTATCTCGCCGGAGGATTGCAGTTGTGGGGCGCTCTGCTCGCCAATACCGGTCCCGACACCGGCTGGTTTGCCTACGTTCCGCTCTCCGGTCCGGCGTTCGCCCCCGGCAAGCGCGTCGACGTGTGGGCCGACATGGTCACGACGACCGAAATCTCCGCTCTCGTCGGCGCCGTGGAAATTATCGTCACCGTCTTCAAACAACGCGCGGTTGGCATGTCGCTCAATCGCATTCCGGTTTACGTGTGGGCGATGGTCGTCACGTCGTTCATGATCATCTTCGCGATGCCCGCGGTGATGACGGCCAGCGGTTTTCTGCCGATGGACCGCATGCCGCACGTCAACACGCATTTCTTCAACCCCGCAGAAGGCGGCGACGCACTGCTTTATCAACACGTCTTCTGGTTCTTTGGCCACCCTGAGGTGTACATCATCTTCATCCCCGCGACGGGATTTGTGTCGACGATCATCACGACCTTCTCGCGCCGGCCGATCTTCGGCTACATCCCGATCATCCTGTCGCTGATCGCCACCGGGTTCATCGGCTTCGGGCTGTGGGTGCACCACATGTTCGCCACGCCCGTTCCGAATCTCGGCCAGAGCTTCTTCACCGCCGCGAGTATGATGATTGCGATTCCGGCCGGCGTGCAGATCTTCTGTTGGATTGCGACGCTATGGGGTGGAAAGCCGGTGCTGAAAATGCCGCTGGTGTGGGTGCTCGGGTTCATCGCGCTGTTCGTCCTCGGCGGATTGACCGGCATCATGCTTGCGAGCATCCCGATCGATCTGCAGGTCCACGACACATACTTCGTCGTCGCGCATTTCCATTACGTCCTGATCGGCGGGGCGGTCTTCCCTCTCTTCGGCGCGGTGTATTACTGGTTCCCGAAAATGACCGGCCGAATGATGAGCGAAAAGCTGGGCCTCTGGCACTTCTGGCTTTTCTTCATCGGCTTCAACATGACGTTCTTCCCGATGCACCTGCTCGGTCTGCATGGGATGACGCGTCGAATCTACACATATCTTCCCGAAACCGGCTGGGGCATGCTCAACCACATTGCCTCATCGGGCGCGCTGTTCATGGGCCTCGGCGTGCTCGTCTTCCTCTACAACGCGCTGGTCAGCATGCGCCGGGGTGAAGTTGCCGGTGAAAATCCGTGGGGCGCGGCGACATTGGAATGGACGACAACTTCTCCGCCGCCGAAATACAACTACGCGCTGCTGCCCACCGTTCGCGGACGATATCCGCTTTGGGAGAACTTCGCGCAGACCCCACTGGTGAGCGGTCTTTCGACTGACAAGCGCGAGGTCCTCAGCACGTCGATCCTCGATGCACAACCGGAGCATCGGTATGAGATCGGTACGGACTCCATCCTGCCGCTGCTCATGGGAATCGTCACGGGAATCTTCTTTGTCGTGCTTGTCTTCACGCCGTGGATCGTGCCGATTTGCGCCGGCGGCTGGTTCGTCGTGATGGCGATCTGGTTCTGGATCGGCACGGGCCAGCCACAGGAAAAACACAAAGCGCACGAATACCACGAACCGCGAAGTCCTGGGGAACCGGGACTCTCTTTGGGGTCCGACGCGAATCCGAGTCCACAAACATGACCACACCCGCCGCTGAAACTTCTCGCACGATCATCGACATCTCGAAGTTGCCTTCGAGTTCGATGGACACGCGCAGCCCCATTTGGTGGGGCAATGCGCTGCTGCTCTGCATCGAAACATCAATGTTCATGATCGTGACGGTGTCGTACTTCTATTTCCGCCGCAACTTCGCCCAGTGGCCTCCGCCGAAGATTGACCAGCTGCCGGTGCTCTATCATCCCGTGCCGAAGCTTGTCCTTGCGACGATCGACCTGGCCCTGCTCCTTGGCAGCGTCATCCCGATGGTCATTGCCGATCGGGCCTGTCTGAAGATGGACGAGGCGAAGGTGCGATTCGGCGCCGGGCTCGCGCTGCTCATCGGCATCGCGGTCATCACCATCCGCTTCTTCGAGTTCAACTCGCTGATCTTCCGCTGGAACGACAACGTCTACGGCAGCATCACCTGGACACTGCTCGGGCTGCATCTCATGCACATGATGATCCTGTGCAGCGAAGACGGACTCATGTTCGTCTGGATCATGGTGAAAGGGCTCGACGACAAGCACGCGCGGGACATTCGCGTGACCGCGGTCTACTGGTACTGGGTCGTCGCGATCTGGGTGCTTCTGTACGTCGTTGTTTTCTTGAGTCCGAGGTTTTTATGACCGAGCAAGCGACAACGCCCGTCCAGACGAGACTCGGCCGCGATTTTGCGCTTTGGATTTCGATCCTTCTCGGCCCGATCGCATGGTTCCTCAACTTTCAGATTATTTACGGCTTCGCCGCCGTGGCTTGCAAAACAGGCAAGCTGCGGATGTTTGTCTCCTGTGGAGTTACCCTCGCAATCGTTTTGCTCGGGCTGATCCTCTCCATCTGGCTGCTGATGACTTCTCGCCACAGCGAGCCCGACGAACTCACCCAGCGCCTCGCGAACCGAGCACACTTCATGGCGGCGGTGGGTCTGCTGACGAACATTATGTTTTCACTTGTGATCATTGCGCAAATCATCGCCAGCGTGATGGTGGATCCGTGCTGGGATTAACGTGAAGCGTTTTGTTTTCAACATCGTTCTGCTCGCCGCGATCTTCATCGCGCCGTTTGCGCTCGCCCACGAGGTCGGCGAAACTGATGAAGATGCGCCGCAATCTTGGCACGAGCTGTGGCACGATTGGGAGTGGGAGCCGGGAACGGTCATTCCGATCGCGCTCAGCGGCGTGCTCTACGGCATCGGAATCGCTCGTCTGTGGCGCGACGCAGGCATCGGACACGGCATCAAAAGGTGGGAAGCCGCCTGTTTCGCCGGCGGATGGCTCACGCTCGTTATCGCACTGCTTTCGCCGCTGCACCCGTGGGGAAGCGTGCTCTTCTCCGCCCACATGACTCAGCATGAGCTGCTGATGCTCGTCGCCGCACCGTTGCTCGTGCTCGGCCGGCCGATGATTCCGTTTCTTCATGCGCTGCCGTCGTCGTGGTCAGGCTCACTCGCGCGTCTGTCGAACACGAAGCCGTGGCGCGTCACGTGGCGGTTCATCACCGGCGCATTCGTCGCGTGGCTGATTCAGGCGATCATTTTGTGGACATGGCACATCCCAGCGCTCTTTGATGCGACGAATCACAACGAGTTCATCCACGCGATGCAGCACAGCTGTTTCCTGTTTTCCGCGCTGCTCTTCTGGTGGGCCCTGATCCACGGTCCGCAGCGCGCGATGGGTTACGGCCTCGCGGTCCTCTACATGTTCACGACCGCGCTGCACAGCGGACTACTCGGCGCGATGCTCACCTTCGCCGGGCGAACGTGGTATCCGAGCTACGCGCACACGACGCAGGCGTGGGGGCTCACGCCGGTCGAAGACCAACAGCTCGGTGGACTGATCATGTGGGTGCCCGCGGGCCTCGTGTACGTCGTCGCCGGGCTGGCGCTGTTTGTCGGATGGCTGCGCGAATCGGAACTACGCGCAACGAAAAACGATCTCCTTCCGCTCGCGGAGGTGACGTCATGAAACGTCGAATGAGAGATTGCATCGGTAGGGTGCGGATCAGCGCCCCGGGTATTACAATGGACAATCCAAAAACCCGTGGGCGGAAGCGCACCCGAAAAGCGCTGGTATGTGTCGCGCGCGGCCTCGGGGCGCGAGGGGGCAATCGCGAAACCAGTGGA
>JAICIO010000158.1 GCA_025924315.1 Phycisphaerae bacterium
GCACAGCTTGGCGGATTCATGAACCGAAAAGGTGACGGCGATCCGGGATGGCAAACGCTGTGGCGTGGCTGGCAAACCCTCAACCACCTCGTCCGCGGCTATGAGTTGAACAGCGCATAGATGTGGGGAAAGATCAGCGCTTCAGCGGACCGGTTATTGGTTCCGCGCACAGAATGAATAACCGGTCCGCTGAAGCGGACCCTACGAATGCACGCGACGATCCAGTGAAACAGTGAAACAAAGAAAGGGCGACGCTTTTCAGCGCCGCCCTTTCCGGGTTTATTCTGCCGTCGTGGGTTAATGCCCGAGTAGCGCCAACACCTGCTGCGGTGCGGAGTTGGCCTGCGACAGCACGGACGTATTCGCCTGCACCAGAATCTGCGCTCTGGTGAGGGCGGCCGTTTCAGAGGCGAAATCCGCGTCGCGGATGTCGCTTTCGCTCGCCGTCACGTTTTCAAGCGCGACGTTCAAGCTGTTCACGTTGGTATCCAGCACGTCTTTCTGCAACGCGCCGAGCCGGCCACGCAATGTGGCGACCTGGCGGATCGCGGCGTCGAGAATCTTTTGTCCCTGGATCGTGTTGCCGGAGACGAGTGAGTTCTCCCCGCCCGAGCCGAGGCTCGAGAGGTAACCGTCGATGTCGTTGCCGAGGCTGTTGGTCGACACCGACTGCACGCCGACGTTGATCTGGCCCTGTCGATTCACTTCCGAGCCGATCTGGAACTTCGCCCCGCCGCCGGTGATGGCGAAGCTCGTGCCGGTGGTCGACACGGTCTGGGCGAAATCCTTGTCGAGCGTGAGCTGAACGTCGAGGTCGCCGGTTCGGACCGAGGCATCGAGCCCGCTGACATCCGCGGCGCTGCCGTTGATGTTGACCGCGGCATCTTTGCCGAAGTCCTTACCATCCACGAAGGTGCCGGAGATCGTCTTCACACTGACGAATCGGTCGGAACCGAAGGCGTCGGACGTGAAGCGAAGCGTTCCGCCGGAAACCGTCGCGCTGACGCCGGTAGAATCTTTCAGCTGGTTGACTGCGTAGGCGATGGCACTGGTGTGTGCGGCGGCCGCGAACGAGAGCTGTTCGGAACCGTTGTTGCCGGCCACTTCGATCGTGACGGCGCTGGTGCCCGTTTGCACGCCGGCGAAATCGACTTCGCCGAGTTGGGCGCTGGCGGTCACTTCCACCGTGATGGTGGTCGAGCCGTTATCCGGCAGCTTGGCGGCGTTGATGGCGACGTTGTCGATCGCGGTGCTCGCCACGCCCGACGTGGTGTAGTCGAGCGCGCCGTTCAGCAGCTTCACGCCGTTGAACTGCGTCGTGTTCGAGATGCGGTTGATGCTGTTGAGGATCGAGTCAACCTGAAGCTGGTTGGCCTTGATTTCATCCGGAGAAAGCGCGCCGTTGTTGGCGGCTTCGTTCGTGAGGCTCTGGACTTCCAACAGGAGCGAGCTGACTTCGCCGAGCGCGCCTTCGGCCGTGTTGATCACGTTTCCGGCGCGGGTGGAGTTGTCGATCGCCTGGTTGAGGCCAGCCATTTCGCTGCGCATCGCCTCGCTCGCGATCAAGCCAGCGGGTGCGTCCTTGCCGCTGTTGATCTTGAGGCCGGTGCTGAGTCGCTGCAGGCGCGTGGCCAGGTCAGCGTTGTTCTTATTGAGGGTATTGATCGCCTGGAGCGATTGAATGTTGGTGTTAATGCGGCTCATGTATCCTCCGTGATATCCCGGCGCGCCGGGATTACTTCTTGGCGCCGGATATCCGTATCCGACGCATCTTCATTTGCGATTTTTCAATTTGCGATTTGCGATTTGGAGAATTCGCAAAGCGCTCTCAGCTTTGAGTGACATCCTGTTCAAAACTGATCACGTGGCAGCTGAGCCGGAACTCCGCCCGGCGGATGGAATGGTCGGAAAGGTGTGCAACCTCCTTGTTGTGTGAAGCCGGTCGAATCCGTTCGACCTTGTGTGTCGACAGTTAATTCGGATCGAGGACCGCGCAAACTTTAACCTGCGAATGCGCAAAGCATGCGCGGGTGGGAGGTCCGGTAATAGCGGGTTTTCGCCGCGAAAACGCCGGTTGCGCCGAATGCGTGCGAAGCGAGCGGCGATTGTTGCGCGAAATAGTGTGCTGAAGCACACCCTACGAAAAAGGCTCCGTCTTCGGGTGGAAGACGGAGCCCGTTGCTGTTGAATGAACGTTGCTCAACCAATCTGGAGCGAACCGGCCTGATCGCCGCCGATGGTGAAGGCGCCGAGGCTCTTGGCCTTGATTACGGCACCGGCGTCGAGATCGTCGCCGATGTTCAGGGTGCCGATCTGCTGGTTCGCCACGACATTGGCACCGGAGAGAACGTCGTTGCCGACGTTCAACGTGGTGATGTTCGTGGACGAGTGGAAGTTGCTCGAGCCGAGATCGCGGCCAACGCTGACCGTTCCGATCTTCACGGCGCTCACGTCGCCGAGCAAGCTCTTCTTCACGCTGAGCGAAGTGATCGAACCGTTGATGCCGTTGGCGAAGAGGGTTGAGTTGCCGCGGAGGGTTCCGCCGATCGAGACGGTGCCGATGTTCGATGAGCCGGAAATGCGCGCCTCGAAGACATCGTCGCCGACGCTGATGGTCTTGATGGTGCCGGCCGTCATCGCCAAGCCGAGGATTTGGTTGGTGACGCGAACGCTACCGATCTCATCACCGAACGCGATGCGCATCGGATAGGTCGCATCCTGATTGGTGACCGGGATCCGCAGTTTCGGATTGTCCGGATTGGCAACAGTCGGGACCACGCGATCCTGAATGCCCCACGCGCTGAGCGAATCGAGCGTACGCGAGGCGGTAATCGTCGTATCGGCGATGACGCCTGCTTTGGTGATCGTGCCGCGATGGGTCTTTTCCGGCTTGATCGCGAGCGTGGTGTAGAGGTCGTTGATGTAGCCGAACGAGTAGCCCGAGAGCGAATCAAACTGGCCGAATGCCGAGCCACGCACCGACGGCGTGAACTTGTTCGCGTCCAGCTGCTGGCCGTGACCGGTGGCATTGATTGACCCGACCGTTGCGCCGCCTTGAATCGTGGTGTCTCGAATGCCATATCCATCAGCCGTAACGCTTTCGAATCGGCCGTCACCACCCGTCAGGAACTGGCTGTTAAGAATTCCGAATCCACCCGGGCCGACGGAAATTGGTCCGTTGAATCCGCTAAAGACGCGCGAGCCAATGATGCCGCCATTACCCGTCAGCTTGATCTGACCGATCTGATCAATTGGGGTGTTGAAGGACGTCCGAACGGCGAGCGCATGAAAGCCGTTATTGAATGCTCTGGCGTCGCTGTAATCGAGGTCAATCAGAATCTGCCCGCCGATGATCGAGCCGCCATCGCCGAGGCGGATGCTGTCGATGCTGTCCTTGGACAGGACGGCGCCGCGAATGTCCGAACCTCTTCCCTGGTTCACGACTGAATCAATCTTGCCGGTTGCGAAGATGCCGGCGTTGGCGAATCCGCCGCTTCCTGTGCTGGGCAAGCCTTCGCCGATGTTAGCACTTAGCAATTCACCGCCGACGGTGACCGGAGCATTGAAGCCTTCGAAGACACCCGAGACGTTTCGTTCGTTGGAATTCGCCTGAATGATTCCAGCATCGGTGCCGATGACCAGATTTCCGAGACCTTCGCGCGCTTCAACACTGGCAACCGTACCGGTGATCTGGATGAAGTTGCGCTGCTGAAGGAACGGATAGGTGCTGGTGTCGGCTCCGCCGCTGTTTTCAACGCCGGAGATTTCCGTGCCGGTGCGGCTTCGGGCAAATCCGAGTGTATCGACGTTAATGCTTCCGACGGAAGCGAGGTTGGCGTTGACGAGCTCGCCGGACGTCGAGTTTTCGATGCTGTCCACGCTGGTGGGACCGTTGGCTAGACCCGAAAGATCAAACACGCCAATCGGCGCGTCGCCTTTGAGCGCGACATCGACGGTGTCGTCGTGGAGCGTCGCCGCGGTTTGTCCAGCGGGTCCGATGGTTACGCCATTGGCCAGGGTGAAGGTTTTTGACGCCGAATCGAACGTCGAGCCGAAGCCGCTGCTGTCGATCTGCAGCGTCCCGATATCCACGGAGCCGGATCCGTTGCTCTTGACCTCCACGCCACGTTGAGCGCCGCCAGCGCCGGCTTCGACCTCAAGATTAACGATGACGGATCCGGCAGACGAACCACCCGTCAGGTCGCCGCGAATCGGATAAGTCGAGATGACCAGGCGACCCGGATCGATGAACGTCGGCGTTCCGCCGGCGGCGATCGACGAGAAATCGACGTTGTTCGGAGTCGGCGAGATGTTCACGGTTGCGCCCGAATCATCACGAAGGTCCGCTGTTTCGCCGGGACCGTAGGTCGTCGTTTCCGGGAAGCCACCGCCGAACGCCGCATCACGATACGCGACGCCGCCAGCGTGCATGAAACGGACATTGCCACCCGGCCCTGTAACGATCGCAGGCCCGCCACCGCCGCTGGTGCCAATGTCTCCGGCGGAATCGATCAAGTCGATAGTGCCATCGTTGCCCTTGTTGTCGGCATTGACGATGTACGACTTTCCGCTGCCGATCACGGCGGCGCGGATGACGCCGATCGCGCGGTCAGCGATCACAGTCCCAGAGAACGTGCCGGCGATGTCGATCAGCTGGTAATCCCCGCCGACCGCTTTGTTCGTCTTGCCGATCTTGCTTACCGGGTCGATGAAGGAGTCGTTGAGGAACGCCGTTCCCGCCGCATCCCAGGTCCGCACGAGGCCGACCGATCCGTTATGCACGTAAAGGTTGGGACCTTCGTTTTGGTTTGCGTCATACGGAAGAAAGACGACTTCCGGGCCATAGCCGAGGTCGTCGCCTTCGATTGAACGGATATTGCCATTCAGCACGGAATACGGCACGTCCGAATAGCCAAGGACTCGGCCAATCGAGGAACCGCTTGGGATGATGGCGCCGGTCGCATCGATACGAGCTGGGGCGTCGCCACCGAGGAACGTATGGACGCCGGCAACCACCGAGCCGAGATCGCCGTTGTCCACGTCGATCGCGTGCAGTGGCGCGGTTGCGAAGCTGCGTGCGCCGGTGTTCGGGTTGAAGATCACTCGCGTCTGAGCCGTGTAGATATTGCCGTCAGCGATGACGCCGCCAAGCGCAATCCTTCCGGCATTCTTGATCTGCAGTTCGTACGGCTCGCCGATCACGTTCGTGCCGCTGTGCGCGGTGAAGGTTGTGTCACCGTTGGTCGCGATCGCAAAGCGGTAAACGCCGGGACGATCGGCGGTGAATTGCAGCGGCGCGCCTTGCGCCGGGTCCTTGATTCCGGTATTCGTTGTTTGGTTCACGAACGAATAATCCGACGCGATGAGCCGGCCGTCCGGGTCAAAGATGCCCAGATGCATGTCTGTGCTTGCGCCGACCACTTTGCCGGTCGCTTCGTCGCGCTTGAACAGCTGCGCGTTCACCGTCTGCCCGGCGAGAAGGCTGACGGCGTAATAGTCGTCGTCGTCCTTGACGTTCGTCGCGGTGTCGAGCATGCCGTCGACTGCCGCGATGTTCTTCTGACCGAGCGTTTTGCTGTCGAAGGTGTAGAGGTATTGCGCGCTTTGGAACGAGTCGTTGCCGAACTGGTCGTTGAAGCTTTTGTCGCCAATCTCGCCGAACTGTTCGAAGTAGGTGCCGTCATTGTTAGGGGCAAACGGCGCGTCCTTGAACTCGACCTCGCGCTGAACGCCGCTCCAACCCTTGGTGTCGTTGCGGACGTGAATTCCACCGTAAATATCGCCCGTCGCGGAGAAGATCTCGCCGACCTTCCCACCCACTTCCAGGTCGAAGCCGGTGTTGTATTTCGGTTCGGCAACGTTCGGGCCGTTGTTGCCCACCGTGCCGATCGCGCCCGCGGTGTACAAGGCGTGGATGTCACCGCCGACGAAGAAGTTGTCGTTGATGTTCGGCGCGCTGTCGACCCGCAGACCGGTTGCGTCACCGGTCAGGATCGCACCGGCGTAGAACGTGTCGATCGAGCCAGAGATGTTGACGTTGCCGGTGACCGCTCCGCCGATCAGGATCTTCCCCGTGTTCACGCCGGGCGCGGTGAAGATGCCGGCGCCCAGTCGGCCGTGAGCTGGCGCGGGACGCAATCCAAACGCCGTCGTCCGCTTGACGTTCAGGATCGGGACGTCTTGTTCAGTTGTGGTACCCGAGAGAGTGTCGAGCGTGCGGGCACCGATGTATACGCCGCCCGTGCCCGAGCCCGTCGTCACGCCTTCAATCACGCGGGTGAACGCGTCGCTGATGCGAATCGTGCCGGAGTCCCCGGCAAACGGCTGCATCGGTCGCACCGGCGTCGGTAGATCCGGCACCGTCGCGATCGCAATCGTCGCGTCGGGCGCCGAACTCGCGATGTAGATTTCAAACAGATCCGTCGATTGTTCAGGCGTCTGCCCGGTGAATGCGGGCGTGAGGTCTACCAGCTTCTTCGTGGTGTCGATGAAGCCTTCCTGATCCTGTCCCTTGCCGAGCTGCATGCCGATGAATTCGACATCGATGTCGCCGGTGAGGGCGATGCGGACCACGTCGCCGTCGTGCTGGCGGTATTCGAACGTATTGCTTCCGCTGCTGATGAAATGACCCGTGGAATCGAAAAAGCCGAACATCCCGCCGATCGCGGTCGTCAGCAGCTGGCGAGCCTCGAGTTCCTCGCAGACGTAATTGACGGCTTTCTCGATTAACTTCTGAGCACGCGACGAACGGCGTACGGACATGAAAACCTCCTCAGCCTCAAAGATGTCTTAAGCGCCTACGCGCACCTGCGCAGCGCTGGAGCAAGGGTGATGGCTGGAACATAAGGTTCGACAGCAGTTTGGCGGGTTCGCATTGATCGGCGGTTCAGCGCTCGACGCCACCCAACAAGTTCATCGCGGCCAAACGCAAACATCGCGCTCAGTGATCCGCGAGAAAGTGGGATTCCGTGGGCTCCATCCGCACCGATCCCCACAGACGCAGTCTGCCACGACCGGGCCATTTCTAACAGTCGGCCCAAACAGAGTCAACGAACACCTTCGAGCGCGACAGTCTACGTCCGATCACCATGAACCGACAGGCACTTACGCTTCGAACCGAACGCCCAGATCGCACGATCCGCCATCCCCGGATGTGGTGGCCGATCCACCCCATTCTCCGGCAATCCAAATGACGCCACAGAGCCGTGAATGTTTTCCATTTTCACATCAGACATAGTTGGCAGTTGGCAGTTGTCAGTTTGGAGCCAAAACCAGACTGACAACTGCCAACTGTCAACTGACAACTTCCCCTTATCCAACGCTTCAGCTACAACGCTATTAGATGCCCGACAAGCAAATCACCCTCGAAGACGTTCGCCACGTCGCCAAGCTCGCGCGGCTTGCGCTATCTGAATCACAGATGCAGACGCTCACGCCGCAGCTCGCGTCAATCCTCGGTTATGTCGCGAAGGTGAGCGAAGCGGACACCACCGGTGTCGAGCCCATGGCCCACGCCCTCCCCTTGCACAATGTCCTGCGGGACGACGTCGTCGAGCCGAGCCTGCCGCTGGACAAAGTCCTCCAAAACGCCCCCGAAACCGACGGGTCGTTCTTCAAAGTGCCCAAAGTCATTGGTGGCGACGACGATTCCGCAGGTTGACCCGATTATTTAGCCGCGGGGCTCGCCCCGCGAAACGTCAATTCCAGTCGCGGCCCGCGCGGGGCAAGCCCACGTAGCTAAATGTGTCCGTAATTCCTGTCTCGCACCGCTTACCCACGATGCGACACAAACCGCTCCTCCTCGCGTTCTTCCTGCTCCTCATCTGGTCCATCCCTGCCCGCGCCGCCGACGCGACCTCCGACGCCGATCAGATGGCAACCTGGTGGCATGACCTGGAAAAGCCGGATCCACTCGCCTCCCGCGCGCTCTTGAAGATGGCCGACAAGCCCGCCGAGACCGTCGCGTTCCTGAAAGAAAACTTGCTCCCCCTGAAAATCGAAGAAGACGAGGTCAACAAGCTCATCAAAGACCTCGAAAGCGACGACGAAACCGTCTGGAAGCCGTCCTACGAAAAACTCCGCTACTTCGACCCGCGGCTCGCGATCGAATTGCCCGTGCTCATGACCAACACCACCAATCCCACCGCCCGCTCACGCCTGACAGAAATCCTCGCTGATCGGGAGCAGGGTTCCTTCGCCGGGAAGGAAATCAAATACAGCACGTTCCGCGGCGGCCAAAATTTCGTGATCGGCAACGGTTCGATCTGGGCCGAAAAAGACGTCGCCCGCCTCGGTGGATCGTTCGTCCCCAAAGACACGTGGACCCGCGCGATCCGCGCCATCGTTCTCCTCGAACACATCGCCACCCCCGACGCCATCGCGATCCTGAAAGACATGTCCACCGGCAACCCGGACGCTCTACCGACGAAAGAAGCAAACACGGCATTGGAAAATCTGAATGTGCCGGCAAAATGACATCGATGCCAAACGAGGTGATTAAGTTCTATCGCACAGGCGATCCGTACGGAGAGTTTTCGAACTTCGCTTCATATCCAATCAAGCTGAAGGATCGGATCTGGCCCACCGTCGAGCACTATTTCCAAGCGCAGAAGTTCGCAGATACGAAGCACGAGGACGCGATTCAGCTCGCTGATTCTCCGATGACGGCTGCAAACATGGGACGCGAACGCTCTCGACCGCTTCGTAAGGATTGGGAAACAGTCAAAGATGACATTATGCGCGAAGCGGTGCTCGCAAAGTTCACGCAGCACCCATCGCTGCGAGAGCTGCTGCTCTCGACTGGGGACGCGCACATCATCGAACACACGAAAAATGACAATTACTGGGCCGACGGGCCCCACGGCACCGGGCGCAACATGCTCGGAATCATCCTGATGGAAGTGCGCGAAAAGTTGAAAGAAATCTCAGACCAATAATCCAAGCCGTCGCGCCAACTCGCTCGATTCGTTCGTTCCATCCCCCCCACCGTAAGATGCTCCCATGTTGACGTGGCTTTGGCGGCGCATTCGGTTTTCGGTTCCTGGACAAATCATTGTTGAAATCTGTGCCCGGGCGAAACGAATATTCGACGCCTCTGTCGTCGGCATGCTCTTTTACAAGCTTCCGCTGATCGTTCGCGTGCTGATCATCGTCGTCCCGGTGCTCGCAATCGCGAGCACTCCGGTCGCCGTTCACTACGCGAATCTCGAAACCGAAGCCAAAGGTCGCACCGAATCGCGACGTCCCGGCGATCACTTCTTCTGGCCGGAAAGCACGACGCTGACGGTTCTCGACGACGTGAATCTCGAGTTCCCCCCGACGTTCGCCACCAACGAAGCGGGCGTGACGAAGTATTTGCAGGCGCTGAACCAGAAGTACACGGTCGAGTTTCGCAAGTACCGCAACAGCGACGATGTCGAGAAGATCATCGTTCACCTCAAGGCCGGCACGACGCTGAAGATCCCCACCAGCATCGGCGGAACGATCGCGAAGGAAGGCGACAAGCCCAAGCGATTCCAGATCCAGCTGATGGGCGAATAAGGCGAAGTTTTTCCTTCCCGCGGAGGGGCGAATCGGTTAGGAATGAGTCTGGTCTGCGCAGGCGCTCTTCCCTCCGCGCCTCGCGACTTCGAAGCGCGCCCGCCGGCAATGTTCCAATCTGCATTGCCCTTCGCTCCGGGATGCTCCAAAACGTTCCGAAATGTTCAGGAATGTTCCAAAACGTCCGCAATTCGAGGATTTTTCAAAACGAACCCACCGCGGGCCCGCTCGTCCATTGTGGCTTTTGCCCTGAACCCTTAACCTGACTCGACTTATGTTGCTTTACGACACCGTCATTTCGGCGCGCGACGCGGTCCGGGCGAAGGATATTTCGGCCGTCGAGCTGACCCGCGCGGCACTGGCGCGGATCGAGGAGCAGGATCAACTGCTCGGCGCGTTCAACAGCAAGGACTCGGCCCGCGCGTTGATCCAAGCCAAAGCCGTCGACGACGGCGAGCGCACCGGTCCGCTCGCGGGCGTGCCGATCGCGATCAAGGACAACATCTGCACGAGTTGGGGGACGACGACGTGCTCATCGAAGATGCTCGAGAACTTCCGCGCGCCGTACGACGCGACGGTGGTTCGCGCGTTGGAAGACGCCGGCGCGGTGATCGTCGGCAAGACGAACCTCGACGAGTTCGCGATGGGCAGCTCGACCGAGAACAGCGCGTTCAAGATCACGCGCAATCCGTGGGATCAGAAACGTGTGCCGGGTGGATCGTCCGGCGGGAGCGCGGCCGCGGTGGCCGCGTCTAGGTGCTGTGGGGCGCTCGGCTCCGACACCGGCGGATCGATCCGCCAACCCGCATCGTTTTGCGGATTGGTTGGAATGAAGCCAACCTACGGCCGCGTGAGCCGATACGGTCTGGTCGCCTTCGCCTCGTCGCTCGACCAGATCGGCCCGATGGCCTGGACCGTCGGCGACTGCGCTCAGGTCCTCAACGTCATCAGCGGGCACGATCGCAAGGACAGCACGTCTGTGCGGGATGCGGCGCCGGATTATATTGCAAATCTAGAAAAACCAATCGATCGCCTCCGCATCGGCGTGGTGAAGGAATTCCAAGCGATCGCCGGAGTCGATCCGCAGGTGAAGAGCGCGATCGACGCCGCCATCAAAAAGTACCAATCGCTCGGCGCCGAGATTGTCGAGGTCAGCCTGCCGCACACCGATTACGGCATCGCCGCGTACTACATCATCGCGCCGTGCGAGGCGTCGAGTAACCTCGCGCGCTACGACGGCGTGCACTTCGGCCACCGCACGAGCGAACAAGTCAACGACATCGTCGAGCTCTTCAGCAAGTCCCGCGCAGAAGGCTTCGGCCCGGAAGTGCAGCGCCGAATCATGATCGGCACGTATGCCCTCTCGAGCGGTTACTACGACGCGTACTACAACCGCGCCTTGCAGATCCGCACGCTCATCCGCCGCGATTTTGACGAGGCCTTCAGGCAGTGCGATGTGATCCTTTCACCGACGAGCCCCACGCCCGCCTTCAAAGCCGGCGAAAAAACCGCCGACCCGCTTCAGATGTATCTCGTCGACGTCTTCACGGTGACCTGCAACATCGCGGGAATCCCGGGCATCTCCGTCCCGTGCGGTTTCACGAGCGGCGCCAATCCACTTCCCATCGGCATGCAGCTGCTCGGTCCGGTATTTAGTGAGGAAAAGCTTCTGCGCGTCGCGCGCATGTTCGAAGCAACGACGGACTTTCACAAGCGAAGGCCCGTGATGGATATCCAGGCATCAGTGGAATAGCGCGTGTCACCAATGACGGAATGACGGATGGAAGCGATAGGCGCAAAGACAGCAAAGTTCGCAGAGAGCGCAAAAGGATGAAACACAGCTGACCTTCCCCACGAATGGTGGGCGCGGGAACTCGCTGGCACAATGCTGGCGAAAGGAGTCCGCGACCATGGCACGGATGAAGCGTTATGCAATCGAGTTTCAGGATCAAGCCTGCAAGCTGGTCAGCGATCAGGGGCTGA
>JAICIO010000159.1 GCA_025924315.1 Phycisphaerae bacterium
CGTTTTCGGGATGCAGAAGACGGCTCGGCAGGAGCCTCGCCCTCCCCAAATCAATTATGGCGTTGATCGACAAAATCTTCGGCCGAAACAAATCGCTCAGCGAGCTTTCCAAGCAGGAGCTGCGTAAGGAAGAAATTCTGCTCACCAAGCAGCGCGATCGGCTGTTCAAAAAGATCGAAGATATCAGCGTCGGCAAGCAGAAGATTTTCAAGCAGGGCGCGACGCAGAAATCTCCCGAGTTGCGCAAGGCGCTCGCGCAGGATTTTGAGCTCAAGACGCAGGAGCAGCTGATGGCTGCGCGTGAATTGAACCTGCGGAGCAAAGAGCTGCTCACCGTCAGCCGCTTGCGGATGATCAAAGAGAACAGCGAGCGCGGCAAAGCCCTCGGCCGACTCAACGTCACCGCGAAGGACGTCGCGAAAATCAGCGGCTGGATCGAAGACGATTCCGTCTCGCAGGACATGTACATCGAGCGCCTCGACACGATGCTCGAAGTCGGCGCCCAGGCCGACAAAGACGCGCTCGCCAGCGCCGGCTTATCGGGCGCCGGCCAGGAACTGATGAACATCTGGTCCGAAATAGACCGCGGGCGGATGAAGCAGGACGAGGCATTCGAAGAGGCGGACAAAGCCGTGCGCAAGCGTCAGGCGGATCGAACGACGTGAGGTCGAAACCCGAATTCCGAAGCCCGAATGTCGAATCAATGACCCAATGCCCGAATGAATCAATGCCTGAACATGATCGTGTAGGGTCCGCTTCAGCGGACCGGTTATTCGCCGTTCCACACCGCAAAAACGCCGTCGAATGGTTGATGTGGGCGTGCCTGCTTCCGTTCGTCCCTTTCGCTATCGTCATCGACAAGATCAAGTCGCGTCGAAATTCATCATGAAGCTTCTCCTTTGTCTATTGTTGGCTCCGACCTTCGCACTCGCGGCGACCACAGCGCCATCAACGCAATCTTCATCGCGCGCCGTCATTGTGAGAAATCATCTCGACATCGTCCCGCACACTGACGCGCAAGGCCACATGCTCACGAAGTACGATCCGCAGAAATCCTTCTTCCCCATCGGCGCGTGGGGGCAGGTGCTGCCCGATTCGCAGGGCGGGCCGTATGTGTCTTGGCGCGACATGAAGGCGCAGGGGTTTAACACGATCTGGCCGTTGAACTGGGACGATCGTGCGATTGACGTCGCGGAGGATGCGGGCCTTCAGCTCGTTTACATGGGCCACATCGATGAGGCGCACGCGGCGAAGTACAAGAACCATCCGCGGTTGCTGGGCAACATGTGGATGGACGAGCCGACGGGGCAGCTCAACATTCCGAACTTCGACATGCAAAAGTTGTTCGATTCGTTTCTCGCGTACAAGAAAAAGATCAACGAAGCGATGCCAGGCCTGCCGGTGTTCGTCAACGATCCGCCCGCGATCTTTCCCGATCCGCCGAAGTTCAAGCAGTGGTGGCTGAAGTGGAACACCGCTGGCGACGTGTCGTGCCAGGA
Organism: Phycisphaerae bacterium; assembly: GCA_025924315.1. GTDB lineage: Bacteria > Planctomycetota > Phycisphaerae > Tepidisphaerales > Tepidisphaeraceae > JAICIO01. The sequence continues at coordinate 1,500 of JAICIO010000159.1, forward strand.
TGATTACCCGATCGTCGATCGCAAGGAGCGCACGCGCACGCTCGCCGCCGATCCGACCGGCATCCCGCAGGTCGTGTCGCTTGCGATCGACGCGAACAAGGGCGAGAAGCCAGAGTGGTTGATCGTCGCCGCGTTCGATGCGCCGCAGGACAAGGAGTGGCCATTCCGCATGCCGACGCCTGTTCAATTGCGGGCGGAGGTTTACACCGGCGTCATCCATGGCGCGACGGGCGTGCAGTATTTCGTCATGGATTCAGAGAAGTGTCGCGAGGGCGGAGTGGTTGGCATGTCGCCGAATCCCAAGCCCAGTTACGGCGGGTGGGGACCGGTCGCCACGCCGGCGGAAATGATCCAGGCGAAAGCCCTCTGGCAGATGGCCGGGCAGATCAATTCTGAGCTGAAGGACCTGACGCCGGTTCTTCTTTCACCCACAGTCCGAGACGATGTTTTCAAGGTCGAAGTTAAAGGCGGCGACGTTACGACCACGCCGTTGCATTGCGTGCTGAAGCCGCATCCAGACGGCGGATGGGTGCTTCTGACCGTAAATGTCGATGACGCGGTGCTGCACACGACGTTCACATTCGATTCGGATCTCAAATCCGCCCAACCCATGTTCGAAAACCAGCCAGCAGTTGTACTGGCCAAGGACAAGCGATCGTTCGAAACTCGATATGAACCATTCGAGGTTCACGTTTATCGGATACAATAGCTGACGCACGAACGGCCCGATGCCGATCGATCTCTCCAATTTCGACAAGCCGCCGGTGCTCGACTACGCGCCGCCACCTCGGCCGCGCACGTTGCGCGAGTGGCTCATCGATATCCCGAATGAGGTCCTCGAGCGCTTCGGTGGATTGACATTCACCATGCTGATAACCGGGCTTCTCCTGATCGCCCTCGGCATGATGATCGGCGACGACGGAACGGTCGGGATGAAGATCTACTTCGCCGGTTTCATTATCATCTCCATTCTCTTCAGTGCGTGGACGATGAAATAGGCGGGAATTGCAAAGGACTGATCATGACTGACGCCGTCATTACCGAGCAGCAGTCGGCATCGCCATCACCCACACCCGCGACCCCGCCGCTTGATTACGGCCGCGGCGAGAACGTCACGCGTCCCGCCCGCGGAGCTTGGGCGTCATTCACGGGTGGATTTTGGGACCGCGTGCACGGCGTCGCCGAGTTCGTTGGCATGCTCAGCGCGATGTGCGCCTTCCGGCGCATCGGCCTGGGCATCGCATTGGCGTGCATCCTCGGTGGCGCCGGACACCTGGCTGCGACATTTACCGGTTATTACCCGTCGGAGGTTCACGGCTGGGGCTGGATGGCGTTCGGCGGATTTCTGCTCGGAGTATGTTGGCCGCGAAACGATGCGAGGAAGTAAACATGGGACTTTTCAAAGGCAAAGACGAACGTCGCATCGAGCGAGAGATGAAGATTCGATCCGGCATGCGCGCGATCGAGCGGTCGATCCGCCAGCAGGAAAAGTTCGCCGAGGATTTCATCAAGAACGCGCAGCACGCGAAAAAGATCGGCGACCAGGGCCAGTACCTCTTCATCCGCAACGCTCTGAAGAAAACCGCGACGGTCAAGAAAATGCTCGAGCGGCAACTGCTCGCGATCAAAAACGCGATGCTGATTCAGCAACAAGCCGCCGCGAGCCAGCAATTCGCGGAATCGATGAACCTGATGGCCAAAGAAATCGGCCGAACGTTCGGCGAAATGGATCTGACCAAGACGCAGGCGCAGTGGGAGAAGGCGGTCGCGCAAGCCGGCTCGATGGAAGAGCGGATGGAGATTTTTCTCGACAGCATGGAGCAGAGCGCGCTGTCGGGCTCGAGCACCACATCCGCAAGCGAGGCGGTCACAGACGAAGAAATCGACCGCATGATCCAGGCGGACGTCCTGGCGAGCGAAAAGACCGAACTCGGCAAGCTCGACGAGCTCGAAAGCGAGATCTCCAAGGAACTGGGGGCGACGAAGCAGAAGGACTGATCGTCGATGCTCAAGATTATGCCGTACGCCTGGGTCGCTTCACGAGGGCCAGGAGTGTGCACCCGCCGAGCAATCCGAGCGTGGCGGGTTCCGGCACCAATCCTTCCTGGCGAACGACGTCAAGTTGTGACTGAGTGAGCACTCCGTTATACACCCGCGTGTCATCAATTCGAATTGGAGCCGAAGAGGTGCCGGCCGAGCTTGCGCCCACCCGGAAGTCGTTCGCATTTGCCACGAGCGGTCCGACATTGACGTCTTTTAACGTTCCGAAGGGGGAGACCGCGCCGGCTGGGGTGCCGGTGTAAAACTGCAGGTTTTGGCTGGTGACGGTGCCGTCGTAGGTGACCGCGACGAACACCCAGGTGTTGTCCGCGCTCATGTTGACCCCCGATGTGGTGAATGCGAATCCGCTGCTCCCGCCAAGCGCAAGGTTCAGCTGAAAATTCGATGCGGAAATGGTCCCGCTGGTTGGGGTGCTCAGCGCGAAGCTGAATCCATCGAAATTTCCCGAGCCCAGTTGTTTGGCCATGACGCGATTGCCATTCGCCGGCGTGCCACCAAGATTGATCCACGAGGTCAGCGTGAGCTGCGTCAGGCCGTCGAGCTTATCGACATCGCCGGCGTTGAGGTACTTGGGGGCGGTGCCGGTCAGGTCGAGCGCAGCGACATTTCCGCTGCCGATGCCCCCAGGCGTGTTGGTCGTGCGCGTGGCATTGGTGACAAACGTTCCATCCGCGAGCGGCGCCGTCCCCGAATCGGTCGCGTTTTGATTGCCACTCGCCGCTTCGTCATAAAAGTATCGCAGCAGCAGCGTCTGGGCCGATGCGACTTGCCCGACGAGGAGAAATCCCAACCCGAGAATGAACATTCTGCGCATGGTTCCCTCCAAATGAGATGAGCGTGCTTTAGGGACCCTGGTGTGAAGCGATGGAGCAACTACAGTGATACGCGCATCGATTGTGACGTCAAGCAAAAATGCACGCTTCGTGATTTCTAATTCGTGAACGCCTCAAGCCAGCGCTTGCGCATCTTCTCATCCGGCAGCTCACCGAAACCGGCTTGGATGTTGTCCTTCATGTGCTCCGGCTTGCCCGTCGCCGGAAGCGCGACGGTGACAGCGGGATGCGCGACGACCCATTTCAGGCAAACTTGGGCCCACGTTTTCGCGTACGGCTTCATCGACTCGGCGAGCGGTTTGTTTTGCAGCTGTTTGAAGATCTGCCCCGCGACGAAGGGGCGGTTGATCAGGACGGCGATGCCGGTGTCTTGTGCGACCGGGAGAACGTTCTTGGCGGCGCCGGGCTCGCCCAGCGAATAGTTCACCTGCACGAAGTCGGGCTTTTCCTGCTTGATCACCCGCGCGAGCTCGTCCTGCATTTTGTTTTCGGAATCTGTGATGCCGATGTAGCGGAAGGTTCCCTGCTCTTTCCACTTTCGCAATGTTTTCAATTGCCGTTGCCAATCGACGAGGCTGTGGACCTGCATCAGCTCGATCTTGTCGCGCTTGAGGCGATCGAGCGACCGTTTGAGCGATGCTTCGCCGGCGGCTTGATCGTGCTCGAGGACTTTCGTGGCGATGAAAACGTCTTTGTTGATGCCGAGTTGGGTCGTGAGCATTCCGACGACAGTCTCGGCGGTTCCATACGACGGGGCGGTGTCGATCAGCCGCGCGCCGGATTCGAAAAACAGCTTGAGCACTTCAACCAGCGGCGCGAGCGTTTGCTCGTTCACCGGTTCGGGATTGAGCGCATTCCACGTCCCGAGCCCGATCACGGGCAACTCCGTTCCATCGCGTGGAATCTTGCGCGTGATCATCTTGTTCGCTTGCGTCGTCGCGGGAGATGCTGCAAAAAGTCGCGAAGAGGCAAGCATCGTCGCTGACGCTGCGAGGAAGTTGCGCCGGGTGATCATTCCTCCGTTCCTTTCTGCATCCCGATCGCGCTCGCGGTGGCGTGCGTTTCGATGTGGCTGATGCTGATGTGCCAGCGGAAGATGCCAATCTCCTCGGCGATGCGCTGCGTTTCTCCGGTGAGCGTCATCCGGGGTTGGCCGCTGGGCTCGGGAAGAATTTCGATGTCGGTCCACGCGATTCCGCCGCGCCATCCGGTGCCGATCACTTTCAGGATCGCTTCTTTCGCGGCGAATCTTCCGGCGAGATGTTCGAAGTATCGCTTGGGATTGCGCGCGCAGTACGCCTGTTCCTTCGGTGTAAAACAGCGATCGAGAAAGCGCTGGCCGTGATCGTCCACCAGCTTCTTGATGCGTTCCGTCTCGACGATATCGATGCCATGGCCCAGAATCGGCATGATCAAAAGGCTAAGCAAACAAGTTCAAAAGCGAAAGGTCGATTGAGCGCATCGCACAACATTCTTGCACGCCGCGGGTACAAACTGGGCGTCGTTGCATTTGATCGACCTCCGAAAGGAAGCTGTTTTGAATAGATCGCGCGCCTTGATGGTTGTGTTTGCGTTTGTTCTCGCGACGAGCCTGCTCGCGGACGAAGTGTCGCTCGTGAAGAATGGGAGCTTCGAAGCGGGAATGGATCAGTGGGGCTTTCAAGTCATCTCCGCGAAGGCGGATGGAGGGCTTGATTCTTCGCAGCATCACACCGGCAAGAATTCGTTCCGGATGCATTTTGAGAATGAGCTCACGGCAAACGTTTATGCGAAGATCGGACAGGATCTGCACGGGCTGAAGCCGGATACCGCCTATCGCATCTCGTGCTGGGTGAAAGGCAAAAACGTCGGCGGGGTGTGGATCGGCGGCGGCCCGGGGTGGGCATTTCGTGAGCATTTTCCGACCGGCACATACGACTGGCAGAAAGTCACGACGTATTACCTCACCAGTCCCGGTGAAACATTCTTTCCGCTGATGATCATCGCGGAGAGCATCACCGATCAGGTCTGGATCGATGATGTCGAGTTCGTGGAAGATCCGGCGAAGACAATCGAATTGAAGGAAAAGCGCACGCGCGACGCGAAAGAGCGAGACGAGAAGATTCACACGCTCGTGAACGAGCAGACTTCGCACCTGGCGCAGCTCGAATCCTCCGCGAAGGAGAAGGGGCTATCGGCGGATTCATACATTCACATGGGCTTCGCGATCGCGCATCGGTTTATCGATCGCGTGAATGGAAAACATCTCGAAGGCGCCGACTGGTCGCTTTTGCAGATGCAGAAAGTGAAGGAAGTCCTGGATCGGACCGAGAAGCTGATCGGGTCGCGCAAATCAGCGGTGACTGTCGAGCGGCCGGGGCCAGGGCCGGTTGAGCTGAAGGACGGAATCTTCTACAGCAGGGGCAAGCCGTTTTTCTTTTATGGTTACGGGCACTTCACCGACATCATCAAGGACCTGCCGAACTTCTGGAGCTTCGGCGCGAGCATCGTGCAGGATGGCCAGTACGGTCCGTGGTCGATGGGTCCGGATGGCAAGCTGACGAAGGACGGCCAAAAACTTGTCGACGACATGAAGCGCGCGACCGCGAACAAGCAGAAGGTCGATGTGCTGCTTTCGCCGCACTATTTCCCGGATTGGGCGATCAAGCAGGCGCCGGATGTGGTGAACGGGAACCAGGGATTCATCGGCACCAACATCGATCATCCCAAGATGCGCGAGGTGATGAGCCAGTGGATCAAGGCGGTGTGCAGCGTGGTGAAAGAGGAGCCGTCGCTGTTCAGCATTTGCCTCTCCAACGAGCCGATCTACGTAATGAGCGGCCGCGATAAGTACAGCCTGCCGGCGTGGGTTGATTATCTCAAACAGCAGCATGGAACGATCGAGAAGCTGAATGCCCTTTGCGGATCGCATTACGAATCATTCGAGAAGGTTCCCGTGCCGGGCCTCGGCATGCCCGCGGACATTGGTGGCCAACGGCTGTTTTACGACTGGGTGCGCTTCAACGACTTCAACTTCGCCAACTGGCACAAATGGATGGCCGACGAAGTGCACAAGTGGATCCCAAACGCGCGCACGCACGCGAAGATCATGGTTTTCATGACGCTCGGCCGCGATCACCTCGCCTTTGGCGTCGATCCGGAACTGTTCTGCGATGCGACCGAGATCGCGGGTTGCGATGATTACGCGTTCGGCCAATCCGGCCGCTGGGCGTACGACTGGACGAGCGACGAACTCTTCTACGACCTGCTCCATTCGTTTCACAATCAGACCGTGTTCAACAGCGAGAACCATCTGATTCCGGACGGCTCGCCTGCGGATCACGTGCCGATGGAGCACACGCAGGCGGTGTATTGGCAAGGCGGACTGCATCACCAGGGCGTGACGACGCAATGGGTTTGGAGCGAGCCGACCCAGGGCGCGCTGTCCGGCGGAATTATGTTGCGGCCGGCGAATATTTACGGCGCGGGAAAAGCGTCATTCGATCTCGATCGATTCGCAAACGAGGTGAAGGCGATCAGTCAACAGCCGGCGAAGGTGGCGCTGCTCTATTCACCATCGTCGCAGTTCTGGCAGGAGGATTACCCCGCCGCGATTTACTCGATGTACACGTCGCTGAACTTTCTCGGCGAGCCCATCACATTCGTGAGCGAAGAGCAGTTGGCTCAGCATCGCGCGGCCAAGGTGAAGATCATCATCCTTCCGCGCGCGACACATGTGAGCGATTCGACCGTAGCGGCCCTCGAGCAGTTCGTGAAAGATGGCGGAAAGATCATCGCGTGTGGTGATGGGAACTTGAGCTTCGACGAATACCATCAGCCGCGAAAGGTTCCGGAAAGTTTGAGAGGCACACGCATTCAATTGGAAAAGCTTGACGAAGCGACCGCGGGGAAGCTACGTGGATTGCTCACAGCGGATGACGTGAAGCCGGCGCTCGTGAAAGATGTGAGCACGAATAAGCCGGCGTGGGGTGTTGAGTATCGCGTCGTTTCGCTTCAGGGTCGGCGGCTCATTTCGCTGATCAACCTGACGACGAAGCCGATGACCGTCGATCTCTCCGATCCGGCGCACGACGCGAACGATCTGCTGAGCGATGAATCGCTCGACATAAGCAAGGTCACGCTTTCGCCGATGGTTCCGCGGCTGCTTAAGGTGAAATGAGCACACCGACTCGTCGTCAATTTCTCGGCGCTGTTGCTGCGAGTGCGGTGTTTCCGTCGAGCGCGCTGGCTGCCGCGAGCGATGCGAGTTCTCCCGCTAAGCCGCAAGCGGCCAGCACGCTGCTGCTCGTGGATGATCACCACGTTCTCTATCGGCCGGGGACGAAGCGTGTGCTGCATCCGCTCGAGCGTTACAAGAAGAATCCGCTGATATCAAATGACGACAAATGGGCGCGCGACATCGCCTGGAGCAGCGTTCATCGCGATGCGAAGTCCGGGGCGTATCAGCTTTGGTACCAGTCGTATGCGGGGAGTTCGGCCCCATCGAAACCGCTGCGTTGCACGATCAGCTACGCGACATCGCAAGATGGACTGACCTGGGAGAAGCCGAAGCTCGGATTGTTTCCGTACGGAAACATCAAAGAGACCAACATCGTCGTGGTCGCGAATGGGGGCTATTCCGATCGTTACGGCGCGTCGGTGACATTCGATCCGCGCGATCCGGATCCGGCCAAGCGATACAAGCTCTCGCATTTTGATTTCACGCCGACTCCCGGATCGAAGGATCTGCCGGGTCTGTGCGTCGCTTTTTCGCCCGACGGGGTGCATTGGACGAAGTACCCGAAAGCGCCGCTGCTGCCATGCTCGTATGGCGATCGCGGATCGCCCGTGCCGTTCTCCGATGATCATTCCGATCCGTGGTCTGTGCCGCTTTCGATGGCCGACGCGCTCGATGCGATGTGGGATCCGGTCCGCGAAGTGTTTGCGATCTACGGAAAAATGTGGATCGATGGGCCGGACGGGAAAATGTACTGGAAGCACGCCGTCGGTCGGAGTGAAAGCAAGGATTTCATTCACTGGTCGCAGCCACAGCTGATCATGACGCCGGATGAATTCGATCCGGATTACGTCGAGTTTCACACGACGCCTGTGTTTTATTACGAAGGCGTGTACTTCGCGTGTCCGCAGATTCTCAACCGCAACGAGAACGGCGGATCGATGGACATCGAGCTGGCGATCAGCCGCGATGGAATCAACTTTCAGCGACCGTTCCGCAAGCCATTCTATTTACCGCGCGGTGCCCCGGGCGCGTTCGACAGCGCGTGCGTGTTCACGAATACAACGCCGATCGTGCTCGACGACGAGATTCGCTTCTATTACGGCGGATATTCCGGCGGGGCGACGGGCGATGCGGAACATGTCGCGAAATCCGGCATCGGCCTCGCGACAATGCGCCGCGATCGGTTCGTGGGTGTCACGCCGATCGAGAAGGTCGCGCAGATCACGATGAAGCCCATTCGGTTCGAGAACAATGAAATCACTTTGAACGCGGATGCATCGAAGGGTCGCATTCGCGTCGAGTTGCTCGATGAGCACGGACGCCGCGTGCGCGGATATTCGATCGACGACGCGACGCCGATTACGACCGATTCCTCGCGACATGTTGTTGCGTGGAAAGGCCGAACGCTTGCACAGCTTCCGCCGGGCGAGTACATGCCAAGAATTCACTGCGAAAACGCGGAAGTCTTCGCGGTGAATCTGTTGTAGCACGGGCTACCAGCCCGTGCCGTTTTCCCAGATCGAACAATGCACGGGCTGGTAGCCCGTGCTACGGAGTCAAGAGATGAAGTGCATCGGGATCGTTCTCTCACTGCTCATAGCTTGTACAGTTTTCGCTCAACCGAAACCCACGGCTTCGAAACCCGCGACGCAGGCCGCGGTGAAGTGGGATCCGGACGTGTTTCCGATTTCGTACTGGTGTGGTCCGCCGCCGCAGTTCACGACGCTCGAGCGTTACCAGGAAATCGCCGACGCGGGTTTCACCTACGCGATGCCGCCATGCGGTGGCGCCACGCCCGAAGGCAACAAGAAGATCCTCGAGTATTGTCAGAAGGTTGGCATCAAAGCATTCCTCCAAGATCCGCGGATGCCGATCGGCATTGGACCGAAGGGCGAAGGCAAGGCGCAGATCGATGCGATTGTGAAGGACTATGCGAACTATCCGGCGCTGGCGGGCTACTTCATCACCGACGAGCCCGGCGGCGGCGCGTATCCCGCGATCGCGCAGACCGTTGCGTACCTGAAGGAAAAAGATCCGAAGCACATCGCGTACGTGAACCTCTATCCGAATTACGCGCCCGAATGGGCGATGGGTTCGGATTACCCGACGTACATCGAGCAGTTCATCAAGGTCGTGAACCCGGCGGTGGTCAGCTACGACCACTATCATTTCCATAAACATTACGACGCGCCGGGATTCTTCAAGAACCTCGAGGTCGTGCGGGAAAAAACGCTCAAGGCGAATTTGCCGTTCTGGAACATCGTGCTCTGCGTGAATCACTTCGACTATCGCGAGCTGACCGAGGCGGAGAAGCGCTGGGAAGCGATGCAGACGCTCGCGTACGGCGGGAAAGGCGTGATGTTCTTCACCTATTGGCAGCCCGATGAATCCGGCACTTGGGGCACCGCGATCATCAGTGCGAAAGGTGTGAAGACGCGGCAGTACGATGAGGTGAAGCACGTCAACAAGGATGTGCAGGCGATAGGTAAATATCTGATCAAGGCGCATTCCGATTCGGTGTTCGAATACGGCCAGCCGGGCGACTTCACGAACAGCGGCGGAGCGAATCCCGTCAGCTTCACCGGGCCGAATATTACGGTCGGCAACTTTACGCACGGCAACACGCATTACGTGCTTTTTGCGAATCGTGATTACAAGAACGGCGTGACGAAGGACGTGAGCATCGATAACGGCGGGGCAAAGCTCGAGCATCTCGATAAAGCGAGCGGTCAGTGGGAAGCGGAAGAAGGCCACGCACCCGTGCTGAAGATCGCCGCGGGAGATGGCGAGTTGTATCGCTGGCAAACCGCGCCGCAGAACAAGCCGGCGCCCGAGCTTGCGCACTAAACAGGTTCGTCGTGGGGGGGGGGGGGGGCGGGCCGGCCCGGGTGGGCGGGGGGCCCGAAA
>JAICIO010000160.1 GCA_025924315.1 Phycisphaerae bacterium
AGATGCTCGTCGCCCAGGCGCAGTGGCTGCCGCAAGATGGTCGCGCGATCCTCGAAGCCAGGCAGAATCTCGCGATTCAGGAGCGTAACGGCACGCGCGTGAAGCTGCGCGACACGCAGGGGGCTGTGCGCATTCCGATCAAGTCGGTTGAAGAGCTTGCCAAGGACAAAGAAGCGGCCAAGGCAAACGCGAGCGCTGCGGACAAGGGGAAGATGACGGCGCCGGTCGGCGCGAAGTGAAGGGTGCGATCAACCTTCACGGCCGCCCAGAGCGCAGCGCCGGGCGGCATATTGTGGGGCTCGCTCGCGCGATGCGATGCCGCCCGGCGCTTCGCTCTGGGCCGGCCGTGAATGCAATCGTGCGAGTTAGAAAGCTCTCGCGCTTTTCTCGTAGGGTGCGCTTCAGCGCACCGGTTATTCATCTTCAATGCGAATCACACTGATTGTTCTCTGCATGGGCCTGGCACAGTCCATCTTCGGTGCCGACATCGCCGGTCACTGGAAGGGCGCGCTCGACGTCGGCAGCGGCATCCAGCTTCGCCTCGCGCTCGAGGTCGAGAAGAGTCCAACCGGCGCTTTCACTGCAACGATCATCAGTGTCGACCAGGGCAACTCCACTCTCCCCGCGTCGAGCGTGAAACAGGACGGCGATTCCGTCGAGCTCAAGTGGGACAAGATCAAGGCGACGTTCACCGGGACGCTCGCGAAGGACGGCGCGAAGATGACCGGGACGTGGAAGCAATCCACGCCGCTGCCGATCACGTTCGAGCGCCTGGAGAAACCATTCGCGCTGAATCGTCCACAGGAACCGAAGAAGCCGTATCCGTATGTGGAAGAGGAAGTCGCGATCACGAGCGCGGATGGGGTGAAGTTGGCGGGAACGCTTACGCTTCCGAAAACCCCAGGCCCCCATCCCGCGGTCGTGCTTATCACCGGTTCCGGTCCACAGGATCGCAACGAGGCGCTGCTGGGGCACAAGCCGTTTCTCGTGCTATCGGATTATCTCACGCGCAACGGCATCGCCGTGCTGAGGTGCGACGATCGCGGAGTTGGAAAATCCGGCGGAGTTTTTATCGATGCGAAGATCGCGGACTTCGTGAACGACGCGCTCGCGTGCGCGGATTACCTTCACACGCGAAAGGAGATCGACGCGAAGCACATCGGCCTGGTCGGTCACAGCGAAGGGGCGACGATCGCGACGGAAGCGGCGGCGCGGTCGCCGGAGAAGGTTGCGTTCGTCGTGATGCTTGCGGGGCCGGGCGTGCCAATGACGCAGCTGCTCGAGCGGCAAACGCACGATCTGAATCATGCCGCGGGCATCGACGGTGAGTTGCTCAAGCGATGTGATGAATTCGAGAAGTCGGTGCTCGACGCCGCCGTCGCGCCGGGTGACTCTGCCACCATTCAGAAAAAAGTTCGTGATGCTTATCAGCGTGGAATGGCGGATTTGACACCGGCGCAGCGGACCGCGCTCGGTTTGAGCGACACGGACATGGAGAAACGCGTCTCGATGGTGATCTCTCCCGCGATGCGCGACCTTCTGCAATACGATCCGCGCCCGACGCTGAAGAAAGTGCGTTGTCCCGTGCTCGCGCTGAACGGTGAAAAAGACCTGCAAGTCGCCGCGGATGAAAATCTGCCCGCGATCCGTGAGAGTCTCAAGGCGGGCGGAAACACCGACGTGACGACCACGGCGTTACCGAACCTGAATCATCTGTTCCAGCATTGCAAGACCGGGGCGGTGTCGGAGTATGCGCAGATCGACGAGACGTTCGCGCCGGAGGCGATGAAGATGATATCGGATTGGATTGGGAAACAGTCGAAATAGTCGGTGCGAAATCCACGCGTCGGATCGGTCATCCTGAGAGCGTGTGATCTTTTGCGTGGCGAGGGCATCTTGCCCTCGCGAACGCGGCTGTAGCCGCAAATGCGAGGGCGAGACGCCCTCGCCACGCAAAAAATCACAGACTCTCAGGATGACATCTCCCATCTGCGAGAGTTGCGACAAGCCGTGTCACTTCCCTTCGATCTCGCGGATGGGAGGGCTGGGCGCGGTGCCGGCGACTTTGCCGATCTCGGCCAGCTCCATTTCGCTCGCTTCGCCTAAGACGAAGCGCTTCACCACCGGATGATCGGTCTTCTGAATCTCGGCGGGCGTGCCGTCGAAGATGATGTGGCCTTCGTGCAGCATCACGATTCGGTCAGCGATCTTGAAGGCGCTGTTCATGTCGTGCGTGACCACGATGCTGGTCACCTGCAATTCACGCTGCAGCTTGATGATCAGCTCATTGATGACGTCGGAGCGAATGGGATCGAGGCCGGTCGTCGGCTCGTCGTAGAGGATCACTTCGGGATTCAGAGCGATCGCGCGCGCCAGCGCGACGCGTTTCTTCTGCCCGCCCGAAAGCTCCGCAGGCATCTTCTTACCGACGTCGGGCAGGCCCACGAGCGCGAGTTTCCGCTGGACGATTTCGCGAATCTCGTCGGGGGCTTTGTGCGTGTGCTCGACCAGCGGAAAGCCGACGTTTTCCGCGACGTTGGCGGAATCGAACAGCGCGCCCATCTGGAAGAGGAATCCGAAGCGCTGGCGAACGTCCATCAGCTTGCGTTCGGGGAGCGTGTCGATGCGCTGGCCGTCGAACCACACTTCGCCTTCGTCCGGCTTGAGCAGCCCGACGATGTGCTTGAGCAGCACGCTCTTCCCTGTCCCGGATGCGCCGATGATCACGATGCTCTTGCCCGTCTCAATGGCCAGCGAGACATCGTCGAGCACGACGAGCCAGCCGAAGCGCTTGCTCACATGGCGAAGTTCGATCAGAGACATGGTGATTGTTCATTGTTGATTTGTTCATTTTTTCATTAATGAACAAATGAACAATGACTCAATGAACAATCCTCAGAAGATTCCTTTGATCCCGTACACCGCGATGTAGATCTCTTTCAGCATCTGGGCGAAGAAGAAGTTCAGGATGATGATCGCGATGAAGCTCATGACGAAACTTTCGGTGCAGGCACGTCCGACGCCGCTTGCGCCGGCGCCGCAGGTGAAACCTTTGTAGCAGCTGATCAGGCCGATCGCTCCGCCGAAGAAAATGCTCTTCACGATGCCTTCGAAGATCTGATAGTTGTCGACGGCCTGGGCGGAGTAATACCAGTACGGCGCATCCGGCACGCCGAGAAATTTCACGCTGATGAGCCATCCGCCGATCACGCCCAGGAGGTCGCTGTAGATCGTGAGGATCGGCGTGAGCAGCACGCACGCGACGAAGCGTGGGACGACGAGATAGCGGATGGGATCGGCGCCCATGACGCGCAACGCGTCGAGCTGTTCGGTGACGTTCATGGTGCCGAGCTCGGCGGTGAGTGCACCGCCGATGCGTCCCGCGAGCATGACCGCCGCGAGCACCGGGCCGATCTGCTTCACGACCGACAGGTTGATGATGCTGCCGAGGCGATATTCCTGGCCGATCGTTTTGAACGTCGTGTGCGATTCGATCGCCAGCACCATGCCGATGAACGCGCCCGTCACCGCGATGACCGGCACCGACCGCACGCCGACTTCATACATCTGCGGAAAGAGCAATCGGAGATTCTTCCAGCGGAAAAGTGTCGGGATCCAGAGGATGGTCCGGGCAACGAATACACAGAAATCTCCAAACGCTGCAAGCGTGTTGTTCGTGTTCCGGCCGACGCGTTCAATCATCCCAACAGGCATGGGCGGATGATATGAGCCACGCCCCGTCGCGGCAAATCAGATGGAACCACAGATGAACACAGATCAACACGGATGAGAGGAGGGCGGGGCTTTTCTCTCCTTCCGTTATCTGTGTTCATCCATGTTCATCTGTGGTTCCCGTTTCCTAGGCGCAAAAATTGCCGAAAACCCCTTGAAAATCGCAGCGCGCGCGATAGGGTATGTCCTGCTCGAATGGGATTTGGGCCGGAAGACTGGGGCTGCCGCTTCGGCAGCGTTTGCTACACGGAGGTAGCGTGAATACACGCCTCTCACGCATCGTTTCGAAATCAATCACAACAATTTGCGGCAGCGCTCTCGCGCTTGGCGTCGTCATCGCGACGACGGGTTGCGCCAGCGACTCCATCCCGCGCTCGCGCGACGCCGAAAATCACGCGATGAGCTTGTACAACGCTCAGCAGTATGCGGATGCCGCCGGCGCATTCCACAACATGGCGCGCAGCAACCCGCGCGACTACCGCTCGTTCTATCACCTCGGCAACTGCTACGTGCAGATGAAGCAGTGGCAGGAAGCGATCGGGGCGTATCGCTCGGGCCTTGATGTGATGGGCACGACGCTGCAGGGAAAGGCCGACACCGCCTTCCGCCAGCAGATCCTCAACGGCCTCGCCAGCGCCATCGCACAGAGCGACAAGAGCGACGTTGAGATCCTCTCGCTTACGCAGAAGGCGCAGAGCGGAACGCCCGAAGACATCTTCCTGCTCGCCAAGGTGTACGCGTACAAGAACGATCCGGACATGGCGATCGAGACCTACAGCCGCGCGGCGCTCCGCGATCCGGGCAATTTCTATATTCAGAAGGAATACGGCCTGTATCTCGAGCGCTTCGGCCAGAAGGATCGCGCGCGCACGCCGCTGAAGAATGCGTATGCGATGAACAGCAACGACCCGGAAGTGGCCGATGCGCTTCGCCGGGTGGGCGTGATCCCGGGTCCGAGCCTCGTACCGGAAAACCAGCTTGCCAGGCCGCTCGTGCCCGAGGGACCGATCCCGATGATCCACCTGGGCGGCAACGGCAGCCAAAGCACGGCCGACGTGCCCACCACACCAGTCCCCGGCGCGACGCCGACGGCTGGCCCACGCGATTAAGATTTCGGTTGATTCTGACCAACAAAAAGCCCGCGGCTCAGCCGCGGGCTTTTTCATTGTGGCTCAAAGGTCTTCCGCACGCGCACCCACCTCTGCGCGATCGACTCCAGCGGCTCGCCCGTCACCCCATGATGCGCCAGCATCGCCCCCCCAAGGCTCGTCGGCTCCTCGCACTCCATCGCCACGAACTTTGTCCCCAGCGTATTCGCCTTGATCTGCAACCAGACATCGCTCCGCGCCGCGCCACCCGCCGATCGAATCTCCGCCGGCACCGAACCCCCCGACAAATCCGCGACCTGATCTTTCAAGCTCTGCGCTACGCGCTGCATGATCGCATGAACGATTTCACCGCGCGTATGCTCCTGCCGCACGTTGCGAAAGCACTGCTCGATCGGCTTCCCCGCCTCAAACGGCTCAATCACCAGCTCCGAATCCCGTGCCTCGCCCGCCAATCGCGAAAGCTCGTCATACGCAGGCTTGTCCGCTAGCGAATTGCGATACCACTCCAGCAAATTCGCCGAGTTGCTCGAGAAACTCATCTGCCAGAAATGCTTTTCATCCCATGCCGGGCCCTGAAACACATTCGGCGCCGGATTGTCGTGAAGCTGATCCACACACCGCACCGCGGCGAGAACCGTGCCGGTCGTTTCGCAGATCGCCCCGGGCGTAATCGTTCCCGTCCCGATTGCGCCCGCGTATTGATCGAGGCAGCCGACGACGAACTGACAGTCTCGCGGCAAATCGAAGTACTGCGCCGCAATGTCATAGAGTGGTCCCAGGCTCGTGCCGGCCCGAACGACGATTGGCATTTCGATCGGTGGAACTTCCAGGCGTTCGAGGACGTCCGGTCGCCAGCGAAGCGCGCGGACATCCAATGCACCACTGAGACCTGCGACCCCGGCCTCTGCGCGAAATTGAGTAGTCAGTTCCGCAGTCAAAAGGTCGCTGATGAATAGGAGCCGGGTTGCGAGTTCGATTGACGCCGGATCTTCCCGCCGCATTGAGAAAATCTTTGCGAGTGCGAGTTGTGGCGAGAAACGCGGCATCCCCGTCGTCGCTCGAAAGTCTGGCAGAGCGGCAATGGTTGCCAATTCCTCCGCAAATGAGAACGCGCGTTGGTCGGGCCAAAGGATGAGCCGGGTGCCAAAACCTTGATCGCCGAGCAGCATAAAGCTGTTCGCTTGCGTCGCGAACGAAACGGCGCGCAGGTTGTTCCAGTCGTCGCCGGCCTTCGCCTTGATTCGTCGTGTCGCGTCGGACAATTCGTGAAAGAAATCGCCGGAACGAACTTCCATCTCGCCAGGATACGGTTCATTGATTGGTGGCCGCGCGCGCTCCAGCGCGAGAAGTTGTCCCCGGTCATCAAACAGCGCCACCTTGTATAGCGTCGTCCCGAGATCGAACGTGAGATACCGCGCCATGCCGACTCGCACTCAAGGCCGTCCCAGGGCGAAGCGCCGGGCGGCATCTTCCGTCACATTCCCTTCAACAACTCCAGCGTCCTCTTCACCATCAACTCCCCGCCCTCCGGCGATTTGAAGATCGCGTTGCCGGATTCATATCCGCCTTCTTCCACCGCCTGCTTCGTCACCAGATAGCCTTGCAATTCTCCATTCGCGTAGGAAATGAGAAACGTATCCGGCGACTGTGCTTTCACCTCGAGCGCAAACTCGATGAACATTTCCCCCTGCCACGCGACGAACTTCCACGCACCGATTCGAATCACCTGAATCTCCGCCGGCATGCACGTCCGCGCGACTTCATTTAGCCGCGGCCCTTGGGCCGCGCGGGCGATGGTCAACGTCTCCTGCGCCCCGAACCAATCCGTCTCCGCAGTCCGAACCTGCGTCTTCGCCGCGCCGCTCTCACGCAGCTCCTTCAACCGCGCCACCGCTCGCTCAAGTTTCTTCTCCGCATCCTCAACCGACGTGAATGTCCGTAGCGGCAACTCAACACCCGTCGATCGAACCTCAATCGTCACTTCGCTCTCATAGTCAATCGAAGGAATCACCTTCGCGGCGGCTTCGCCCAGAATTGTCCCGAGCCGTTCAGCTTCAGCAAAAGTGTTCGCGCGGGTCACATGTCGTGGCGATTGATTGCCCGCGGGTCCCGTGTGATAGAGCACGACGCAATTCTCGCCAAGCACGTGCTTCTGCAGATACTGCCGCGCGAGCCCTGGAAAATCCCCGCTCACGAGCGTCGAGTCCTCATGCAGCACCGTCGGATGCATCGAGCAGACGAGCATCGCCGCGATCGGCTTCGCGCCTTTCGCGTTCTCGCGCACGACGAGCACCGGCACCTGCAAATCCTTCGGCCCATTCGGATCGCGACGATTTGTGCCGACACCGGTCGCATCAGCGATCGCTAAACCGATCACGGCCGGCGCCAGATTCTGATGCGCCTTGATCGCCGCATCGACGATGCGGTCTTCGACGAACTTCACATATGACTCATCCGTCTTCGGCACTGCCTCGTCCGCCTCCGTCGCCAACGGATCGAGCATCTTCGGGCCGGAGTGGGTGTGCGACGCGGAGATGAGAATGTTCGCTTCCGCGATCGGCAGGCTCTTCGCGATGCGCTGTCGGGCGCGTGCCACCATTTGTTTCGAAACGTAGATCACGTCACACGACATGAGCAGCATGTCATCGTGGGCGTCTCCCCATTTAGCCGCGGGGCTTGCCCCGCGCGCAACGTTGGATTCCGAATCCGCGCTCGTAGCCGCACTCACGTCCCGCGCGGGGCGAGCCCCGCGGCTAAATGAGGAGAGATATAGCGCCGAGCACAGCAAGGGGTCATGAATCCCCGTGCTGTAACGCTTTACGTGGGGGTATCCCGATAGAAACATCGATTGCTTCGGGCTGATATCGATTTTCGCGGCCCCAGCCATCAAAACCGCGGATTCTCGCTTGCTTTCGCTCATGGAATGTTTATTTTAAACAAACTCGAACAAGATCAAACATTGCTTCCGAGGCACCAACATATCCTCGATCTCCTCGAACTGCACGGCGAATGCGGCGTGGAATTCCTCTCGCGCGCCTGCCAAGTGAGCGACATGACCATCCGCCGCGACCTGCAAAAGCTCGCGGATGACGGTCGCGTGGTCCGCACCCACGGTGGCGCCGCCCGGGCCGAGCAGGTGATGTTCGAGTTCCAGTTTCTTCAGCGCGCCAAGTCGCAGCAGGAGGAAAAGAACCAGATCGGATTGGCCGCGTCGCGCCTCGTGAAAGAAGGCCAGTCAATCCTGCTCGACTCCGGCACGACAACGCTCGCCCTCGCGCGCCATCTTCGCAAACACAATCGCGTGACGGTGATCACAACATCGCTTCCCATCGCCGCGTCGCTTCAACAAGCGCCGGGCGTTGAGACGTTACTGCTCGGCGGATATGTGCGACACGATTCGCCGGACCTCGTGGGCGCGCTGACTGAATCGAATCTCGAAACGCTGCGCGCCGACATTGCGTTCGTCGGTGCCGACGGCATCGACTTGAGCGGCAACGTCTACAACAATTCGCTCAACGTCGCGCGCATGCTCGCGAAGATGGCCGCCTCGGCACGCGAGGTGTACGTCCTCGCGGATCATACGAAACTCGATCGCACCGCGCTCAAGCAGTTCGGAAATGTGAACAAATGGACCGGCCTGATCACAGATGAGTCCGCCGCGCCCGATCATCTCAGCGCCTTACGCGACGCAGGCGTGAACGTGATGCAACGCATGGAAGAGGTCGCAACCCCGTAGGGTCCGCTTCAGCGGACCGGTTATTTGCCTTTCGACCGAAGGAATAACCGGTCCGCTGAAGCGGACCCTACGCAGAAAACAGACAACGGAGAGACTATGGCTGATTTCAAATTCGAACCGTCTAAATATGTTCCCTTCCGCGACAAGGAAGTGATCGCACGCTGCCGCGCGATCAAGCGCGAGGATATCGACAAGCATCAGAACAAGGACCTGAAGATCCGCGTGCTGAAGGACGCGGACGTTCCGTACATGAAGATGACGGACATGGTCGCGCGGATCAAAAAATCGTCGGATGAGGGATCCCAGCTGGTGATGATCCTGCCGAACCCGGCGCCCGGCGATCGGCACGTCGCGCGGCTGGTCAATGCAATGCGGCTCAACTGCAAAAACGTCCACATCTTCGCGATGGACGAATACGCGGACGAGAACGGCAACATCGCGCCGGACACGTGGGAGTTTGGCTTCGGCTACGCGATGAAGAAAAATCTCGTTTATCAGATCGACGAGAGTCTCCGCATGCCGGAGAAGAACGTGCACGTGTTCACGAACAAGAACATCAACGACTACGGCAAGATGATCGCCGACATGGGTGGGGCGGATATCTGCTACAGCGGGCCAGGCTGGACCGGTCACGTTGCGTTCGTCGAACCGGACGCACCGGAGTTTGATCTTCCGCTGGAAGAGTGGCTGAAAACCGGGCCGAAGGTGTGCACGCTTTCGCCGTTTACGCTGGCGCAGAATTCACTGCACGGCAGTTTCGGGATGTCGGGCGATCTGAGCGCCGTTCCCCCGAAAGCAGCGACGATCGGGCCTGCGGAAGTCGTCGGTTCGAAGAACCGCATCGACACGCACGCGCTCGGCGTGCATGGAACGGCCACGAGCTGGCAGCGGCTGATCACGCGGCTGTGTCTGCACGGTCCGGTCACGCCCAAGCTGCCGACGTCGATTCATCAGCTGCTACGCACCGACGTGTACATCTCCGAAACGTCCGCGATGAACATCGAACCGAATTGGGACAAGGGATACTAAAGATTGATCCGCAGATTGCGCAGATTAGCGCAGATTCCAAGAGCTGTGTTTCAATCTGCGAAAATCTGCGCAATCTGCGGATGGTTTAGCTGTGAGTGAAAATGACAACTGCGACACAAGAAAAGAACTGGGCGCATGTGGATCTGACAAAGGTCCCGAACATGCGCGTTCCGGCGCCGGGGCCGAAATCGAAAGCCCTTCATGCGCGCTGCACGAAGTATTTTAAAGGCCTCAGCGGACAGGTGAAGTTGTTTCCGGTTTCGTTCGAATCGGGAAGTGGCTGCGTGCTGCGCGACGTCGATGGGAACGAGTACATCGACTTCTCCTCCGGCATCTACGTCACAACGCTCGGCCATTGCCATCCGAAAGTCAGCGAAGCCATCGCGAAATACGCGAATCAGCTGATGAACGCGCACGACTTCACGACGGAGATCAAAACGCGCCTCTGCGAGAAACTCGCGGACGTCCTGCCCGGCGATCTGAACGGCTTTCAGTTCTATGATGCTGGCACGGCCGCGGTGGAAGCGGGCATGCGCGTGCTGCGCGCCGCCACCGGCAAGAACGAGCTGATCAGCTGCTTTTACGATTTTCACGGGAAAACGTACGGGGCCGTTTCGCTCGCGGAAATTCGCTCGCCGGTTTATGGCCGTGTGCGCGCGCCCGGCATGCACATGGTCCCGCGGCCGAATCCGTATCGGCCGATGTGGTCGAAGACCGACGGCACGATCGACACCGACAAGTACCTCGAGTTCTACGACGAATACATCAACCGCGCGACGGTGAACGACGTCGCCGGGTTCGTGCTTGAGCCGATCCAGGGCTGGGGCGGATCGGTCATCCCGCCCGACGATTTCTTCCCGAAGCTCCGCAAGTTCTGCGACGAGCGCAAGATTCTCCTGATGGCCGACGAAGTGCTCACGAGCTGGGCGCGCACCGGCAAGTTCCTCTGCATGGAACACTGGGGCGTCTTGCCAGATGTCGTGTCGATCGGCAAAGGTTTCGGCAACGGCTTCCCCGTCACGTGTGTCGCGGTTCGGGATCAATTCAAGGAATCGTTCGAGAAAATTTCCGCGAGCAGCAGCTACGGCGGAAACCCGATGGCCTGCGCCGCCGCCCTCGCTTCGACGGAAGTCATCGAAGAAGAAAACCTCCTCGAGCGCTCAACGCATCTCGGCGAGCTCGCGATGAAGCGCATGGAGAAGATGAAGGCCGAGCACAAAATCGTCGGCGACGTCCGCGCCAAGGGCTGCCTCATGGGCATCGAGCTCGTGAAAGACAAGAAGACCAAAGAGCCGCTCAACAAGGCCGGCGAAATGGTCTACCAGAAAGCCTTCGCGAAAGGCCTCGCCTGGATCCCCGCCGGCCACATCCTCCGCATGAGCCCGCCAGTGATCATGGAAGACGACGTCCTGATGAAGGGTTTAGACATGATCGACGAAGCCATCGGCGAAACAGAAAAGGAACTCGGTTACTAAGAAAGTGAAACCACAGATGAACACAAATGAACACAGATAAGAATTTGAACCACGAATGAACACGAAGGGACACGAATAAGACAAAGAATCCTTTCTCATTCGTGTTCATTCGTGTCCATTCGTGGACAATCATTCTTCATTTGTGTCTATCTGTGTTCATCTGTGTTCATCTGTGGCTAAATCTCTTTTATGAAAACGATTCGTTTCGGCATCATCGGTGGCGGGTTGATGGGGAAGGAGTTTGCTTCTGCCGCGGCGCGGTGGGCGCATTTGCTCGATATGCCGGCGCGGCCGGAGATCGTGGCGCTGGCGAGCGGACGCGAGGCGACGTTTGGGTGGTTTCAGAAAAACTTCCCCGCGATCAAACAATACACCACCGATTATC
>JAICIO010000161.1 GCA_025924315.1 Phycisphaerae bacterium
CGAACCCGATCGACCAGCGGCTCCGCCGCAGTGGGCAACGCAAGCATCGTGGACTCCTTTCCAACTGGCTGGTGCAACTTCCAGAATGGTTAGGAGTCCTTTGCGCGCGTACGTCAAAAGTGCAGAAGTCGAGGTCAACCGCGGAACAACGCCGCCAATTGATCTGAACCCGCGGTCCTGACTTCGACGAGCTCGGTCGAGTCGCGGACCGCCGCTAACTAACGCGCCAGCGCCAGTGAGCCGCGGAGCAAAGCTCCGCGAGTTCCCCCCGCACATCCTACCGCTCCCATCGGCAGATTTCCGCGGAAAAATCGGGCGATCTCGCGCCCTATGAGCGGCGACGGCGGCGCACCTTGCCTTCACGGATGTGACGCGGAATCATCATCTTGACCATCCACACGCACGCGACAAGCGCGAGGATCGGCCAAACCATCGGAAAGGCTTCCTTCAAACCTTGCCACAACAACTCGAAGATCCCGATTTGCGATTGCATGACTCTTCACTTCGCTAGGTTCTCGAGGCGTCTCAGCAATTCGACTCCGTTGACGAGGTCCAGCTGGCGCGGAATGTACGGTTTCAAAAGAATATCGTCTCTGAGACGCGGGGCGAAGTCAGACGTCGTTGTAAGACACCCCTTCGAAGCGCCGTCGCCTTGAAGTACTCCCAAGAGTGCTCTGACCTCATCGGCCGTGACCAGATGGCCCGGCTTGTATCGCTTCACTTGGTCTATGATTCGTACGGTGCAGATACCACGTTTGACGGCGATGACGTCGCGACCAAAGTCGCCGCTGGCCGGCGTGAGAGTTACCTCATCCCATCCCGCCCTCTCATACGCGCCCGCGACAATCTCCTCCCACTTCCGTGGCGGTATCTCAAATGCAAGCTTCGAATCTTTCTTGAGCATCTCGATAATCTCGAACCACGGAATTGTAACGGCCTCGATTAAGTAGCCTTCGCTGGTCTTCTCCCCTAGGGTTACAACCGCTTGCATCGCAAGGCTTGTGACAGATGCCGCTTCTCCTTCAGGAGTATCATTCAGCCATATGACGGGATTGCGAAATTGGAAATGCATGTCCCGAATCTCGACGCCGTCCTCGCGCCGATGGATCACGTTGTAGCCAATGCCGTTTTGTTGTCGTTTCGAGATAACTTGCACCTCCGGGCCATCTGGCTCCTTTTTTCGTGGGTCGTAATCTCGGTAGATCCCCCCAATTGGCACATCTTTAACGTCAACAACTTTCGGCACGACCGCCTCCGTTTCTCACATCTTCTGCACGTGTTCCGTCGTCCAGAATCTCCCGCACGGTCAACGTCTGATCAATTGCGCGCCGCGCGCTCGCGCAAGGCTGTGCAGCCGCCGGCGATCCGCATTCAGGACTGCGGACTTCCTTGGGCCGCGGGCCCCGAGTCACTGTCGGCTTCTGATGAGAGTCGCGCTTGTATCCATTTGTCGATGTCGAGTTTCTCGCTCATTCCGACGAATGATTCACCGAGCGTTCGTGCAAGACATCTACTGAAATACCCCCAGAGGTTGCTCAGCTCTGATGGGAGAACCTGAAACGTGCCGGAGTGCACAATTTGGGATCTTTTATCGTACAGATCCCTCAGTTCCTTTCTAGACTTGCTCGGATCCCTGAGCCAATCACCAAGCAGAGTGATAGTCCATTCGACCATCTTTTTATGCGGCTTCTCGTATTCTTTCCCCAGAAGAAGGCTCTCCCACGCGATCGATAGTTTCATGAACGCTTCTTCTCGCCTCGCTTCGACCGCCGATCTGCCAGCCCATTGAACCGCGGACAGTATTCGTCGCCGGTGGCGATTGGGGCTTGGGTCTCCGATGTACTCCAGAAGTGCTACGAGTTTTGGTTCGTCTCCGATGTAGCCAAGGAACTCGCCAAGATCGAGATCGATGAATCCGGCAAGCTCGCTTTGGAGCCTTAGTTCATTGGCGGCACGCGAGATCAGACCTGAGCGAACACGCGATATGGGAAGGTCTGTTAATCCGCGTCGACTCGATTCGCCGTAAATAATCTCGATGACCGCATTCAGACAGTCCAACACTTCACGCAACCGCCGCTGCGCAGCTCTCCAAGCTCCACCGGTATCGCTCGCGATGAGCGATACGACCGCGAAAGGACGCCCGTGGTTTTCCTGGAACACCTCGTTGGAAATACGCTCGCGAAAATGTTCGTTTGCGGAGGCACTTGGTGATGACGCGATTACGGTCTCGTGATCTTCGCGCAATCCCGCACCCTCAGCGCCGTTCGGATCGAGAATGATGACATTGCCGATGGTCCACGGTGTCGCAGGCAACTTAGCCCCAGCGATCGGGATCCATGTGGAGTACAGCTTTGGTGGCTGCGATAGCTCGCGCTCTAATTCTTTAAACGCGTCTTTGATGCCTTCGTCCGGATGTTCGGTCTGCGCGGCCACGAACGACTTCAATAGTGCGGTCTCGAACGCATCAGCGACCTTTCGCTCGCTGGTCTCAGACTTAATTGACCAGTGAAGGTCGGCAAGCAGTTTGCGATAAGTCGAGGACTCGTGCTCGGATAGCATCAGAGTCCCAAACGGTGCGTGGGAAAACGACACGCCCGGAATTTCATAAAGGGGAGGCGACTGTTCGTTAGCGTTGCGAATTAGCGTTTCCGCGAACTCTTGCGCTTGTTTTATGACTGGGCTTAGCTTCGTCATGCAGTCCCCTTGGCGAATCGTTGCAGCGGTCGACGCGGGTGTCGAGCAGCGACGCGGATTTCCCCGGTCGTTGTGTTGGGCCGGTTGGTCCAGCTACGTGGCCCTTCCCGGAACGAATTTGTTTCCCCATGCGGCAAGATTAGTGCGCTCGACGCAATTCGGCAATTGAACGCTTCGGCCGATGTCCGATCATCAGGGCGAGGCAAGCGAGGATCGACATTCGTACGAACGCGGAGAAGAGATAATTCCAGCTGAGCACTTGGGAGATGGTGGCGGTGACGACGCCTTGGAGGGTGGCGCGGATGGAGCCGAGGCCGTCGATGAAGCCGGCGGATTTGGCGACGTTGCGTTTTCCGCCGACGTCTTGTGCGGCGGCGCCGGAGATGATCGTGTCGGGGCCGAAGAGGCAGAATCCGATCGTCGCCGTGCCGATGAAATCCAGCAGCGCGGAGATCAGCGAGGTCTGGACGAACAAAACGGCTCGGCGGGAGCCTCGCCCTCCCGGCGGGAGATCATGGTTTTTTGTCGGGATCGACGTGGATTGGTTTTGATTCTTCCGACACGATCTCGCCATGCGGGTGTGGGTGCGCGCCGACGTTCCAGGTGGTGGCCATCAGGATCAGCGTGGCGATGGCGCAGCCGAGCAGGAGGGCGAAAGGGCCGGACCAGCCGCGGTTGACGATCTGGTGGCCGAAGAGGCGCAGGCCGTTGTCGGCGAGATAGCCGACGCCCCAGCCGGCAGGCACCGTCGCGACGTAGCCGAAGAGGCCGGTCATCCCGACGGCGGCGGCGCTGGCGCGCTTGGTGCCGAGGCTCATCGCCATCGCGGCGATGAGCATCTGCGGGACGTACAGCAGGAAGCCCATGAGGATGAAGAGCGCGCTCGCGGTCCAGGGGTCGCCTTTGGGTGTATTCCAGAAGAGCCAGATCACGCCGGTCATCAGCAGCATGGCGATCGTGCAGACGCGGCCGGCGCGCCCGCGGAAGTATCTGTCGGCGATGTAACCACCGATCAGCGCGCTGATCATGCCAGCCATTTCCGAGCCGAAACCGAGCCATGCGCTGTTGACGACCGAGATGCCTTTCGCTTCCTGTAGAAAGGTCGGGCCCCACTTCATCTGCACCCAGCGCAGCAAATAGGTCGTACCGTTGGCGATGCTGATGACCCACATGAACGGATTCTTGAAGATGTAGTCGTTCACCACTTCCCAGTAAGTGGCCGACTCGTGGGGGGAGGCATAATTGACCACCGCTTGATCGGTCCCGTCCGTGGGAACAGGCTCCTTCAATTCCTCGGCCAGCTCTTTGGGCGTTTCTTCGCCTTTGTAAAGTTCGACCGGCGGGAGCCCGAGCGATTCAGGCGTGTCGCGCAGGAAGATGACGATGATCACCACGCCGACGAGCGCGATGACCGCGGGGACGTAATAGCAGCTGCGCCACCCGACGTATTTCACGAGATAGCCGGTGAGAACCATGATGAGCGCCCCGCCGATCATGTGGCTCGTATGCCAGATGCCGAAGGTGGTGTTGCGCTCTTTCGGGCTGAACCAGTAGGCCATGCTTTTGGCGCACGGCGGGAAACCCATTCCCTGGGCGAGCATGTTGGCAAACCAGAAGCCAATGAAAAACACCAGCGTCGAAGAGAGGCCGAAGAAAATGTTCATCACCGCGCAGACGAACAGCCCCGCCGCCATGAACCAGCGCGGGTTGGCGTGATCGCCGAGAAAGCCGTTGATGAATTTGGAGACGCCGTAGGTCACGCCACCGACGGTGGAGAGCAGGCCGATCTTCGTTTTATCGAGGTGCAGCGCGGGATCGGAAATCATCGCCTTCACCGGCACCGCATCGTTGGCGCGAACAAAATAGAAAAGCGCATAGCCGATGATCGACGTCACGAGGATACGAAATCGCCAGTAGCGATAACGGCGGTCGACTTCGCCGGTGGAGTATTCGAGCGATTGAGCGGGCGTCGGTACAACGTCGGTGTTTGACATCAGTATCCTACGTATGTGGCACAGCCGCCCTCGGTTGTGCTGGCAGTGCGGAGCACAGCCGAGGGCGGCTGTGCCACATGTTGTTAGCGCGACGTGAGCTCGTCGACGACTTTCTGTATGGCAATCGTATCATCCCCAATGATGCCATCGACACCCGCGAGCACCGCGCCGGCGATTTCATAGGAGCCGGTGACGTCGGTCGTTCCGCTTGCGCCGTGGCGATCGAACGTCCACGAATGAACCTTCATGCCGTTCTTGTGCGCGGCGTCGATGAAATCCTGCGGAAGGTTCTGCCAGTTGATCGACAGCAGGCTGAAGCCGATGGCTTTCATTTTCGTGAAGTAAGCGTCGTCGTAATTTTCGGGCACGGTGCCGTGAAGTTCGGTCATGATCGGCTGCGGGAGAACTTTCCGCAGTGCGATGCCTTCTTCCTCGGTCCACGGCGCGAGCAGAATGCCGTCCATGGGAAAGTTGGTGCTCTTGAGCCACTCGGCGATTTCGTCGGCCTGGCCGGTGCTCTTGAGGTCGAGCATCATCACGGCTTTTCCGCGACAGGTTTCGCCGACGTCTTCGATCTTCGGCACCGGCTCGCCTTTGTACTTCGGATCCTTCCAGCTGCCCGCGTCGAGCTTCACGATGTCGTCGCGGAGGTAATCGGAGACTCTGCCGGGCTTGCCGGTCGTGCGCTTCACCGTGTCGTCGTGCATCAGGACGATCTTGTTGTCCTTCGTGAGATGCAGGTCCATTTCGACAAACTTCGCGCCGCGTTTGATGGCGTTGGCGTAGCTGATGCGCGTGTTTTCCGGCGAGCCCGCATTATCCCCGCGGTGGCCGATGACGATGATGTCGTGCGTCGGCAGCGAATGAACGGCGGCGACGAAGTGGGATTTGATCTGCTCGGGGGTGAGCGCGTGATCGTACACCGCGAGTTCATCGACCTTGCCCTTCGCATGATCGGGACCGATCGTCACCACGGCCAAGGGGTGATTCGCATCGCGCGGCTTGGTCTTCACCGGCTTGATCGGATAGCCGTTGATGTACAACTGCGGATCGGCATCGTGCTTCAGGACGAGAACGTAATATGACCACCGCGCGGAATAGGGCTCGGCCGCGAGGATGGCGGATTGATCATCGCTCAGCGCGAGATGCGGCAGCGGATTCTTCCTTTTCTTTTCGCTGCTCGGGACACGAATCGAAAGCTCGATCTGTCTCGCACGGTCATCGCCGGCCGCACTCATGAGCGTCGTTTCGGCATTCGTGTCATTCCACTGCCACCATTCGATCGTGGCGTCGCTCGCTGATTTAATTGCGTTTGGAATTTCGATCGCGATGGGCTCGGTGATCGCGGACGCTTTGCCGAGCGCGGGGGCGGCGCCGTTGAGTGAGCCCGTATCGAAATGTTCCATGATGACGGGCTTATCCTGATTCACGACATCGACGTACGCGCTCTCCGCCCATGCCGCATTCGACAGCGCGGCGGCGCACAACACCAGCCAAACCGTTCGCTTCATGTGCTTACCTTTGTCTCGTTTCCAGCCGTGCGAAATTCGCTCGCCTCTTCGCCTCGTGCGTTGGAAGTCTGACGCGAATATGTATCGAGCTCATCGCGGAATGTTTCATCATCCCAGCCGAGAATTTCCTTCATCCAACGCGCGACCTGCTGAGCGATCTGCAGGTGGTCGCGATGATAATACCGCCAGCTGGTTCTGCGAATCATCACGTCTGCGAGGTGCAGCGCCCATTCATGTTCGATGAAATGCTGAACTGCGTCGCGGGAAACCGGCGGCGGAGTGATGCCGCTGTATTTCGGCGGCGCGTCGAGCAGCGGCGCGATATCGGTTTCACATTTTCGCGCACTCAGCTTCGCGAACGTGATCGCCCGATCGACCGTTTGCTCGGCCATCAGCCGATACGTCGTGAGCTTTCCGCCGGCGACGTCGATCCAGCCGGGCTCGGTCATGCGGATCTCATGCGCGCGTGAAATATCCGACGGCTTACCGTTCGGATCCGCGATCAGCGGACGCAGGCCGGCCCAGGTGCTGATCACATCATCCGTTGTGATTCGCGCCGATGGAAAGGATTGGTTCGTCACATCGAGGATGTAGTCGATGTCGGATGCGTCGGCCGTGGGATTGTCAAGGTTGCCGTCGTAGTCGGTGTCGGTCGTACCGAGAATGATGCGCTCGCCCCATGGAATGACGAACAGAATGCGGCTGCCCTCGGTCATCACAATGGCATCGTCGACATGCAGTCGCGAGCGGTCGATCACGAGATGCACGCCTTTGGTCAACCGTAGTCGAACTCGCGAGGCGGGGAATTTGTCCGCCCACGCGCCGGCGGCGTTGATGATGGCTTTGGCCGTGACATTGATCCGCTTTTCGCCGACGTGATCGTAAAGCGTCGCCTGCCACATCTCGCCGAAAGGCTTCGTCTCTTCGACCGAGACGAAATTCGCGAGCATCCCGCCTGAACGCGCGCTTGAGCGCAGCGTGTCGAGCACGAGCCGCGCGTCGTTTGTCATGCCGTCGAAGTACCGGACGGCGCCGGTGAGCCCATTCTGATTCAGCCCCGGAAGCTTCTGCTCGAGCTCGGCGGGTTTCATCCAGCTGCTCTTGCCCAAATTTCGTCCGCCGCAGAGAAGGTCATAGAGCTTCACGCCGATGCGCAGCTTCCACAATTTCCACTCCGTCCCCTCGCGCGTCGGAAAAGTGAACGGCAGCGGGATCGCGAGGTGCGGTGCAATCTTCGAGATAACGACCTTTTCTCTGCTCGCCTCGCGCACGAGTCCGATGCGGCCTTGGGCGAGGTATCGAATCCCGCCATGCAATAAGCGGCTCGAGCGGCTGCTGGTTCCCGAAGCGAAGTCGCTTTTCTCGACGACGGCCACGCGCAGTCCGCGCATGGCGGCGTCGCGCGCGACGCCCGAGCCGACGATCCCCCCGCCGATCACCAGCAGATCCAGCGGCGAGCGGGCCATCGCTTCGATCGTTTCGTCGCGATTCAACATCGCGTCAGCTCCCCTTCCTGCGACAACATCCGCGAGAGTTCTCCAACATCCTGAACGACGAGATCGACCAAATGTTTCGCTTTCGCTGCCTCGTCCCTGGTCGTTTCCCCGGTGAGCACAAGAATCCCCATCGCGCCGGCGCTTTTCGCCATCGCCATGTCGGTGTACAGCCGATCGCCGACGACTGCGAGCTGATCGGGTTCGAGATTGTGCCGCGCCATCACCCCGCCGAGCATGCGCGGGTGCGGCTTGCCGAGGACGATGTCGGGCGCTCGGCCGGTCGCGCTCTCCAGCAACTTGCAGATCGCGCCGCAGTCTGGCAGCACCGTCGGCTTGTCGGTCGGGCAGATGCGATCGGGATGCGTCGCGATGAACGGCTTGCCTTTGCTGATCCAATACGCCGCCGAGCAGAGCCGCGGATAGGTGAGCGTCGTGTCGAAACCAACGATGACGATCTCCGGCTCATCCGTCGAAACTTCGCCGTGCAGCGCGTAACCGTTCTCTTCGAACTCGCCCTGCAGCGCCGGCGTGCCAAGCACGAACACCTTCTTCGCGTTCGGATGATGCGCGCGCAGATAATCGAGCGTCGAATGCGTCGAGCTGTAGATCTCATCCGCCCTCGCAGGGATGCCCATGTGTGCGAGATGCTCGACGTACTGCTTCGTGCTGCGCGACGAATTGTTGGTGAAAAAGGTGTGGCCGATGTTCATCGCCGCCAGGCGATCGAGGAACGGGCGCGTAAACGGGAAGACGCTGCCGCCCAAATACAATGTCCCGTCGAGATCGAGTGCGAAATGGCGGACCTTGCGAAGTTGCTGCGAAACGTTTGACGACATGGCAAAAATAAAAGCCCCACGGCGTGACCCGTGGGGCTTTCTCTTTATCTCTAGCCCGAATGCTCACTTAGCGGCGAACTGAATTTTATCCGTCGCTCACACTATGTATGATGCCCGCAGACCTGTCAAGGAAAAGCCGTTGCCCACGAGAACCGCCCGGCAAACCATCGCACCCTACCTCACCAAACCGGTTATTCCGTACTTAACCGAAGGCGTCGAGAAGCAGCCGGAGCTGATCGGCCACGCGAGCATTTTGTTTTTAGGTGGTGGTGAACTGGCAGAGTTGCCCGCGCTACTGAAACGGCTCGAGCGGCCGCCGTTCAACAAGCTGCCGGCGCTGTTGCATATCGATCTGGTGGACGGCCTGACGAACGACGAAGCGGGCCTGCGTTATGTCGCGACGCTCGATCGCGTGGATGGCATCATCACGGTTCGTCATCACCTTACGCCGCTCGCGCGCAAGCTTGGGTTGCTCTCGGTGGTGCGACTGTTTCTACAAGACGGACGGGCCGTCGATCGCGGGATGCATGTGATCGAGCGCTCGAAACCGGACGCGGTGGAGTTGTTGCCTGGCGTCGCGTTTCTTCAGGTGGCCGATCGGTTTCGGATGCTGCAGATCCCGTGCATCGCGGGCGGACTGATTCGCACGCCGCAGACGGTGCAGCAGATCATCGCCGCGGGGTGCAAAGCCGTCAGCACCTCGAATGCGCAGCTGTGGGAATTAAATCTGCGCTAGCTCCGGCTTTGGCGGAGGTTTCCCGGCCCGTGCGAAAGAGTCCGGCAATGCCGGAATTACAGAGTATACTTAGGCTATATGGCCTCCCATACAAATCAGGTCCCGGCGCGGTCGGCGTTCTCCAGTAAGCAACCGTTCAACGCCAGCGGCTTTTTGACGGCTGCGGTTTATTGCAGCGACGGGCGCTTCGCCGATCAGGTGAATGAGTTTTTGCACCATGGCCTGAGACTGGACGGTTATGACCGCCTGGCCATTGCCGGCGGCCCGGCATGCTTCGCCGGCCATTTCGAGGCCTATCGCGAAGAGGAAGGCGCGGTCTCTCACATGCGCTTCCTGGCCCGCCTGCATAAGCTCAACCGGCTCATCCTCATCTCGCATGAAGGCTGCGGCTTCTACAGCGACTTCCTCCATCTGACGGAGTCCGGGCTGCATGATCGCCTGCGCACCGATCTGGTCCGAGCCGCCCACCGCATCCACGAAGTCGAGCCCAAGCTGGCCCTGGAGGCCTACCTGGCGAGGTTGAATGGGTCAACGGTCTGGTTTGAGCCCGTCCTGATCGGCCGATAAGCGGATCGCGAGCCGACCTCACTTCGCGATCGCAATCCCCCACTGTGAATCCCCCGCTTTGATCTTTTGTTTCACCGATGCCGACGCCACATCAATTACCGAAACATCATTCGACGGACCATTCGCGGTGTAGAGCGTCGTGCCATCCGGCGAAACGCCGATGCCCCACGGCCGCGCGCCGACGTTCGGGATTGTTTTCTCGATTTGGTCGTCGCTCGTGTTGATGAAGATCACAGCGCCGAAGCGGCCGGTTGTGACGTAGACATGCTTTCCGTCCGGCGAGAGCGTCTCGCCCATCGGCCGCACGCCTTTTCCTTCGGGCTTGATCACCTTCACGACGTTCATCGCCGCGACGTCGGCGACGCAGATCGCCCCACCGGTCTCGCATGTAATGTACGCTTTGGCGCCATCGAGCGTAAACGCAACACCGCGCGGACGCTGCTCGGTTTTGAAGTGGCCGACGATTTTTCGCGCGGCGATATCGATGACGTGAATGTCGTTGGTCGTTTCGCTCGTGACGAAGACGAGCTTGTCATCCGGCGAAACGGTCACGCCTTCCGGCTCGCTGCCGACGGGGAACGTTTTGATCACCGACTTCTGCGCGAGGTCGATAAGCGATGCGGTGTTGGCGTCTTCATTCGACACGAAGATGAATTTCCCATCGCGCGTGAGGTCGAACTGTTCTGGATCCGAACCGGAATCGATCTTCGTGATGAGCTTGCCCGAAGAGAGGTCGATCTCGCCAATTCCGTCTGCCGACTTATCGGCATTCATCGCGGGGCGCTCGTCGCCAGGCTTGGTGATCGGGGTGCCGCTCAATGCGACGTAGGCGAACTTTCCGTCCGGGCTGAGGTGGATTCCGCGAGGACGCTTGCCGACGGGGATCGTTTGGATCACTTTTTCGGTTGAAGGATCGATGACAGAAACGGAACCTTCGCGTTCGTTGGTGACGTAAACGCGCTCCGCAGCGTACGTCGTGGAGATCGGCGCCAGAAGTCCCAGAATGAAAAGCCACTTCATAAGTGCCTCGCGCATTTCCCGGTGGCACCGACATTCTTGTCGGTGAATCGGACCTGGTAATCCAGGACCGAAATGGGTCGATGAGTACATCGCCCCATCACAGGCAAGAATGCCTGTGCCACCAAATAACCCCAGTCCAAATCAGCGTAACGTGTACAAGTAACTCGCGATGTCGCGAGCGTCGGATTCGGTTACGTGCAGATTCGGCATCGCGGTCATGGGATCGACGCCGGGTGGATTCTGCACCCACTGAATCATGTTGCGTGGCGTGTTTTTCATCACCCCGCCGATGTACACGCGGCTGCCCATACGATCGAGCGGCGGACCGACGACCGCGTCCTCATCGCGCACGCCGGGAATCGTGTGACATGAGACGCAGCCGTACGATTCGATCGCGTATTTGCCCTTCTTCACGTCGCCGCCGGTCATTTCCTCGGCCTTTTGAATCGTTTCGCGATTGCAGCCGATCGTCACGATGACGAGCGCGAGACAGAGCAGCGCTAGTAGGGTGCGCTTCAGCGCACCGGTTATTTGCTTGTCGAATGGAATAACCGGTGCGCTGAAGC
>JAICIO010000162.1 GCA_025924315.1 Phycisphaerae bacterium
CTGCGCATCTCAGTAGAATCGACGGTGTAAAGCGGATCGCCGGCCACCGCCAGTTCGCACATGGCCAATCGATTTTGTGCCGAGGCCATGTCCGATTGGTCCGGTTTATGCGGGGGCTGACGACTCGGGACGAGCACAACCCGCCCGAACCCCAATTCAGCTGCCACCGCTTTGGAACACGCCAAGTGGCCGTAGTGAATGGGGTTAAAGCTCCCCCCGAAGCAGAGTCGTCGAAAGTGAGGTCCGGTTGCCATAGGGGTTAGCCATGTTACTTGCAGGACGCGGAAAAATATCGATAATGGCTGACCTGCTCAGTGTTCGTTCCCGCTCAAAGGCCACGTGCATTCATGCATAAGTGTCCAGTTTGAGCCGGCGCGATGCAGTCCGCGAGAAATTCGCTCAAACCTTTGAAGCACCGTAACTTAAGCGACGAACTCGCAGGGGTTTTTTACGTACTAATACGGCGGACTCCATTGAACTGTACAATGGGTGGTCCGTCAGGCGAAGTGTTGTTCCTGACAAGGACAAGGAGGCCAATCATGGCCACCGCAGCAGTTGTGAAAAGTGGAAAGAAGAAGTCGCCGACCCGCGCCGCGCCGGTCCCGAAGGGACTCCGCGCTCAGGCCGAGCGCCTTCTTGCCGAAAATTACGCTTACATGGACAGCCCGGTCTTCCAGCAAAAGGGAATTGAAGCCGAGCTGTTCACCTTCGACAACGACCATGAGCCGGCGCTCCCGCTCACGGCTTGGTATCAGCCGACGCGCGACGAGATTCTGGAAAATACGGTCGTGGGTGCCCCGCAGCTGATGAAGGCGCCAGAAGAGAAGTTGATGTTCCTCCGCTTCAACTACGCCAAGCTGCGCCTCTGCGCGCTGCAGCGCAAGGTGAAGCGCGATGGACTGAACAAGGATCTGGCGGAGCAGGTGATCGAATGGCACCGCCGATTCGAGCACTTCCGCGAGTACCTCGTTCGCACCAACCTCGCGCTGGTGCTGGCGATGGCCAAGCGCACGCGGCTGGGTGATGTCGACTTCGCTGAAATCGTCAGCGAAGGCAACATGGCCCTGATTCGCGCCGTCGACAAGTTCAACGTCGATCGCGGATTCAAGTTCAGCACGTACGCGTGCCGCGCGATTCTGAAGGCTTTCTCGCGCACGGCGATGAAGCACAGTCGGCATCGCACGCGCTTCCCGGTCGAGTTCGAGCCGGATCTCGAGAAGAGCGACTGGACCGACAAGAAGCGTGACATGGTCGAAGAGGATCTGACCGACGAGCTCAAGCAGATCGTCGATCGGAACCTGGCTGATCTCTCTGACACCGAGCAGACGGTGATCCGACGCCGCTTCAACTGGAAGCAGGAAGAGGAGAATCCACTGACGCTCGAAGAGGTCGGCAAGATCATTGGCGTGACCAAAGAGCGCGTTCGCCAGATTCAGAACAAGGCGCTGGCGAAGATCCGAAAGCTGATGGAGGACGGCGTGCTTCGTACGCACACCGAGCCGCAGCCTGAAGAGAATGCGGACGTCGCGCCGACCGGACTGTAAGGTTGCTCTAACCTCGCCCTATATCCCCCTATCCCGCTGGCGGCAATGTAGTCGTCAGCGGGATTTTTCGGGGGGATTCCAAAAGACACGTCCTGATTTGTAGGGTCCGCTTCAGCGGACCGGTTATTTCAACCAGACAAGCGAGTAACCGGTCCGCTGAAGCGAACCCTACGAGGACAAGAACCGTCACATCCAGGGGCCAAACAGCGTCGAAAAACCTTCGATGAGCTGCTCACCGATCGGCCGGTGTTTCCACTGATCGTACGTAATACGGTTACATTTTTTCAGATCCTCGTCGAACACGCGGATCTGTTGTGACGCGAACGCCTGATTCATCACGTTCAGATTGGCCTCGTCGTTGAGGCGAAAGGAGCGGTTGTCGAGGTTGGCCGATCCGATCGAAACCCATTGGTCGTCCACGATCATCTGCTTGCAGTGATACATCGTCGGCTGATACTCATAGATCTCAATCCCCGCCTGCAGCATCTCACCCCATCGCGCGCGGGAAGCGCGACGGACGATCTTCTCATCAATGTGTCCGCCGGGGACGATGATCTGCACTGACACGCCGCGCTG
Organism: Phycisphaerae bacterium; assembly: GCA_025924315.1. Lineage (GTDB taxonomy): Bacteria > Planctomycetota > Phycisphaerae > Tepidisphaerales > Tepidisphaeraceae > JAICIO01. The sequence continues at coordinate 2,121 of JAICIO010000162.1, forward strand.
TCGCGCCTTAAGCAGCGTTTGGATCGTGAGCTTGTCGGGCACGAAGTAAGCCGTCGCGAGGCGAATGTTCTTCCGCGCGGCGGACATCGAGAGGAGGTACATCAGTTCCATCGACTCGCTGCCGGAATCGGATGAGCTCTTGAACACTTGCGCCGACAGATCACCGCGCTGCGTGTGATCGACCGGAAAGTAATCGGCGCCGGCGAGGACATGCCCAGTGGTTTCCATCCAGTTGTCCGCGAAGGCCGCCTGCAGTTGCTCGACCGCGGGGCCTTCGATCTGGTAATGCGTGTCGCGCCAATGCTTCGGCGAATCGGCATTGCCAAGCCATTCATCCGCCACTCCAACCCCGCCGGTGAATCCCACCTCGCCGTCCACCACCAGGAGTTTTCGATGCGTGCGATTGTTTAGCCTCTGCGTCGCGATGATGTCGTACCAGTGCAGGCCGTGGTACATCAGGTATTCCACGCCGCACTCCTTCATCCGATCGAGATATTTCTTGTCGATCTTGTCCGCGCCGACGCTGTCGAGGATCACGTGAACCTTGACGCCCCTCTTTGCGGCGTCGCACAGCGCGTCGGTGAACTTCTGCGCAATCTTACCTTGCCAGTAGATGTACGATTCGAACGTGATGGTCTTCTTGGCGGAGTGAATCGCTTCGAGCATCGGCGGGAAGATCTGATCGCCATTGAGCAGCGTTTCGATCTTGTTTCCCTCGACGATCGGCGGGCCCAGGAGGTTGCCCATCGTCTGGCGAAATTCGGGATTCTGAATCGCGCTGACGTGCTCGAGCTTGTACGGTTCGTCGGTCGGCCGATTGCTCAGACTGAACAAGCTGCCGCGGCTGCAACCGCTGAGACAGACGATTACAGCGACGAGCGAGAAGAATTGCTTTCGCATCACGCGCAGAAACTATCGGATTTCACATGTCGCGTGAGCGTTCAAATTGCTCTGGATGGAGGGGCGAAGAATGACGATTGGTCAAGCGAGCAAAGTGTAGCGACTGTGCCGCGGTCATCCGCCGAAGTCGGCGTCGATCACCTCGAGAATCAGCGTGTTTTCCTGCGAAAGATGCGCGTCGATGATGGTCCCGGTGATGCGGACATCTTTCTCGCCTTCCGCGCGCTTTCCGCGTTCCTGCGCGCCCGGCAGCAACGTGCCGGTGATGAAGTGAACGAGTCCGTCGCCGGCATCTACCGTGGCGTGAAGCTCATAGTTACCATCATCGCCGGGCAACACCTTCAGCACGTCCGCCCGCAGCGCGATTCGATCGCCCGGGAGCGTCTTGTCGAGCCACGATTCCATGCGCTTGAAGTCTGCCGAATCCGGATCTTGATCGTGAACGGGCTGAGTCGCGGCAAGGATCCGATCGATCGATGTCCAGCGATTCGCGTCGACCTTCTTCGGCACGGAAGTTCGCACGAGCTGCGCCATCTCCTTCGGGTTCATCGGATCATGAAAGTCGTTGATCGCCTTCATCAGCACATCGACGTCGTCGCTCTCTGGCTTCACCTTGTAAACCGGACCGAGCTGCCGATTCATTTCGCGAGAGACGACGACGAAATTCTGGTCGAGCGTCGTCGGCACACCGACCTTCATCTGCGCAGCGTTTACACCACTCACGACCATGATCACATCGTGCACGCGCATCTTCTGCCGGCGGATACCTTCGTGCTCGTCTTCACTGCGAAGCGCTTCGAGCGCCGAGAACTGGATGACGATCGTGCGGTCATCGTGGTCGATGCTCACCGGTGTGACCATGCCGAGCAATCCGGAAGCGCCGGGCTTCAGCGGCCAGCGCAGGAGGAACTGATTGCGTGTCGCGTCGACAAGCCGTCTTCGCCAAAGGTAAGCCCGCGCGACCGCCGTCTCCGTGTCTTTCAGCGCGTCCTGCGCTTCCTTCAGATCCGATCGAGCGCCTTCGAGCTTCGCAGTTCGCACCGACTTACGCAGTTCATCCGTCGCGTCCTTCACGGCCGCCTGACGCGCGGCGCGAAGTTGCATGAGCCGCTCGAGCTCGCCATTGATCTGCTCGCGAACTTCCGAAGGCTTGCCATGCAGGTACGAGTTGATGTTCCAGATTCGATCGGCGGGCTTGGTCGTCGCGTTCGTGGTGGCCGGCGCGGATGCAGGCTTCGTGCTTGGACCAAACCCGCAAAAGGCAAAGATCAGCGAGAGCAGCAGGTGCGACATCGCACCGGAATCATATCGCGCCAAATCAGAAGGGAAGGAAGTTTAAGCCGCGGCCGCGACGAATTGTTCCAGCGGCTCGGGAAGCTGCTTGATCCCGCGGCGCATCGCCTTGTCGACCGCATATTGCATCGAAAGCTCGAACCGCCGATGCACGCGCTCATCCGGCTCTACGCCCAGCCGTTTCATCTCGCGGATCGCCCAAACCCAGACGTGATACTCTTCTTCGCACCGGCGCTTGTACGCCTCGAAGCCGATGACGTGATGCCCCACTTCATGCAAAAAAATCGCCAGGCTGATCGGCGTCTTCGGCACCGGCGTCTCGATCCAGTTGATCACCGTGCCGTCGGTCCGATAAACACGCCACGCACACCCGCTCATGTTGCGCCGCCACTTGTGAACGCGCACGTCGAAGCGGGACTTCATCTCTTCGACGATGTGCGAATAATCAGCCATGCAGTCGTAGCTATCGGCAAAAGCCGCCGTTGAATTCAAGCGGTTGTAACGATCAGGTAAGATCATCCCCGCTCCGATCGCGGTTTGTTCACTCGATTTTAGGCACGATGATCGCCGCAGAAGAAATCCTCGTTCGCACTTTTTCCTTCGCGACGCTCACGACGCTCGTGGTGGTTTTCTGCGCGTCGCTCGCGGTGTTTTATGTGCTCGTGCGACGGTGGACGTCGCATCGCTTTCGCATCGAGCTCGAAGACTTCGGTCGCGAGCACGACTTCAAGCTCGTGGCAATCGAGCTCGCGAAACTTCCCCCGCCGCTCGATGGCTTCAAGGACATTCAACCGCGCTGGCTGATGGAGTCGAAACAGACGACGCTGCTGCAGATGCACGCGACGACCGCGCCGGCGCCTGACGATCCGAACCAGCTGATCGAACCGCAGCGATGGAATGTGCTGATCCGCAAGATCGAGCGCTCGTGGCAGCCGACGGGCCTTCGGCCGACCCATCACAAGACGAGCCTCATCGATCTCTTTTCGCTTGCGAGTTTTCCCGCACTCATGTCGATCGAGCGCTACACGCTTTACTCGAATGACTCCGCCTCAGCTCGAGCGCTTTCAAAGACAAGCGCGTCGAGCCTTCTCCCCGGCGATATCGGTTTGCTGGTTGTCGGCGAATACCTGCTGCTCGATTTCTCGGCGCGACCGTTCGACCCGATTGAGTTCGGGCGACTGATCGCGCTCGCGGATCAGATGCAGGCGATGGTGTGAGACGTTTAGCCGCCCCGCGTGCGGAGCGGGATTCGCGCCGCGCACGCGCGGCGGCTAAACACCTACTTCGCGTCCGCGACCGTCGCGGTTTTCGGCTCGGGCAGTGGCGGGATGTCTTCACTACGTGGAATCGGAATGATCGTCTCAAGCGCGCGGCTCGCCAGCGCGATCTCTTCAGGCTCCGGCGTTTCAAGCACGCGATAGCCCGCATAGATGATCCACGCGTCGAGGCCGTCGGTCACCACATATCCGCGAACGTGGAACTTCGCGTTCTCCACTTCGAACCATGGCCGGCCGATGCTATCTGTCCACTGCGCGAGAACCTTGCCGTCGTCGGAGCGCTTCGAATACTCGCGCTCGGCGAGCCATGTAAGCGTGCTGGCGCTGAATGGGAACGGCATGCGGATGTAGACGACGCCCACGCCGTTGCGATGCGTCTGCGAGCGCCACTGCTCGTGGGTATAAAGTCCGCCCTTGTACGTCGGTAGTTGTTCCCAGGTCGAGGGCGTCGCGATCTTCACGCGCACCGCATCGTTCGTCTCCAAAGGCTTCAGCCCGGAGAGATCGAGCATCGACTGATAATGCACGAGTTTCCGGGTCGAGACCGTGGGCATGCCCACGAGCTGGCAGCCGCCTTGAAGGAGTGCCGTCGCGCAGATCAGGATGAGCAAAAAATTTCGTCGTCCGTGACGAGTGAAGGATCCCATTCGCCTCTCCAACAATACGACCAAGGCTTACGGGGAAGAACAACTGGGCGAGAATGCGACGCGCCTGCCCGTGCGTCCCACAGCTTCCCGGCACTTCATGCTGTACCAGCCATTAGCGCCGGTCAAGTTGATTCTTCCGCTAGCCGGAATAAACCTTCCAGCCCTCAAGTCCTTACGCTCGTTCAGACGGAAAGGATCGCATTAAGGTGGGATTTGGCGCATAAAAACGCCGTCACTGCAAAGTTTTGACGGGGGCTCAGCAGGGACGGCGTTTCTTCGACTGCGTAAGACAGATGACCTTGCGGTGCGAACTACTTCTTCGCGCCAGCCGGGGCAGCGGTCTTTTGGAAGCTGTAGGTTCCGCCGAACTTCTTGCTGAACTTTTCGACCCGACCGGCGGTGTCCACAAACTTCTGCTTGCCGGTGAAGAATGGATGGCAAGCCGAGCAGATATCGACGTTGATCTTCGACAGCGTGCTGCGGGTCTGGAACGTGTTCCCGCATGCGCAGTGCACGGAACACATCTGATACTTGGGATGAACTTTGGGTTTCACGAGTGACTCCTTATGGCCGGTCGTGCGATTGGCAATGGCTCAAACGTCAGCCGGGCCGAATAGTTAATACGTCCCAGATTCGCGCAGGTTTTGCCGCCGAATTGAGGGCGGGAAACTGTACCAGCGACCATCCGAAAAGGCAAGTTTGCAGCTCTGCCGCTTGCGGCTTAGCGGGAGCGAGAACCGCGCTCAATTCCCGCTAAGCCGCAAGCGGCAATAGACCATTCTAACGAACTACTTCGCTGTAATCGGCATCGGCTCAAACGCGTGCTCTTCGCGCTTTGCCCCGCTCGTGTTCGTCCAGATGCGCATCGCAGCCGCCAACATGATGATGTAAGTGCACACTAACATCGCGATAATCGCAACGCTCGTCACCGCGCTGTTGATCAGGACCTTCTGATCCGGCGTCGGGCTGTTCCACTGCGTCGTGAAACCGGTGATGAACTTGTTGAGCAGCTCCACCGCGGCCGAGCTTGTGGTGGTGCAGACGAACAGAAGCGGGATGACGGTTGCCCATAGATAGCGCGCCTTGCCGGAGTTCGCGAGATACGCGCTCACGACCGCCAGCGCGATCACCGCCAGCATCTGGTTCGCGATGCCGAACATCGGCCAGATCGCGTCCATGGAGTTCGCGTTGATGCAATAGCACCACGCGACGACGATGATGAACGTGCTGATGATCGCGCTGGGCACCGAGTCCGCCCGGCCCAGGTCCGGCCTGATCTTCGCGAACACTTCCTGCAATAAAAATCGCCCGATGCGCGTCCCGGTGTCGATCGTCGTGAGGATAAACAGCGCCTCGAACATGATCGCGAAGTGGTACCAGTATTTCCACAACGTGTTCAGCGTGCTCTCGGCTTTCGCGCCCATGTTGCGAATCGCGCCATCGAAAATGTGCGCCATTCCTACCGCAAGCGTCACCGCGCCGCCGGTTCTTCCACGCAATGATTCCTGCGTCAACGACTCATACTGCTGAATGTTGTCGCCAACGTGCTCGATCCCGCCGACGGCACTCACCTTCAGAATGTTCTCATGGAAGGTCGGAACCTTCGCCAGGTCCGTGTTCATCGCGTAGTAATCATTCGTCGGCAGCGCGGTCGCGGCGATCATCGCGATGCATCCGACGAGCCCTTCGATCAGCATCGCGCCGTAGCCGATCATCCGCGCGTCCTTTTCGCTCTTGATCATCTTCGGCGTGGTTCCGCTGCTCACCAGCGCATGAAACCCGCTGATCGCGCCGCACATGATCACGATGAACAGGAACGGGAAGAGGTGCCCGGGCACGGTCGGCCCGCCGTTGAGAAACACGTGATTGATCGACGGCGCCTGCAGCTTCGGGTTCGCAAGAATCACCCCGCCCACGAGCAGCGCAATCGTGCCGATCTTCAAGAAGCTCGAGAGATAATCCCGCGGGCAGAGGAGGATCCACACCGGCAGCACCGAGGCGATAAAGCCGTAAATCCCCATCGACCAGATGACGGTTGTATCGCGAAGGTTGAAGATGTCACCAAACGGCTGATGCGACACCCATCCGCCGAGCACCGTCGCGACGAGCGTAAGGACCGCGCCGATGAGCGACGCTTCAACCACCTTGCCCGGCCGGATCTTGTACATCCACAATCCGACCAGCAGCGCGATCGGGATCGTGCAGGCGATGGTGAACGTGCCCCATGAGCTGCCCGGAACGAGGCGCGCCATGTCCGGCGTTACAGCAGCAACGCCATTCTTGAACGTCGGGCCGGCCGCCTGCATGAATGGCTTGGGACGATAGCGCAGCACGAACGGATCCTGGAACGGCATCTCGGACTTGCCGTCGTTCCAGACCAGCTTCGATCCGCTGGGCACTTCGTAATCGATGTATTCGGGACTGCTCCGCTCGCCGACGGGCGTTAGAGCCTCCACGCCCTTGGGCAGCACCAGTTGGCTTCCCGCCGGATATTTCACGTCCTCGCCACCGAGCGCTTTCACGACGACTTTGCCCAGCCCCGCGATCGCAATGATCACGATGAAGAGAATCGCGATCGTCGCCGCGGTTCCTGCCACCTTGCCGATGTCGTGATACGCGATCTGGGCCAGCGATCGCCCGTTGCGCCGCAAGCTCGCCGCGAGCACGAGAAAATCCTGCACCGCGCCCGCGAGACACACGCCGACGACGATCCACAAGAGTCCCGGCAGATATCCAAACTGCGCCGCCAGCACCGGACCGATCAGCGGACCCGCGCCGGAGATCGCCGCGAAGTGGTGACCGAAGAGCACCCATTTGTTCGTCGGATGGTAGTTCTGCCCGTCGTTCAGACGGATGGCCGGCGTCTCGCGCAACTCGTCCAATGTGGCCACCCGCGCGGCCAGGAACGCGCTGTAATAGCGATACGCGATCGCCAGCACACACAGAATCAGAATCATCACCGGCATCGCGGACATGCGAGGATCTCCCAATTGCCCAATTGGAGTGGAACAAATGAATTGTAACCGCGGTGGGTTCGTTTTGCATTTTCGATCAACGCGGATGCAACGAACCGCTAAGCCGCCGAGAAGCGCCGGCGCCGCCGAGGGTTATGAGAAATGGTGGTTCGTTTTGCATTTTCGCATATTGATCACGGCGGAACGCTTTGGAACATCCAGGAACACGAAGGCGGCTTAAGTCGCGTTGCGGCGGTCGTCGCCGATCGTCGCGAGGACCGCTCCGCGCGTTCGCGGTGGGTTCGTTTCGCATTTCTCTCCTTTTGGTCAACGGCGGTAAACCGCGGTCAACACCGTCAAGCTGCGTCAACCTTTTACATCCTGTAGGGTCCGCTTCAGCGGACCGGTTATCGCTTTTCGAGTGAGAGAAGTAACCGGTCCGCTGAAGCGGACCCTACAATTCGCTCCCGTTCAGGGTGGGAGCGCCGTCACCCTTCTACCGCGGCGGGCGTCGTTTTTCCGCGGAAAAATCGAGCGATTTATGGATTCGTCGTACGGTAAGGCCCGGGCGGCGCCTCGTTCGCCGGGGTCACCCCTTCGACGGGCGCGGCGGGTTGGGTGGTTGAGGTTTTGGGCGGAGTGGCTCGGAGACTCACCGCAGCGAGTTGGCCTTGTCTCGCGAAGTCGATCGCTTCGCTCAGCACGCGCTGCGTTTCCTGCGATGCGTGGAAGCCCATCGAATTCTCCGCATAGACGAAGTCGAGCCGCCATTGCGCTTTGCGGTGGAAATCGAGCGCGGGCTTGAGCTGATCGGGCGATGCGCCGTTCGCTTTGGCGAGCGCGATGGCGTCGATCATGTCGACCAGCGCGACGGACGCGCGGTTCATCGTATCGTGCGTGCGTTGCTGGATCGTTTCGACGCGCGCGGTCAGCTCGGTTTCGGGGACGCTGTGGCACACCTGGCACGAGCGGTTCACCATCAGCAGCGGGCTGCGGATCCAGTGATCCGACACCTTCATCGCCCCTTCGCGGACATAAGGCATATGGCAATCGGCGCAGGCGACGCCGGCGCGGGCGTGCACGCCCTGTGACCAGGTTTCGAACTCGGGATGCTGCGCCTTGTAAACGTGCGCGCCAGTGATGCCGTGCACGAAGTCGTAGAACGGGGTGCCGTCGGGGAATTTGTAGTTGTCGTAATACGTCTCGATGTTGTCCGCGGTCAGGCCATTGCCCCAGGGGAAGAACAGCGTCGTCTTCGGCCCGCAGTAGTACTCGACGTGGCACTGCGCGCAGGCGAACGAGCGCATCTCCTGGCGCGTGGCATCGACATTCGGATCGTACGGGTGCTTGCGATCACCCTGCCGCCAGCGAACGATGCTTTGCAGGTGCGGCACCGGGTCGTCGGAGTTCGCCAGCGCCTGAATTCCGCGGACGAAACCGGGGCGGCTCACGCGCAGCTCCATCGTCTTTGGATTGTGACAATCGACGCACGAAACGGGATGGGCGGTGCTGATCTTGTGCGCGGCGAGCGATTCGCTCGTCGTCGCGCCGGGCGTGGTGGGCAAATTCACAAGCGTGCGACCGAGACCACCGTCGGGTGTGCGCGCGAGCTCCGCGAAGGCGTCGGCGTAGCTCATCGCGCACACCGCCTCGAACCCTTTGAACACGGCGGGCCAGTTGAAATCGTCCGAACCCGGCTGCAGCTCGCCGCCGCCGAGCCTGCGATACGTCGGGATCACCGACGCGTGACAATGTACGCAGGATCCCGGCTGCGGCTTCTTTGTCACGCGCTCCGTTTCGGTCTGATCGGCGAGCATGTACGCGTGCCCGCGGCGGTCGCGATAGTCGATCGAAAACGCATAACCGCTGAACATTTTCTTCAGCCACGGATCGCGATCGAGCTTCTGCGCGGGCATCGCTTCGCTTCCACCGTAACGCGTGCGCGTCACGTCTACCGTGCGCTGGTAACTGTCATATTCCCGCGGCCAGTTCATGCCCCACATCGCCGGGTCGGTTGTGTTCTCGTCCACCTGGACGGCGCGAATGAACGGCACGCGCGCTTCGCTCTTGCGCTGAAAGATGTTCATCAGCAGCGCCGCGAGAAGAATCGTGACGACGGCGCTGGCGAGCGCGACCATCACGAGCGTAAAGGTGCCGCGGGCTTTCGGGGCGGGAGCATTTTGCGGAGGCTGGTCGGTCATCGGATCACCACTGTGGCACAGCCGCCC
>JAICIO010000163.1 GCA_025924315.1 Phycisphaerae bacterium
CTCTTCATCCTCTCCGGCGCGATCAGCCTCGTGTTCATGTTGAGCGACTCGCTGAGCAACGGCCGATGCGAACTCACGTTCGTCGCCGCGACGGGCGCGGCCATCCTCGCCGCGGTCATCTTCGGTAACTTCACTCTCGCCAGCCCCGGCGGAATATTCTTCTTCGCCCTGATCACAGCGCTTCTCATCGGTCATACGTTCGTCACCGCCGGGCTTCAAACGCTCGACCTGTGCCTCCTGCTAAGCGCGCCAGTCGTGCTGTGGCTCGCGTCTCTCATTCCACTGAAATGGGGGCCGTCGCGCCGCGTCGTGCTGCAGCTCCTGCTCCTCTCGATTCCTCTTAGCGTCGCGACGGTGCGAGCGGTAATAGCCTTCAACCATGCGAATCAGTTCTCCACGCAATCCGGCGGGGAGTCGGATCTATAGCCACTACGAACGCGAGCGATCTGAGCATACAATTCCGCCGTGTCACGCATTCTTCTTTTGGTGCCGTTCATCCTGTGGCTCAGTTGGACGCCGAGCCCGATGCATTCTCCTGCGCACCCGCAGGCTGTGGCGGAGTTTCTCGGCGGATATGTGGCCTTGCTTGCGGCGCTCGGCATCTGGAGCCGGCTGCTCACGCGGCGGCTCAGTTCGCTGAATCTGAATCGCAGCCTCGCGCGCTTTTCCAAGACCATTGGCTTCGCACGATTTGCCATCCTGATCTGGTTCGGCGTTGGTGTCTTTGACCTCGACTGGGCGAAGTTCATCGACGACCACTTCGGCGCGATTCGCGATTGGCCAGTCCGATTGCCGTCGCTCATCATCGGCACCGCTCCCGCATTTCTCGCGTGGATCGGATTGTGGTGGGCCCAGTTCCCCGCCGATCGAGCGCTCAAAGAGCAGAACATCGTTTCGCAGCTCGACGAAGATCTGCCGACGCACGCGCCGCTCGGATTCTGGAACTATCTCATCGCCAACCTGCGCATGCAGCTGCTCTTCATCCTCGTGCCGGTGCTGATGATCATGCTCGCCCGCGACGTGCTCAGTCTCATGCTGTGGAAGACGAAGCTGGCGGATCCAAACGGCCCCGCCGAGGGTTGGGGGATGCTCGTCGCCGCCGCGATTATTTTCATCATCGCGCCGGACATCCTCACGCGCGTCCTCCATACGCAGCGGCTTCCCGATTCTCCGCTGCGCGAACGATTGCACGAATTGTGCGTGAATGCCGGCCTGAAATACCGCGAGATTCTTCTCTGGCGCACCGACAACAACGTCGGCAACGCCGCCGTTATGGGGGTCGTTCCGTTCTTCCGCTATATCCTGCTTTCCGATCTGCTGATGGAGACGATGACCGACAAGCAGATCGAAGCTGTCTTCGCTCACGAGATCGGCCACGTGGTGCACAAGCATCTATTGTGGTACGTCGTGCTCGTCGCGATTCTGATGCTCGCGATCATGGGGCCCGGCACGGTCGCGGAATCGTGGCTCAGCCCGCGACTTCCTCATTGGGTTTCGAAGGATTGGATCGAGCCGGTCTTTAGCCTCGGCGCGATGGGCGCGTTCTTTTTCTTCTTCGGCTACGTAAGCCGGCGCTTCGAGCAGCAGGCGGATGTGTACGCGGCACGGATGATGGAGCGCCAGCGGCCCCTTCCGACTCCGCCGCCGGCTTTCTCTCCCGACATGCCGATGCGCCTGACCTACGACGCCGACACGAATCACGTCGGCGAATACGGCGCACGCCTCTTCGGCTCCGCCCTTTATCGCGTCGCGGTCGTGAACAACATCCCCATCTCGCAGTGGAATTTCTCACACGGCTCGATCGTCGGCCGAATGGAACATTTGCGCGAAATGAGCATGGACCCTACCCGCACCACAAGATTCGACCGCCGAATGTTCCGCGTCTACGCCACCCTCATCGCCGCCCTCTTCGTCCTCACCGCCACCGTCTACGTCGTCGCGCGGCATATGTCGATCATGATGTAAACATCGGTCTGATGTCATTCTGAGCGCAGCGAAGAATCTGGCTCTGCGGATCCTCGAAAAGCGCCCGCTGCTTCGCTTCGCTCAGACCGTGTGAGTTTTTGGAGAAAGTGAACGAGCCGCGACCGTAAGGGAGCGGTTTCTGTTTCAGGATCGCACAATCCGCTCCCTTACGGTCGCGGCTCGTCTAAAAACTCACAGGCTCTCAGGATGACAATTCGCACTTACGCATGCTCCGGGCCGTGGTCTTCTTCGCCGCCGATTTCCCAATCGCGCGGCGGTTCGGTTGAGCCGTGCTCCGGAGGCGGTGCGATGACCTGCACGGGAATCTCTGGCGGCAGAAGCGCTTCGATCCGCCGTTGAAAACCGCCTTTCACGAGGTGATACAGCATGCCCTGCCGGCTCGTGCCGATGAGCACGCGCTCGCAGTTGTAGATTGCCGCGTTTTCCGCGAGCAACTCGGCGGCATCGGGACCGGTGTCGTACACCGGTAGAACGGAAACGCCCTTGGCGTGACCGATGTCCAGAAATTTCGCGAACGTTTTGAGCGCGGCAAGATCGGTGTCAATCGTCAGCTTTCCCTCGGCCGTGAACTTGTAGCTCAATTGCACCTGACGAATAAAACAGACCACGAGCGTCGCCCCCTCCTGCTTGCACAAGTTGATCACGGGCTCCGCCAGCGCATCGGAGCCATAAGTCCCGAGCAGAATCTTCGGCTTGTCCATCGCGCCTTCGTTGAGCTGCCCGAGAATCGCCTGGCGGATGAGGCTGAGCTTGGGACCTTTCCTCTCGGCGAAGAATTTGTTGAGCCACCGCGCTGACAAACCAAGCGTCATCACCACGCAAACGAATACCAGCGCGTGCAGCTTCGTGATCGCCAGCGTCACCCAGATCACGAGCAGGAAACACCCCAGCGCCAGCATCGGCGCCTTGCGGTGCATACGCCTGAGTCGCGGATGAAGGGCGCACAACGTCACGTTGATCGCAACGGCTCCAATCACGCCGATCGCATACAGCGCCGCGAGATGTTCGATATCGTGCGAAATCACGAGCACGAGAACGGGCATCGCCGCCGCGAGGATCGCGGGCATCCACGGCACGCCGAAGCGATTGAGCTTCACCAAGAACTGCGGCAGCTCGCCGTCGCGGGCCATCAGGTACTGCACGGAAATCATGTCGGTGATGGCGGTGTTCGTCGCGCTCAGGAGAAGAATGCCACCCACCGCGCGCACGGCAATCTCCGCCCAATGCCCGATGTACGCCCCGGAAAGAAACGCGAGCATGTCGTCGCGATATTTTTCGCGTGTGGCGGGATCGGCATTCAAACTGTGCAACGCAACCATCGCGAGCGCGAGCAGCACGTTGAAGATCGCGACCTCGAGCGTGACGGTCCAGATCGCTTTCTTGGCGGTGTGCGCCACCGGCTTCTTCATCACGCCCGTGAGATTCGCGATCGCTTCCACACCGGAAAGCGCCAGCACGATCGAAACGAACTGCACCCACAACTCGTGCGGCGGTTCGTTAACGGCGCCGATGCGATGCGGAAGCTCATGCCAGTTGATCTGCGGCAGCGCGCCGAACGCGATCAGCAGCGTGATGAAGACCATCCCCAGCGCGGCCGCGAGCGCAAATCCGCCGGTGTGTTTCGGGCCCATCAGGTTAAACGCGCCGATTGCAGCGATCGCGACGATCGCCCACAATCCCGGCGAGTTCCACGCCAGCAGCCCCACCCCTTGCGGAAGACTGAAGTAACGAAACGCATCGAGCGAACTGAGCGACGCCGTGACGACATAATCCGCGAAGAGCAGCAGCGCGCCGACGACTGCGAGCGTTTGATTGCGGTGTTTCGCCGCGGTGTAAACGCCTCCGCCGTCCGGATAAATCCGACAGATCTGCGTGTACGCCCACCCCACCGCGACGATCAGCAGACTCATCGCGAGGATGAGATAAAAGCTGGTTCGCCCGGCGAAGAAAAACGCGAGGCCGAGCACGTAAAGGCGGCTCGTTCCCCAGTCGCCGAAGAGCAACCCGGCCGCCTGTTTCCAACCCACGTTGCGCGGACGCTCGCTGGCCAGCAGCGCCAGCGCCAATGGCTTTTCACGATCGTTTGACGAGTGCATGCAACACGTCTCTGCTTCTGCATGAGCATGCCCAATAGGACGAAATGCAAAGTTGCCGCGCAGATTCAATTGCGCGGGCAAATGCAAATTTCGTCCACCGCGGTTCCTGCCCGCGTGGACCGGCTCAAATGCAAACGCACAGCGTGGCTCGGAAGTGAACCCCGATGAAATCGGGATCGCAGGAGAGCGCGCGTTGTGCCCTTTCAAATTGGATTGGCCGCTGCGTGTTGCCTGCTGCGCGCTGTTTGTTGGGAACCCAACAATCAACACGTCACATGCAACCTGCAACAAACAAATCCGCGCCTACGGGGTTAGCTGACGGGCTAGGGCTTGAAAGTGCCCCGCAGCTTTTGTGAGCTGCTACGCCCCCGGTGTCCTCGACTTCACGAGCGACACCCTTGGGTCCCCCGCACTTCGATCCGGCGATCGAAGTCTCGGCGGTCACAGTGGCCAATACCGTATCGTTGCCTTCGCGTTGAAGTCAATCGCGCAACTTTGGCGGTTATAAACTTCGCCATTGACACCGGCGCGCAACCGATAAAAATAGCGGCTGTACGTGAACGCCTAAGTCCCTGTTTCACGAGCAGGGACGCGGGGAACCCAACGTGGGGTTTGTGCCCCACGACGTCGAAATCGGCGCTACGTTCTGAGACGGTCTCAGAAATGACGCCGCATTCGGCAGGGGCGAATCGATCGGTTTGATCGAGGGAAACTTTCACTTCCCAGCCCGTCAGCTAACTCCGTCGGCATGTGAAAAGGACACGAAGCGCAACGCGTAAAGCCGCATCACCCTAATTCATCGTAGCTGATCGTCCTTCTCATCGCGCAGTTTCCCTGCGCGCAAAGTGAAGCCAACCGCTTGCGGTTTTGCAGATACAGGCTTCGTCGAGAAGGAGTTTGATCACGCGCCGCGCCGTCCACAATTGGACCGGCACCGGGTCTTCACGTCCCTGCTTCAACGAATCACATCGCAAAAAGGGGAACGCGGAGCCCGTCCGGAGAAGGAGCACTGCAATCGTGAAAATATCACTCGTCCAAACTTTGCCGCGCCCGCATCGCGCGATGCTCGCCGCAAGCGCCGCCATCGCAAGTGGCACGTCTGCGCGCCTCGTCACAAACGTCGAAGCGCGCACCGCATGCCTGGCGGGCGCGATCGCGTGCGGTACATACGCGCTAAACGCGATCTACTTTGACGCGCGCAAACGGCTCGTCGATTCGACCTTCTTCGAGCTGATCGAAGAAAGCTTCGGCCGACATCGGGCCCAACTGTGTATACGCGCAATTCTGTTTGATCATCTCGCAACAACAACCGTGACGACCGCAGTCGCCGCGTACCAACTTCCGCGCCCCATTCTCGCCGCGGGCGTTTCGATCCTGCTGATGCTCTGCTTGTGGCGAGCGTCGTTGGTTCCGTTCGCATCGCGCGACTGGCGCGCCGCAACGATCGTCCGCACGACCGCGATCAGCGGGCTGCTCATGATGACCTGGTGCGGCTCGCGGTGCCTCTTCACGCGCCGTCGCATGCCGCAACGGTGGTTCGCGCTGTTCCCGAGATTCCTCGGAATGCTCGGCGGCCTCGTCATGCTCCGGCATCGCATGCGACGGCGTCGCCTCGCCAACACGCTCGTGATCGTCTCGCTTTATTCGCTTCTGCTGATGTCGCTGGGATGCATCACGCTCGCGCATCCGTCGCCAATGCGCCTCGCGCGACTGGGACTCGAAGTGATCGTCGTCGTCACGGGCCTGCTGATCGTCTTCTTCGATCTCGATCCCCAATCTTCGTATCGAATGGAGTTCGTGAATGCCCTGCTTAGCAGGGTGCGCACCAGCACACCGAGGCGCGGCAGAAAAAATGGTGTGCTGAAGTACCCACTACGGCGTCGGTTGTGACCCGCTTCGCGTGATGCGTATCGGAAACCCTTTTTTGCAATTTCAGGCGATCTGTTAGACTGGCGACGGCACTTCAAGGGAAACGGGAAACGGAAGGCGTATGGGCTCGAAGACATCAGACACTCAACCACTCGTTCCGCGCCACGCGGTTCGCTCGCATACCGCGAGCCGCGGAAGCTCGTCCGATTGGTGGGAGCGATGGCAGCAATACCGCCCATTCTGGCACGCGGCGACCTTCGCGATCGTGATCGCGGCCTTGTTACTGGATCTGATGCTCCCACGCGGCGCAACGGCGGCCATCGCGTATGCCATCGTGCCCGTTCTGGCGGCCGTTCACCGCGACATGCGTCTGCTCCTGTTGATGACGGCGCTATGCACAGTGCTCACCTGGACCGGATACCTGCTGGAGCCTCCGGGCAGCGCGTGGTGGTTTTCGATCTTCGACCGGGCGATGGTCAGCATGGTCCTGTGGCTGTCGTATCTCCTGGTGGCGCGGCAGATGATGCTTGCCGCGGCGCTGGATGACCGAACCCGGGCGCTCGAGCTCGCAATGGCGGAGCTGGCGCGCTCGAATGATGAGCTCGACCGCTTTGGGTCGGTTGTTGCCCACGATCTGCGCGGACCGCTCAATGCTGTTGGACTCGCTGCGCAGGCCGCGATCCTGCATGGGCGGGGAACGCACGATCCCGAAACCGCCGAGTGGCTCCGAAGCATTCAGCGCGAAATGCAATGGATGAACCAGCTCGTGCAGAGTCTTCTCAGTTACGGGCGCGTCGGCGGCAGCGCGTTGCGCATCAGCGCCTGCGACTGCAATGCGGCTCTCGTCGCAACCAAGCTCGCGCTCTCGGCGCTCTTGAGCAGCACGGAAGCGGTCGTCACGCACGACGATTTGCCTGTCCTTCAGGCCGACCCGGTGCTCATTGCCGAACTCTTCCAAAACCTCATCGAAAACGCCGTCAAATATCGCGCCGAGCGGGCACCGGTGATTCACATCTCGGCGCATCGCGACGCGAAAGACTGGGTGATTGCCGTGCGCGACAACGGGGTGGGAATTGAGCCTGAGAACGCCGAACGCATCTTCAGCGCGTTCACGCAAACGCGTCGCCGCAGCGCAGGCGGAATCGGCCTCGGCCTGGCGACCTGCAAACGGATTGTCGAGCGCCACGGCGGCGCCATCTCCGTCACGTCCGTGCTTGGTGAAGGTTCAACCTTCTGGATTCGCCTGCCCGCCGGCGCGGATGCGGCTGCCGTCGCGCCAGTCGCGGCGGAGCCAGCGCCAGCGCTATGACGTCACATCGGGCGCGGTCACCACTTGCACCGGAATCTCCGGCGGAACCGTTGTAGCGTGTGCTTCAGCACACCGATTCGCGACAAACCAGATGGTGTGCTGAAGCACACGCTACGGCGTCGGCCCTGACAGCGACACTCAAGGTCACGGATTGGTTGTGGGCGCTTTCCGGAGGACTCTGACCAACAGCATATTGTAGATCTGAGCGTATTCTTGCGCCTGGTCTTGCAAGCGCTTGTCGGCGGTATCGCTCGAGCCCGGAACGTAACGGATGCCCATCTTCTCGGTGAGCTGGGGATGGTCTTCAGCGCCTGGGACAAACTCTCCCGGATCGCGCAGGCCGATGAATCGATGATCGCCGTTCTTCAACGCGAGGTTGAGATCCGCGACCGGATCAGCAGTGCCGAGTCGGTGCATGTCCAGATCCAACGACGCTTCATCCCCGACTGTGCGCGCGTGACAGCCGATCACCAGGAACACAACAAGGGTGATCATTATTTTGAAACGCCGCATCGGATCCCTCCCGAGGAAGTGCTCTTCAATGCTGCGCTTCCGGCACAGTGACAACCTGCACCGGAATTTCTGGCGGGAGGAGGTTTTCGAGCTTGCGCTGAAAGCTCCCCTTCACGAGATGGTGAATCGTCCCGCGGCGGCTGCTGCCGATGAGCACGCGGCTCACGCCGTTGATCGCCGCGTGTTCGGCGAGCAGTTCCGCGCTGTTCGGTCCGGTGTCGTACACCGGGATGATCGGCACGCCACGCTTGTGCCCGTGCTCGAGGAAATCGGTGAACAGCGCCTGCGCCGCCGGGTCGTTGTCCAGCGTCAGGCGCGACTCGGCCTCCACCTTATACGACAACGCCACTTCACGGATGAACGTCACGACCAGCGCCGCATGCTCTTCCTTCGCGATCTCGAGCGCCGGCTCCGCGAGCGTGTCGGAACCCGCGGTCGCGAGCAGCACCTTCGGCTTCTCCAGCGCGTCGGCGGGTAACTGCTCCATGATGGCCTGCCGCAGCAAGCTCGGCTTCGGCCGGCGTGCCTTCGCGGCTTTCGTCACCTGCCGCAGGATCAAACCGACCGCCAGCACGATGCTCACGAAAATCAGCGCATGAATCTTCGTCGTCGCGAGCGTGATCCAGATCCCGATCAGGATCACGCCCAGGATCAGCATGAACACCTTGCGCCAGATCTTGCGCAGCCGCGGATGGAACGAACACAGCGTGCAGTTGATCGCCACCGCGCCGACGACACCAATCGCGTAAAGCGACGCGAGCGTCTCCAGATCGTGCGCGAACAGCAGAATCACCACCGGCACGC
The DNA here is from genome assembly GCA_025924315.1 of Phycisphaerae bacterium. Classification (GTDB taxonomy): domain Bacteria; phylum Planctomycetota; class Phycisphaerae; order Tepidisphaerales; family Tepidisphaeraceae; genus JAICIO01. Next base: position 8,578 of record JAICIO010000163.1, read on the forward strand.
CCGTCGCCAGCAGCGCACACACCCACGGCGCGCCGAAGCTGTTCAGCTTCTGAAAAATCTGCGGCATTTCCGCGTCGCGGCTCATCACGTACACGATGCTCATCAGCCCGTTCACGGCCGTGTTCGTCGCGCTCAGCAAGAGCAGCCCGCCGATGATTCGCACCGGCCAGCCCAGCCACGGGCGCTCGTTGTGCGCGCCTTGCGCGATGTAGGCCATCATGTCGCCGACGTGCGCATGCCGCGGCGGCGCGAGCGCCACCATCATCAAACACAGCAGCAGATTGAAACACGCCACTTCCAGCGCCACGACCCAAATGCTCTTGCGCGCTGTCGTGTACACCGGCTTCTTCATCACGCCGGTGAGATTCGCGATCGCCTCCACGCCCGATAGCGCAAGCACCACGTACACAAACGCGCGCCACATCTCGATCGGCGATTGATGGAATGACCCCAAATCCAGATGGTGCCAATCCACCTGTGGCAGCGCAAAGATCACCACCAGCAGCGTGATGCAGATCATCCCCGCCGCCGCGAATATCGCGAAACCGGCCGTGTGTTTCGGCCCCATCAGGTTGAACGCGCCGATCACCAGGATCGAAACGATCGCCCACAACCCCGGACTGTCCACCGAAAACAGCGGCGGTTCCTTCGCCTGATCCTCGCTCGATTCTTCCGTGTTCAGATCAATCTTGTAGCCGGGATCCGCATTCACCACATCCGCGTGGTGTTGCACGCCCACGCCAAAATAATGAAACGCATCCACCGCGCTCAGCGACGCCGTCACGGTGTAATCCGCAAAGAGCAGCAGCGCGCCAATCACGCCCAGAAGACGGCTGCGCGCCTTGGCAGCGGTATAAACCCCTCCCCCATCCGGATAGATTCGACAGATCTCGCTATACGCCCACCCCACCGCGAGAATCAGACAGCTCATCGCCGCGATCAGCCAAAAGCTGCTTCGCCCCGCGACGAGAAATGCCAACCCCAGCACGTATAGTCTGCTGGTCCCCCAATCCCCAAAGAGCAAACCGGCAGCACTAAACCACCCCACATTGCGCGGCCGCTCACTCGCCAGCAGCGACAGCGCCGCCGGCTTATCCGTATCTGACTGATGTGTAGCAGTATCCAAGGCGAAATGAACCTATTCTCCAATTTTCCCCGACCAGCTTTCGACCGGTCGGCGATGATTAGAACGATTGTCCCAAAGACTGCAACGGGCGGACCGTTCCAATCACAATTAGTTCACAATGATGAGGGAAGAGAGGCTTTCCGAGAACGTCCGTTTTTGGGTTAAGTAGCACGGGTTTTTAACCCGCGCATTGGACGCAGCGCACCGTCTAAAATCCGCTGGGTGCGCCGTGCGACCGGAACGTCAACGGCAGCAACGAAGCCCAATACTTGTGTGCCATACTCGCGAGTGGAATCACAATGGCAATGGCGTTTAAGAGGAGCAGAAATGCCTTGAAGCCCGAAACTCGACGGTCACGGACCAACGGAATCATCACCCGCGCGATTCCGATCACTGCTGCGATCAAGCATGCAAGCAAAAACGGATAGACCAGCGGGCTGATGTACAGCTGCGCGTGATCATGCCCGGAGCTGTCGGTGATGCGATCATCGAAGCCAAAGGATGAAATGACGCCGCAGCCAATGGCGAGGAGAGTCGGCGCAAGTCCAACCGCGCGGCTTGACGAACGAGGCTCGCGCGCGACAGGGGTCGCATAATCGAGCGTCGCTTCGCTCAAAGGTTGCGCTTTCGATGAGTAGGACTGCAACGGTAGATCTGGCACAAATATCCCCCACGATGCGTTACTGAACTCGCGCACCCACGGCCACCGCCTCGGCGGTGGTGCGGGTGGAAATGCTGTTGATCCCATAAATCTCAATCGGGACCGCCGGCGCCGGCAGCATTAGCGGCTCGCGCTTTGTGGCCATCGCCCGAGCCTCGGCGAGCATCGCCTCAACTACGGGCTTCTCCAGCGCACGACGCTTGGCGTGCAGACGCTGGTAGTATCCGGGATTGCGCTCGCGAAAGAGCCGTTGGCGCTCGCAGTTCGACATTCGCACAGGACGCAGCATACATCCGCAAGCATCGGCTCGCGGACGCGAGAACTTCATGCGAATGTTGTAACTGCATCGACTGCGCCGGTAGGCGCGATAAAAACCAGTCGCCGCCATCTGCGCTGGGCCGTTCGCGCTCGCCGGCATAACGATCGCGTTCTCCGGCATAACGAAATCATGTATTGTCATAACGAAACGACATGCCGGCATAACGTACGGGCCTCTTGGCATAACAGAACCAGACCGCGATAGAACGAAAAGAGACCGCCGCACAACGGAGTCATCTGTTGGCATAACGAAAACGCGCCTCTTCGCCACGTTCAGGGACAAATTCGTTATGCCGAGATGAACGAGCGTTATGCCGAGAGACGGTTTCGTTATGCCAAACCACTCGATCGTTATGCCGAGTGATGCTTTCCTGATGCGACAAGACAGTTGCTTAGGACAACGGCTCGGCAGGAGCCTCGCCCCACTCCTTTCGGGTTCCCGCGAGAATGGGTGAACGGTGGCACCGACATTCCTGTCGGTGATCGGACGCGGTAATCCGCGGCCGATATGCGTCGATGAGTACATCGTCGCATCACAGGCAAGAATGCCTGTGCCACCGGAACTCACAGAGCTTC
>JAICIO010000164.1 GCA_025924315.1 Phycisphaerae bacterium
CGGCAACTTCTTCACTCAGTCCATGACACTGGTCAACAACGGCCTGATCAGCTCCGAAGTCAACGGACAGTCCATTACCCTCAACCCCGCCGGCGGCTTCACCAACAACGGAACACTCCAAGCCCTCAACGGCGCCATCCTCAACGTGGGGACCTACACCCAGGCCGCAGGCAAGACGCTGCTGGTAAACGGCAGTATTACTGCCCAACCCTCGAACGCGCTGATCAGTATTCAAGGTGGCTCGCTGGAAGGAACCGGGACGATTACCGCGGATACGAACGTCGGCGGCGCTCTCGTGCCGGGCCAATCCGCGGGCTTGCTAACCTTTGCCTCCTCCAACCTGGTGCTGACGAGCACCGCCGAATCGAAGTTCGAGATCGGCGGCACCAATCCAGGCACGCAGTATGATAAGATCGCGGTGACACGCACGGGCGTTTCCCCCAATTTCGACGGAGGCAGTCTAACCTTGGCCGGAAATCTTCGGCTGACAGTGACCGATGGTTTTCAAGCGTTTATTCAGCCTACCGATACGTTCACGATCATGACCTCCGTGTCGCTCTCCGGTGTGTTCGCTAATGTCGCACCTGGCCAGCGACTGCTCGCGGCCGACGGCTTCAGTTCATTCCAGGTAAACTATGGCCCCGGCAGTCCGTTCGATCCCAACAACGTCGTTCTGAGCAACGCGATTGTGCCCGAGCCAGGCAGCATGACTCTGTTGGGCTTGACCGTGATCGGTATGCTGCGCCGGACGCGACGAGGCGCCTGGCATGCATCCGCACGCCGCGGATGCGCCGGGCGCTGGCGATCGGATCTTTGACGAGTGGGCTTCACCCGGCTGAATCTTTTCCGACTAAAAAGAGCCCGCGACAACGGCGGTGTCGCGTGCTCGTGATGCACTCGCTTGGATATACCTTAACGGCGCTCGGACAGAACTTGCCGAGTACCTGGAAAAGACACGTGGGGAAGACGGCTGTGCATGTCACATCTTCTGCACACGCTCCGCGTCGAGAGTATCTGCCCGGTTAATGGCTTGATCATCCACCCCGTTTGCTTTGATACCGCACGCACTCGCGGTGCGCCGTGGTCGCCGAAATTAGACGCGACGAAGAAGCCATGGTTCTTGCGGTACCGCGTGCGACTAAGTTTCGCCAATAACCAATCGAGCGAAACTATTCACCTTTAGGCCGATGTCGTGAGGCGAGCGGGGAAATCTGAAGAGGTTCAAGAACATCTGGCTGGATTCGTCCACAGGTTTTGTCTACGCGGCGGCCGCCTTCACCCGGGAGGATATCCTCGGCGTGGTCGCGTAGCGCGAGTGAGTTCATCGTCGAACCGACGCGGATGCTGCGCGCGAACGCCTCCCACTCGAACCGGATCGATTCGAAATTGTCGAGGATGAAGTCGGCCAAACGCATGCGCAATTCCCATTGGCCGCTACATCACCGCCGGCTTTGTGCGAGAGCACCATCGAGGGACCCAGTTCGCGCGGACCTTGGGCACGCGCGGTTGACTGGCTGCGCGAGGAGTCGTCGTTCTCTTCGCGGATTTCTTCGACACTTTCTTCGCCATAGTGATCTCCTTCACATAGGGAGTAGCTGTTGCGCGGGAACAGATGATTAGCTGATCGGGGCGAGGGTACGATCTGTGACGGCTGATTCTTCCAGAGCGCAGCTGGAAATGACGGCTGCCTCCCGATGCGTACGGTTGCCTAGCTCAGGATCTTAAAATTTGGGGTACTTTTACCGCCGATGGCGCATTTCATTCTAGGGGATGACAATCGAGTCCCAAGGTGATTCTAAGTTCGCGGGCAGCGCGGCCGAGGTGACCAAGCTTCTGAATGAAGCCGGATCCGGCAGCGAACAGGCGGCGGTGGAGTTTATGCCGCTCGTCTACGAGCAGCTGCGCGCACTGGCTCGTCGAAACATGGCCACGAGCACGACGCTCACACCCCTCAATGCCACTGCACTCGTCCACGAGACCTACGTGCGTCTGGTTGATACCACGCGCATTCACTCGTGGGAAAACCGCTGGCATTTTTTCCCCCGCGGCCGCACAGGCCATCCGTCGGATCCTGGTCGAGAACGCGCGGCGGCACAGTCGGCTCAAGCGCGGGGGCGACCGAGCTCGCGTCGATCTGGAAGATCTCAATCTCTTCGCCGACCGCGTCGCCGATGAAATGCTTGCCCTTGATGAAGCGCGCTCGGTTCTAGCGGAACAACATCCTCGCGCAATAGTTCGGCTTTTAATCGCCGTTCATGTTGACATCGCGTTCGTCGCACTCCACGGATCGTGCCTGACGTTCGCCTCGGTCGACAAAAAGCCATGAGATCTGTCATCAGACCTGAGGTCTAATTAAGTTCGACCGGAGCCTGGAACAGGACCGAGGGGGTGGTCGATTTACGAGAGTTCTCCGACCCACCAAAGCGTCCTGCATGATTGTCCCCAGCCTTGGTACGTGATCCCGCTATTCGTCGGATATCCACCGATTGACAGCGGCAAAGCTAAATCTACTTTGAATGACCAACGGGTTCGCCGCACATTTCAAATAAAGGGGAAGCGATGAGAAGATCAAGTTCAACTCGTTTAGTTTATGCCGCGCTGATTGCGGCGAATCTGGGTGGCGCTTCTGCGTGCGCATCGGTGAATATTTATGAGCTGGGCACACTCGGAGGGGCAGATTCCTGGGGTACATCCGTCAATTCCTCGGGCGAGGTCGCCGGTTACAGCGGCAATTCAGGCAGTCGAGCTTCATTCACTGACGTCGACCATGCTTTCGTGTACAGCGGCGTTCCCGGCAGCGGCGGCACCATGCACGATCTTGGGACCCTCGGCGGCACAACTTCCGCCGCAAGCGGTATCAACGCGTCGGGTGCCATCACAGGAGGTGCCTCGCTGCCCAACGACGCAGGCGGTTACTTGCAACACGCTTTCCTCTACACCGGAACGCCAGGGAGCGGCGGCGCGATGGTGGACCTCGGAACCCTTGGAGGCCGCGACAGCGGTGGATTGGCCATCAACGCGTCCGGGCAAATCGCGGGATACAGCGACGTCTCAGTCACAGTTCAGGACGCCTTCCGTTACTCCGGTACGCCTGGAGCAGGTGGGGTGATGCAAGATCTCGGCGGCTTCGGCGGGCCGGTCACTGAGGGGGCTGGCATCAACAAGTCTGGCGATGTCGCAGGATTTGGGTCGTTCCCGGGCAATCAAATCACGCATGCGTTCCTCTACACTGGCACGCCAAACAACGGCGGCGCGATGCACGATCTGGGCACACTCGGGGGAACCAACAGCATGGGAAACGCGATCAACGATAACGACGAAATTGCCGGTTCCAGCAACCTCTCTGGCAACACCATCTACCATGCATTTCTTTATACGGGCTCGCCGGGCAATGGTGGCGCGATGCATGACCTCGGGACGCTGGGCGGGCCGACCAGTCTCGCACTTGGCATCAATTCCTCCGGCCAAGTCGTTGGCACAAGCAATACGGCGACTTCAACGCACGCCTTTCTGTACAAAGGCACCCCCGGCACAGACGGCGTGATGATCGATCTCGATGCCTGGCTGCATGCCAACGATCCTGACACCCAATGGACCTTGCACGAAGCCCTTGCGATTACTGATACAGGCCTGATCACCGGCGACGGGTTTTATGGCGAGGGCAGTAACGGGCAGCTACCACCGACCCGTGCGTTCCTACTCGACGCCAGTTCGCTTATTCCGGAGCCCGCAACGCTGTCCCTGCTGCCAGTCGCGGCGCTTTATCTGCTCGCGCGGCGACCGAGGAAAACTGCAAGATTCGCCGTTTCTCCCAGCGCACTGTCTTAGCTCGACTGTGCGATTGACTTCGTTGCTGACACCGCAGCGCGCGCGGCGGTGGAAGGCTGGATACAGATCTGTTGAGACCAACCGCACAAATCGTACATCGTACGCGGGATCTTCGAAATGATGGGGAATCAAATCTCGTGCGGCCGGGACGGTTGATGGCGCGCGTCGGGATTAATTCGCCGGCAGCGCGTGATTCATCGTCTTAAGCTGATCGACGAAGGTCTGCGGGAGCTTGCCGCTTGCCTCGATCACGACCTCCAGGGTCACCGCGATGCCCATTGATTTGAGGCGACGAACGACTGCGAGCAATTGCTCGTCCGTGAAGCGCTTCGGTGCGCGGGCCCAGTCGCTGCCAATGTACGTGAGCACGTGCGGCGTCGCGCCCTCGACAAGGCCGTGTCCATCCGGGTGCGCCGACTGCGCATTCGGATCGCTCGCCTCGCCGGCGGTGTAGTCCTCCGCGGGAGTCAGTGCATGCAAATCGCCGGGCGTCACGCCGGGATTGAAGCCGACGATCGCATCCGGATTTCCTGTGCGGGCCGCGGCCGCGAAGGACGCGAAGTTCGGCGCCTCCGCCGACCGATACATCGCGTCGGGCCAATAGCATCCGTCGAACCACCATCCGGACACCTTCTTTCCAAACCGCTGCGACCAATCGCGAATGACCGCTTCCCAGTTTTTCTGAAACTCCGCGTTGCGATGCGCGCCATTCTCCCACTGCAGCGCCTTATCGGCGATGGCATCTTTGTCCGGTGCCCCGGAAGGGAGATAGACCATCAGCCGGATGTCGTACTTCGCCAGCGCAGCCGAAAGATCGGAAACCAGGTCGCGCCGCGAGCAGTGGCTCGGCGTGATGCCGACGATGCGATCGTACGTCGCGTTGGGGGCGAGGTAGTAACCTGAGTTTTGGCCGATGGTGATCAGATAGTAGTCCGCGCCAACCTCATGCAGCTGCTTCGCGAGCGCATTCACGTCGAAGTGATCGATGAAGTTGTTCCATCGCTCCACCGTCATCGGCGGGGCCGTCGGGTCGTTGCGTTCGATGCAATCGGACAAGTAGTGTGACATCACGCCGAAGCGCGCCTTGCGCAGCCATGCCGCCCGATCGCGACGAGCCGGCTGCGATGACGGAGGGGCGGCGAATGAGGATAACGCCAGAGACGAAACCATGATGACCAGAGCGGTCGATGCGTTCATAATTATTCACCGAAGTGCATGGACTGGTTTTCGCTTTTCGCGGAATTGCCGCGCACCAAATACTGCTTTCGATCCGCCCGCGTTGGATGGGCGTGGACTCGGGGACATAACGAACAGTGGGCACGCACCGCTGCGCGAAGTGCGCTAAATGAATCCAAGATGGCGGACCACCAAAGTTTCGCGATGGATCATCTGCGGGCGGTTGCCAACGACCCTTCGCAAGCTCCAGCTTTACGCCGTTCCAACTGCTGCGCGGAGCCTTCACTCCCGAGCCTCGGGAGAGCTGCATGACCCAATCATGCAATTCGCCTGCGGTCAGATCGAGAGGCTTCAAATCCGGCCGGCGCTCGATCGTACACTGCTCAAGGATGCCGGTAGTCGTCACGGTTGGTCTTGATGCTAAACCGCTTCTCGATCCGGAAGGTGAGGTCGAGCAGATCAATTCCCACCTGCCGCTCCGCCGCAGCGGCATAACGGGCCGGCTCTCGAAACGACAAGAATCTTACCCGCCGACTGGGTCCACTGCATCGCAGACTATATAAGGCGGGCTCCGTGCTCTACGGTCTTTGCGAGTCATCCCGACGAATCGAGAGCCTCGATCGGTTTTGCGCAAGCCTTCGTCGCTGTTCGACACCCGCGTCTTCTACCGCGGAGCCGAAGGCAGTCGAGTCCCGAAGACCTCCAACAATTCGCCAAACACCACTATTGCTTCTTCTTGGAACGCGCCGCCTTTGTTTTATTCGAGGAAGAAGCCCCGGCGATAGGCGGTTCTTGAGCGGCGGAGCCATCGCTGTCGGTTTCTCGCTCGCCGGTTTTGGAATCGCGAAGCTCCATAAACGCGGGGCTCTGAACGAATTCCCAATCGCCCCCTTCATTCCACGGGCCTCGCATGTCGACTTCACCTTTATCGCCTTCGCCGGTCGAATCGTTAAAGAATTGATACGCTCCAAGGCTTCGTCGCGGGCGGACTGAACGCGAATGAATCGGTCGTGGTCATTGCGACCGCCCCGCACATCGCACACCTCGATGCGCGGCTGACCGCTCGCGGCATCGATATCGACTCTTCAAAGCTATGTGCGCAATACCTCGTCTACGACGCCGAACGAATTCTCGATAAGTTTATGGTCGGGGATGGGCCTGATGACAAGAAGTTTGAAAAGGTCGTAACCGATATTCTCCGCCTGGCGCGAAAAGACGGCCGACGCGTCCGCGCGTTCGGTGAGATGGTTGCCATTCTCTGGGGTAAAGGCCACTCCGGCGCGACCATCCGCCTCGAACACCTTTGGCACAAGCTGTGCCACGACGAAAAGCTTTCTCTGCGCCTACCCGCGCATCGGCTTCACCCAGTCGGTCGACACCTCCCTGAAAGAAATCTGCGCCGCCCATTCGCTGGTCGTGGATGGGTGAACGAGACTCCGCGCCGCAGCCGTTCGGATGGCTTGGTGGTGAAAACCCTTCCATCGCGGTCGCAGCGCCAGATCCTTCGCAACCGACGGGCCAGCCTGACGAAGAAAGTATCGTGACGCGCTAACAACCTCTTCACCGGCCCAACCGCATTGCTGATTCGGCGGAGGAAGTCCGCCGGCAGAACGCTGGGGTGCGCAGCGTAAGATCCCGGAACATCAATGGGCGCCGGCGGGAGAGGCGTGCTTGGCGCGGCGGAAGAGAAAGACAACCGGCAGGCACAGAAGTGCAAGCACGGCGAGCGTGCGGAAGCTGTCCATGTACGCCAGCAGATTCGCCTGTCGGAGTAGCTGACCATACAGCAAGCCAAACGCCTTTGAGGATGTGTCTCCGCTCATTGCGCCACCGCCTATAACTTGACCGACGGTCGCCATCCAGTGCTGATAGGCGGGGTCGAATGGCGTGAGGTGTCCGACCATGAACGCCTGATGGATCTGCGCCCGGCGGGCAATCAACGTTGTGACCATGGCGATGCCAATTCCCCCTCCAAGATTACGCATCAGATTGAAGATGCCTGTTGCATTGCCCATCTGGTCGTTGCGCAAAGTTCCCATCGTGACAGTCGTCAATGGCACGAACACCAAAGCGGTGCCAAAGCCGTTAAAAATGTTCGGCCACATCACATTGCTGGAGGCGACCTCCAGATTCAGTTGTGCGAATTGATTGGTCGTCACGCCGACGACGCACAAACCAATGAAAATGATCAGGCGGCTGTCGATCTTGCCGATCAGCCGCGCAACCAGGATCGTGCCGACGATGGAGCCGAACCCCCTCGGGCTCACCGTCAACCCGCTCTGCAGCGCGGGGTACCCGAGAAGGGTCTGCAGGAATAGCGGCAGGATCGCGATCGATCCATACAAAACGACGCCCATGAGGGTCATCGTGATCGTGCCCATGGCGAAGTTGCGATCTTTGAAGACACGAAGGTTCACGAGCGGCTCATCGACGGTCAGTTCCCACATCACGAATATAATTGCGCCAATGATTCCGACGGTCAGCAGGGTGCAAATAAATCGTGAACTAAGCCAGTCTTCCTGTTGGCCTTTGTCGAGCACGATCTGAAGCGCCGATATCCACACCGTCAGCAGCGCGAAGCCGACGAAATCGATCCGGCCGGGGCGCGTGCCGCGGAGATAAGGAGGGTCTTCGATGAAAATGTGTGTCATCACGATCGCGATCAGTCCAATGGGAAGGTTGAGATAGAACACCCATCGCCAGGAATAGTTGTCCGTCATCCATCCGCCCAGCGTCGGACCGATGATGGGGGCGACAACGATGCCCATGACGAAGACCGCCATCGCAACGCCGCGTTTCTGCGGCGGAAAACTTTCGAGCAAAACCGCCTGAGAAATAGGCTGAAGTGCGCCTCCGCCGACCCCTTGGAGGATGCGGGCAAGTACCAGCATCGGCAGGGTCGTGGCGATGCCGCACAAGGCCGAGGCGAGGGTGAAGAGGGCAACACATGCGATGAGGAATCGCTTGCGGCCGAACACGCGCGCCAGCCAACCGGTGGCGGGCAAAACGATGGCATTCGCGACGAGGTAGCTTGTGAGCACCCAGGTGGCCTCATCGATGGATGAGGAAAGGTTGCCGGCGATGTGTGGCAGTGCGACGTTGCCGACGGTAGTGTCCAGCACCTCCATAAACGTTGCGGACATCACCGCGGCGGCAATCCACCACGGATTGGCGCGCGGCCGCCACTCTGCCGAGAGGGGCAGCGATTCATTTCCAGCAGGGGCCGCGGTCATTGAAGGTCCGCAATGAAATTAATCATGAATCTGAGAATGCTTAGCGGGATGCTTCGGTCTGCAACGCGGCCATGGGCTCGTGGTTAACACACTTCCTCCAAAGTTTAAAGGTGCGTCATGCTATTGCATCCAACATCTTATCGCGCGCAGCAAACTCGGGTTCCGCTGCGAGGGAACCGGCCAATGCCACGTTCAATTCCAACGGCCCGAAATGCACCAGTTCGATCGGCGTGGCGTCCGACGGCGCAGCAAGCTTGACCCGACCATAAGAAGTTCATTCTTCTTTACGCATGTCGCTGCCGAGTGATGGGTACAGAAGTGTGTAGATCATCGCGAGGGGAGAGCACCAGTGGGGCGATTTCTCGAAGTGGGGCCCGGGTACCGCGGGGAACGACTTCCGGGGTGCACCCTGACGGGCGGTCTCGTTTCAAGCGAAGAATCGCAGCCCGCGCTGACCGTGCTCGATCAGACGCTGATCGCCTGGTGTCGGTAATCGAACGCGTAGCGAATCGTCGCATGCATCACGCCGCGTCCCACAACGAACGGCGAAGAGGCGCTCGCGAAGCTCGCCAGCGAACGTCCCAACTTATCTTGCTTGATCTGGCGATGCCGAAAATGGACAGGATCGGCTTCCTCAAGCCTTCGTTGCGATGCGCGCTTTGTAAACACGCCGGTCATCCTGCTGGCTGCCATAACCGACCGCGAACAAATTGCTGACGCTGAAATTCGGCGTACGGGATTATCTTTTCAAAAAACGCTTCTCCGGCGCTCCGGGTATCTCTCCGGCACTGCGCCGCCGCTGGTGTGATCACGCGAGAACATGCGCAAGAACATGCGAGATCACCAATGCAACAAATCCCACCCCCCCGATCGTTTGGCTCAATGGCCAGTTCATCTGGTTCGATAGGACGAATCCCGCCGCGAGGAAGATCAGCGAGAGGATACCCGAGACGACAAGAGCGATAGGAATGCGCTGCGCCCATGGAAGCACCGTCGCGGGAGGGAGAAAAAGCATTGACAAAACCATCACGATCCCGAGGGAATCCGTGCCGAGTAGCGTGGTGATCGTGAGCAGGAGGAGAAAGAGCGCATCCCATCGCCGAGGATTGAGGCCAGCGAGTTCCGCGGCGGCGGGAGCTTGTGCGATGAGCAGCCACCGGCGCCACAGCCCCGCGCAGACGATCGCAACGAGCAGCAGGATCGGGGGGACAACCAGTGCCCGCTCGTCGGTGACGGCGACGTCGATGCCGGTGAACAGCGTCTGCATCCGGCTGACTTCCTGGCCTTTGTTCGCGATGAGCAGAAACGACAGACACATCCCGGCGACGTAGAACGAGGGGAGCACCCAAGCGCCGATTCCCCGTCGCTTGGCGAGCACAAAGTAAACCAGCGCCGCCAAGGCTACCGCGATGGGTGGGGGGAAGCTTTTCCAGCCTTCGAGTTCGTAACGCAATGCGATGGCCGCGCCGATCGCCACGACCTGCGGCAGCGCGAGCGCCATCAGCGCTTCGCCGCGTAAGAGCACGAACAGTCCGACCATGCTCCCCGCCAGACTCAGCGCGGCGGCGGTCTTGAGTGACGGCGCGAAGAGGCGAATCAGAACGATCCAATCGTTCCAGCTCATGACGCCGCCCCCGTCACCTGAAGCGTAAGCATCGTTGGTGTGATCACTTCGACATGCGCGGGATGTTCCGGATCGTCGGCAGGGTGAAGCCGCGCGACAGTGTCGCAAAGGCACGTCAGGTCTTCGATCTCATGAGAGATCATCACGACGGCCAATCCCGCCGCGGCGAATTCCTTCAGTAGTCCCAATAGCTTCTCGCGCGAATGCACGTCCAGGCCGTCCGTTGGTTCATCGAGGATGAGCACTTGCGGCCCGGAGGCCATCGCACCGGCGAGAAGGATGCGTTGCTGCTGCCCGCCGGACAGCGTCGCGAAGCGCTTCGGCGCGAGATGTGCAACGCCGAGCCGCTCCATCATCTCGCGAGCCTTTCGCTTCTGCGAGCCGATCCAACCGAAGCGTCTCCGCGCAGAGATGGCGAGAAGGGCGGCATCGAGCCCGCTCATCGGCCAATTCAGATCGATCGCGCGATACTGCGGGAGGTAACCGATGCGCAGGGCGGCCTGACGCTGGACCGACCCGCGCAACGGTCTCAAGAGTCCACTCAAACCCCGCACGAGCGTTGTCTTTCCGGCGCCATTTGGACCGAAAATGCCGAGCGCTTGTGCGGCGCGAAGCTGAAGCGCGTTGACGCGCACGACCTCGCGCTCGCCGTAACCGAACACTGCGTCGCGAACATCAATGAGCATTGGCGTGCTCCTGCGTGGTCGCGCCGGATTTCGGGTGCACGCCGGCGGCTTGAGCGGTCTCGATCAGCTTCTTCACGTCATAGCGGAAGAGCTCCTGATACGAGTTCGCTTCTGGCACTCCATTCACATGATCGGGCAGGACGACCATCTTCGCGCCGGCCTGATCCGCGATGTACTGCGCCAACTTGCTGTCGTCGTACGTTTCGCAGATGACGACCTTCACGTTCTGGTCCTTCATCAGCTGAATCGTCTGCTTCACCTGCGCCGGCGAAGGCGTGATGGCGGGGTGCGGCTCGATCGTGCCGACGATGTCGATGTCGACTGCGTCGGCGAAGTACTCCCACGCGGCGTGAAAGGTGACGACCTTCAGCCCCGCATATGGCGCGAACGTCTTTTTGATCTCATGGCTGAGATCGCTCATGCTGTTC
>JAICIO010000165.1 GCA_025924315.1 Phycisphaerae bacterium
CCGACAGGGCGAAAATCGCAACTTTCCAACGGGACTGGCGTGCCTAAGCTCAGTACACCGACATCTAAAGGTAATCTATGACACGTTTTTATCCGATCGCAGTCCTTATCTTAATAGGCACCGCCCTCCCTGTCGTCGGCCAGACGACCTCCCAGCCCGCCCGACGGGACACCGAGGCGGTTATGAAGGACTTCGAAGCCTCGCGGCAGAAGTTCCAGGCATCCGGCGCGATCGATGCGATTGATCACCCGGAGAAACGGAAAGCGGTCGCGGACAAGGCTGTCGCGGCGCTCAAGGAAAGCGCCGCCCTTCTCGATGAGCTCGACACGACCGGCCCCGGCGGAAAGGTGGAGGCGATGCAGCGCCGCCCGGAGGTGTATGAGCTGCTCGCACTCTTCGGCGACGACCAGGTTCGCCAGGACCTAAGGGAGAAATCGAAGGAAGATTCCGCCCACGGGCGCGCCGCCACCGCGGGGCTGCTTATGGCGCGATGGGAAGACGCCCATGGCAAGGCTGACGAACAGAATAAGATCCTCGACGACGTCACGGCCGCATCGAAGGACAAACTTAAAGGCATGGAGCTGCTCGGCACGCTCACGTTCTTCGATGACGAAACCGCCGACGCGCCCGCCGTTCAAACGCGCGTGGAAGATCTGCTTCTCGCCAACGCACAAGGCAAGCTGCTCGCAGAGCTTCAGGACCAGATCAAAGACCGCCGCACACTTCGCGCGCTCGAGGGCAAACCGATCACCATCAAAGGATCGACGGTCGATGGCAAAACGCTGAGCACCGACGATTGGAAAGGCAAAGTGGTTTTCGTCGATTTCTGGGCGACGTGGTGCGGGCCGTGCAAAGCAGAGCTTCCGCGGGTGAAGAGCGCCTACGAAAAGTATCACGACAAGGGCCTCGAAGTTCTCGGCGTCTCCTGCGACACCGAAAAAGACGCCCTCGCGAGCTTCATCAAGGACGACCCCAAGATGCCCTGGCCGCAGCTGTTCGACGCCAAGAACCCCGAACTGCAGTGGCATCCGCTGGCTGACGCCTACGGCATTCACTCCATCCCGCGAATGTTTTTGATCGATAAGAAAGGCGTGTTGCGCACGGTGAACGCGCGGGAGAACTTCGAAGAGTTGATTCCAAAATTGCTGGCAGAGTGAATTCGAGAATGCGTAAATACGTAATCACGTAAGGACGCGCTGTGCTTTCTTTACGTAGTTACGTATTTACGTAATTATCCCAATCTTTACGATGCGGCCATGCGTTTCGGTGACCTTGGCCGCGTCGTTCTTTTTTGCCTCTTCATTACGATCTCATCGACCGCGCAACCCGCGGGCACCGTCCGCGATTCCAATGGCAAACCCATCGCCGGCGCGAAGCTCATGCTCTACTCCCATCGAGACGACTGGGGGCTCGACAACGAAGTGATCGAAACAACCCAAAGCGCCGCGGACGGCTCTTATCACTTCACGAAAAAGCTTCAATTCGATGTCCCCACGGGTACCAAAGAGAGCAACTATTACATCGTGACCGCGTCGCATCCGGATCGAGCGATCGGCTGGGTGAACATCATCGCGTTCGAGCATCGCGCGTCGTATGACATCGTCCTCACTCCGCCAGCGAAGCAAACGTTTCTCGTGAAGAATCCCGAAGGCCAGCCCGTCGAGAACGCAACCGTCTGGATCAACAGCGCCGGTGACGCTGGAAACGCGCAGCCATCCCTGCGCGATCGGATACAGCTTCCGACCAATATTCGCCTCGCTTACGCTACCACCGATCGCAATGGGCGCGCGACGGTCGATCATTTGCCGCGCGCAAACCTCGCGTTCATCGCTTCAAAGCCGGGCTTCTCCGATCAGTGGACACGCGTCGAAAAGCCGGCCGGTGCTGACGTCGAAATGAAACTCACGCCGGCGGGCATGGTGCGCGGTACGGTGCGGAACGAGGATGGCGAAGGAATCGGCGGCGCGCTCGTCTGCTTCAGCGCCACGTGGATGAGCGAGTTGCATTTCGCGAAAACAGATTCGGACGGCGCCTTCGAATGCGACAAGCTCGTTGCCATCGGCGGATCGTGGGCGGCAAATGGTGGGACGGGGCAATACAACGTCTCGATCCGCCATCCGGACTATTGCTCGGGTATTTCACAGGTCACGGTTCAGCCGGGACAAACGATCGACAACTTTGACATCAGCGCCGAAAAGGGATCGCTGCTGCGCGTGATCGCGCAGGATCCGGAAACGCACGATGGCGTTGCCGGCGTCGGACTGCAGCTCGTCATGGGCGAGATCCGCCGCGGCGGATGCACCGACAAGAACGGCAAAATCGAGTGGCGCGTGTTACCGGGAAAGGGCTACGTTCTGCTGACCAATACCCCGGGCGGAACGTACGTCACCGGCGACGAAACCTCCAAAGACTTCATCGTAAGCGGCGACGAGACGGACGTCACCTACACTCTGCCGTCATCGCCCAAACCGCTCGTCGACGTCCGCGGAAAGGCCATGATGCCGGACGGCACACCCGCGAAGGATGTCGTCGTGCGAGTCGTCTCTTCGCAGAAGATCCATTACGGGACGGCCTACGGATATGGTGAAAAGACGAGTACGGACAACAACGGCGAGTATTACATTCACGGGTTCCCCGGTTCGACGGGGCTCCATGCGTACGTTGAAACCCGCGATCGAAAACTCGCGGGCGCCGGCGAGTTCGAAGTTTCCGGCGTCGGCGACTTTCTAAAGCGGCCGATTCGACTTGCTCCCACTTCATCAGCGGACGTCGATCTTCAGCAAATCAGCGGCAAGCCCCAGCCGAAATTGAAGATGCTCGTTTATCCGATCGTCGGCGGGCAAACATTCTGGCGATGTTGCTGGGAAGTCCCAACCGACGATCAAAGCCATCTCAAGTTTGATGGCGCCATTCCCGGATTGATCTATCTCGTCGAGGATGCCCGCCTTCAAGGCCCGGACCGACAGCCGCAAAATGAGCGGACGATGATGCATCGAGAAGTTCAGCCGATTCCATCTCACTAGCCTGAAAAAAACTTTTCACTTCGACGAATTTTTCGTAAGCGAAATGGTTTCGCGCGCAACTGAAAGAGGACAGCCGCGGGCTATGCGGCGCGATTGCTTTGTCGGCGGGAGGGCGAGGCTCCCGCCGAGCCGTTCCTGGCCGGAGCGCACAGAACGACTCGGCGGGCGCCTCGCCCTCCCCCTCGAAATGCGGGGACAGTTGCGACAACGGAGTTCGTTATGAAAGAGATGACGTCGGCCACCATACGGGATGAACCGATTCTGTACCGACCGATGCTCGAATCGCTCGAGCCGCGGAGATTGCTCTCGGCGGCAATGCCTCAGCCGGTAGTAACAATCGCGGAGTTCAGCTTCGCTACATCGGGCGGATCGGAAACATCAGCCGCGCCCATTCATGTGGATTTTCATCCGTATTTCTCCGCGCCGCTTTCCGCGCGCCGATTCGTCGAAAGTTTCGAATCACCCTTCGGCGATCGTTCGTTCAGAATCACGTATTTCGTGACGCCCTGGTCGCCCGCAGTTTCGTCGGGCGACGCATCGCAGTCGCAGGCGAGCACGCAAACACCTTCGACGCCGGCCGCGACCGATCCGAAGCAGGTCATCAGCACGCCCGTGGATACCGACACCAACACGAAGTCGGACACCAGTGATCAGGTGACCACGCTTTCGCTCGATGATGCGAAAGCCACGACAACCGCGTTGCCGTCGGTTCAGCCGACGACCAGCGCGCCAACTTTCGCAACGAAGATCGTTGAAGACGCCGATCACACGCCGCATGCAACGACTACGAAGGCGACCGTCGAAAGCTCGTCGCACGGAATCGATCTCTCACCGCTGTCGCAAATGCTTCGCGAGGACGGGATCTTCCATCAGAATCCGACGGCGCAGGCAACGAAGCCGTGGTTTCAAGTCCTCGATCGCGATGTGCTGCATCAGCCGAGCCGCATTGAAGAGTCGACGATGATGAACGGCACGCCGACGCAGTTCGCGATGCATCAGGCGGACCAGGCAGAATCGCTCCGCGCGCTCGCCCACCGCATCGCGCTGCAGCAAAGTCTGTCGAAGTCGATCCAGCCGGTGACCGCGTCGATCGAATCGACACCGGTTTCGATCTGGCAACGAATGGCGCTGGTGACGCTTACGGGCGGCGCACTCGTCGCGAATTGGTACGTTCGTCGACGTCGGGCGAAACTCGCGCTGAACGGCCTCGAGCCCAACAGCGTCGGCCGTCATCCGAATTTGCCGTAAGCCGGTCGCGCGCCGCGTAGGGTGCGCTTCAGCGCACCGGTTATTTGCCTTTCGAACGGATGAATAACTGGTGCGCTAGAGCGCACCCTATAAAACGGAAAAAAGAAAACGGCAGGCGTCCAACCGGCGCCTGCCGTTTCCGTTTTATGTTTGACCCAGGCCGTCCTGGCGAGCGGCCCGGATCAATCAACGCTGACGTTAGAAGACTATTCGTTGTTTCCGCTGGTCTCTTCGAGCATCTTGCGGAGGTAGCCGTTCTCGCGGCGGGTGGCTTCGAGATCGAAGACCAGATACTTAATGCTGAGGCGGAGGTAATCGAGGCTCTCCTGCAAACCGCTGACGGTCTGCTTGAGCCGCTCGTGGCGCTGGCGGGTTTCAACCGCGAGCTTCTCAAGCTTCTGTCGCTCCGTGGCCGGCAGCGTGCTGATTTCACCCATTAACTCAGCAAGCTTCGACTGGAACTCCTGTTCGTTCATTTCATCTCCTCGTTGTGGACTTGACCAGTGGACCAAGCCATTGGCAAAGGCCGTTCCACATCCGTGCGGAGCGCGGCGAACTATGAAAACACCCCACATGCCACTAAAATCGCGTTCCGTCCCACCGGCCCGATCGCAACTGCGCTGCCGGTTGTGACGGATGATGTTTCCCCGAAACATCCACGCGCTTTTTCGAACCACATCGCAATGATGTGATGGACGGTGTTGCCATTTCGCAACGTCGCTCAGTCACATCATGCCCACGGCTTAAGCCGTGGGCTTGGTGAGCATTACTTCACGACTACGCCTGCATACCCAACCGCATTATCGGGCCTCTGCGGCGCGACCTCTGCGAGCGTCTCATAACTGCTCGCGTGCCGGATCACTCGCGCGCCGCTCGCTCCGAGCTCGCGGCACGCGCTCATCATCGCGGCGATTGCACCTCCGCCGCAGGCGTTCTGGTTGTGGCGCACTTCCGAAACGATCTGGTCAATCTCGAACGCCTCGATCCGATCCAGCACGCGACGGTCATTCCGCTTCGCCCAGTCGAGCCCTTGCAGGCCAACGCCCGCGGGGGCGAACCGGTACGCGGGGCCGTAATGCGTCAGGTCGCTGCTTGCCAGAAACACCGCGCGCAAGTTCGTTTCATTCAGCTGTCGCGCGACGCGCTTTCCAATTTCGATCGCGTCGTCGATCAGCGGCACTTCGATCGGCAGCAGCGTCGCGCTCGGCCAGGCTTCACGAATCAGCGGAAGCTCAACTTCAACCGCGTGCTCGCGATGATGAAACTGATCATCGATCGCAAACAATCCGCCCGCGGCCGATAACTTCGCTCGAATCTCGTTCGCGACTTGCGTTTCACTTCCGGGCTCAAGCCACGACATGTGCGAATCGAGCGCCGCAAAGTCGATTTCGATCGGCGTGTGCACCGCGCCGAACACGACGACCACATCCATCGCGCCGGCGCTTTTCGCGATCTCGCGGATCGCTTCACCCGCGATCGCGCCGCTGCAAATCCAACCCGCGTGCGGAACAATTCCACCGAGCGCACGCGGTTCAAGTTTTTCACTTCGCTGCGCCGATCTGCTCGATGCGTCTTCGTCTCGGAAGACATATCGCCGAGCCAGTCGGCGACACTCATCTGCGTCGGCGGGATAAAACATTCCCGCGACGGCTGGTCTGCGCGCCCGCCATTCCTTTAGCGCGGCCATGCGCGTCACTATAATGACCGTGTGAATTTTCGATCAGGTAAATTCCCTCGCGCAACAGTCTCTGCACAAATAGTCCGATAATACGGGGGAAATACGACGGTTCTCGCGATCGAATGAGGTGAGCGGATGACACGCGAAAATGAGGATGAAACCACCGATGCGCTGCGCCGACTCGCGGAGGGAGAACAGGATTCCATTCACGATGAAGCCGCACCGAGCGACGCGATCATCCCGATGGAAGCACCGCAGAACGAATCGCAACCGCAGCGCAGACGCCCGGCTGCGCCCGGCGCGCCGATCGAACCGCAATCTTCTCCGGCACGATCGTCACGACCGGCACGACCGGCGATTCCTTCCGCCTACATTCCCGAATCGCCGCCGATCGAAGAGCCGCCTGCGCAACCGGAAGAGCCCGCATTCGTCGCAGAGGATGAATATGACGACGTCGTCGTCGCTCCCGCGCCGGCGCCGGAAGTTTTTATTCCGAAAAAATCCGCAATCGCGGTTCACGGTCCATCACTCGAATTTCGCCGCACGTTAATTCCGATCCTGCTGACGTTCGGCGTTGCGCTACCGGCGACAGCGATCTGGTGGTTTACGCTCGGCCCCGATTCGCCGATCAAAGTGCTTGGACTGTTCTTTCCGATCACGATGCTGGTGCTCGGCGCGATGCTTCTGCTACTGGCCATTGTGAACATGGCGCAAGTGAAACGCCTCATGCACAAGCGCCCGTAAGGGGTTACGTTCGTTGACAACATTTACAAATCGCACCTATCATTTGCGGTAACGAAGGAGCTTCAATGGCCAGTGAGAATGTCAAAGAATTCACCGACGCGAATTTTGAGCAAGAGGTTCTGAAGTCCGAGCAGCCGGTGCTGGTCGACTTCTGGGCCGAGTGGTGCATGCCCTGCCGCATGCTCGCCCCCACCATCGACAAAATCGCGGCCGACTATTCGGGCAAGGTGAAAGTCGGCAAAGTCGACACCGACGCGAATCGCGATATCTCTGTGAAGTACGGCATCAGTGCAATCCCGACCGTGATCCTGTTTAAGGGCGGACAAGTCGCACAAAAGTTCGTCGGCTTGAGGCAGGAGCGCGATTTCCGCGAAGCGCTTGATGCGGCTCAGAAGTAAAAGAACTGCTGAATGAAAACGAAGAAACCGCTCGTTCGAGAGAACGAGCGGTTTTCGTTTGGTCCGTGGCTCCGAATCCGAATGATCCTTATTCCGCCTTATTACCCGACGATGAATCGGACGCCTTCGAATCAGA
Source organism: Phycisphaerae bacterium (assembly GCA_025924315.1). Classification (GTDB taxonomy): domain Bacteria; phylum Planctomycetota; class Phycisphaerae; order Tepidisphaerales; family Tepidisphaeraceae; genus JAICIO01. Next base: position 7,228 of record JAICIO010000165.1, read on the forward strand.
TGATTTCGAATCCGACGATTTCGAATCGGACTTCTTCATCCCGCCCGTCTTTTTCTCGCCTTCGATCTTCTCCACTTCCTTCTTCTGATCGTCGGTGAGCAGCGCCATGATTTCGTCGCGCTCTTTCTTGTCGAGCTCTTTCCGCTGCGCGTTGTAGTCCCTGTGGATCGAGATGATCTTGCTCTTCTGGTCGTCGCTCAGCGAAGTGAGCTTGCTGTACGGCTGAGTCAAACGTCCGCCGGCCATCGGCTTCTTCTCATCCGATGAATCCGTCTTGGTTGTCTTGTCCGAAGAATCCGCCGGCTTTTGTTCGTCCGCGGCGCGCAGAACGACACCGGAGACACACAACGCCAGTACGCCCACGACCATCCACTTCACGTGCTTCATGACCGCTCCTGGTAAGGGACCCTTTTGAGATGAATTGGGAGGGCGAGGCTCCTGCCGAGCCGAGCGTTGTCAAACAAAACGGCTCGGCGGGAGCCTCGTCCTCCCTGACGCTGCATCAGAGAATAGCGGGATTGTTGCGCAGCTCGCAAAGATCAGGCAGAGTTATCAACAGGCGTTATTTCTTGTGGTTCGACTCGAACAGCGGGTTGGTGATTTCCATCTTTAACGTCGGTGACTTGGGCGCTTCGGGAGAATTCTGCTGCTCAGCTTCCGTGTCGAAGACCTCTGACGGCGCGACATCCGGCCGGAACAACTTTCCGCCAAAAGCTTTCATGTACTCCGTCCAGTTGCCTTCGCCCTCGCTGGCCTCTCCGCGGCAGACCTGCAGCGACATCATCAGCTTCGCGTCCATGTTCTCGATCATGTGGACCGCGATCGCTTCGGGTGTGCAGGGGACTTTCACGGCGCCGAATTCCGGCACGCCGTGATGCGAAATGATGATGTGCTGCAGCACGTCGATCAGGTTCTGCGGAATCTTCTCGCCGAGGATTTCTTCAGCTTTCTTCGCCTTGTGTTCAACCCACATCGCGCTCTTCACGATGTGACCGACGAGGTGCCCGCCATCCGTGTAACCGAACGCGGTCTCGTACTTCAGCTCCCAGGTCTTGGCGATGTCGTGCAGAAAAATCCCCGCGAGCACGAGATCGCGCGAGAGCCCCGGATAGAACTTCACGATGGCGTCGCCGACTTCCATCGCATTGAGCGTGTGTTCGAGCAGTCCGCCGATGAACGCATGATGAAAGCTTTGCGCCGCCGGAGACTTGCAGAAGTTCCCCATCAGATCTTCATCATCGAGATACGCCTGCACGAGCGCGCCGAGATAGCGGTTCTGAATGCTGCCGCAGATCTCATGCAGCTTCTTGCACATCTCGTTGATGTCGCGGTTCGTGTGCGGCATGAGGTCGTTGACCTCATACGTGCCGTCCTTCGCCGGCCACATCTGCTCGATGATGAACTGGAGATTGTTCTGATAGTTCTCAATCCGCCCGCGGACCTTGATGAAGCCCGCTTCGGGCATGGCGGTAAAGATCTCGCGCGTGGCGTTCCACATGCGCGCGGTGACCTGCGAGGTGCGATCGGAGACGAATGCCTTAATGTAGTATTTTCCATTGCTCGACGCGGCGAATTGCTTTCCGCTGACGACGTAAACGTCATCGACAATGTCCCCCGGAGCACAATCTCGCAAATAAAGTCGGCGCATGACGAGACTTGTACGCCGCACGCCACAGCATCGCAAGAAAAACCGCGTTTCGTGGTACGCTACGTGTGTGACCGAGCGTACCGAACCCGCTTCGGAGCCGTCTCCGCCGCCCCGCGCCTTCGGCCAGGGGGTCGGCACGATCTTCCAAGTCGTCGGCGTCATGATGTTTGTCGCTGCCATGTTCGTCGGCTGCGCGAGCGCCTTCATCTCGAAAGAGACCGCGACGAAGACGTGGCTTGTGAATGTGGGATGGTCGCGTTATTCCGCACAGATGGCGGTCACATATTCGCTCATCGCATCCGTCTTCTTCGGGATAACGCTCGCGACGCTGGGCCTGGGAATGCAGGCGCAGAATCGGCGAACGCCGCTTCTGGCGGTCATCGTGACCTTTCTGGGAATGGCATTCTGGTTCATTCAACTGGTGCTCTTCGTCGATGTGCACCTTTTGCTCATGTCGGCGATCAGTGCGGTACTCTGCGTGTTGTTCGTCATCCTGCTCGGATTTGCACTGGGCGCGTGGATGGAGATGCGGAGGAATCCGACGCCAGCTCGTTTCGAAATCCTTCCCGCGGATTACAAGGTTCCCTATTCGCACATGCATCAAGATCCGCCGGAAGTAAGGCTGGAGCGTGAGCTGGAAGCTCGGAGGGAGCGCTTGGCGGTTCAGCAGAAAGAGCTGCAACTTCTTGAAGAGAAACTGCGTCGGAAGATGAAAGAGAAAGAGTCGTAACCTATGCTGAGGTTCGAGGTGAACATGATTCGGAAATCAATTCTCGCTGCGATGGCGTTCGTTCTATTCGTCGGCGCCGCTCGCGCGGAAAGCGCGGACGGCAAAGCCAAAGCGCTGATCGACAAAGGGCTCGCGTATCTCAAGTCGCAGCAGAAGCCAGATGGCTCATGGCAGGGCCCGGACGATCCCCCCGCGATCACCGCCATCGCGGCGAAGGCATTTGCGGGCGCGGGGCAGCTGGACGATCCGAATGTGCGCAAAGCGTACGACGCACTCCTCGCGCAGCAGAAGCCCGACGGCGGGATCTACAAAGACATGAACGCGAACTACAACACGGCCATCGCGATCAGCTCTCTCGCGGCGACGAATGACGATCGCTACAAGTCCGTGACGGACAAGGCGGTGAAGTTCCTTCGCACGCTGCAATGGAACGAAGATCCCGGCGAATCGAAAGAGCGCAAGCCGGTCAACGAAGGCGACAATCGTTACGGCGGATTTGGCTACGGCCACTCGCAGCGGCCGGACATGAGCAACACGCAGATGGCGCTGGAAGCGCTTCACGATGCGGGCATTTCGCCGAATGATCCGGCCTACAAGGCGGCGCTCAAATTCGTCACACGCACGCAAAATCTTTCCGAAACAAACGATCAGGGCTGGGCCGGTAACGACGGCGGATTTGTTTACACCCCCGCCGGCAACGGCGACTCCATCGCGGGATCATTCACCGGCCCGGACGGGAAACGCTTCCTCCGCAGTTACGGTTCAATGACGTATGCCGGGCTCAAGAGCTTCATCTACGCCGGACTGACGAAAGATGATCCGCGGGTGAAGGCGGCGTGGGATTGGATTACCAAGAACTGGACGCTCGATCAGAATCCCGGTCTTCAGACGAACGATCCTACGGCCGCGAAGAGTGGTTTGTATTACTACTATCACACCATGGCGCGGGCGCTGGCGACGTACGATCAGCCGGTGGTGAACGATCCGAAGGGAAACGCGCACGATTGGCGGGTGGAGTTCATCAACAAAGTCGCGTCGCTGCAAAAGCCGGACGGCAGCTGGTCGGGCGAGAAGCGGTGGATGGAGGACAATCCCGTTCTCGTGACAGCGTACATGGTGAATGCCCTGAATGAAGTCCGTGATGACCTGAAACAGCATCCCGTGAAATAGAGGAAGAGATTTCGTTGATTTTTGTAGGGTGCGCCTAAAAGCCCCCGGTTTTAAATTTTACCCGGGTACATAAAACCCGGGGGGGATGGCCCCCCCAACAGAGTTGAAATAGGAGAATTGTTTTGGGCGTTAATATGCCCAATTGAAAACAGACAACCCCC
>JAICIO010000166.1 GCA_025924315.1 Phycisphaerae bacterium
ACGGATCATGATGACCTCCCTTTCTTTCTCTAATCCCCTCTCCCTGGAAGGGAGAGGGTAAGGGTGAGGGTCGAGCGTGGCAGTCGAGTTGCGTCGTTCTCGCAAGTGACGTCCAGGCGTTCTTGTAAAAACCTCGCGACTCGAACCACCACGCTCCACCCTCACCCTAACCCTCTCCCTCAAGGGAGAGGGGAGTAAATGCAAAATGCAGCTCGAGGATCGAGCCGAACGACTCGCCGCGCGTTGACGACGGAAATCGCATCCATCGCTCGCGAGGGAACTCGTTCAAATGAGCCGCCGCGTGCCCCCATTCACGCGGGCGGCCCGTAGGTCGTCTGATGTCGCGAGCGCGGTTTTGCGATCTGCAAAGCCGCCTCGGCGTTGCCTCACGATCCATCACTTCCCCGATGAATCGAAAGCTAGCGCGCCCTCCGGACGATTCCTCGAGACTGCAACTGTGACAGGTGTTTTTCAGACACCTTGGAGCGAAGTTGGAGTCGAACCAACGACAGCCGATTTATGAAATCGGTGCTCTACCCGTCTGAGCTATTCGCGGTCCTCAACTGACGCCGTTCCGATGCTGTTTGCGGAACACTCAAGGTCGATGCAAGTGCAGACCGAGAGCGCCGCCAGCCAGCGCCGGCTGAAGTTCGTGTTTCGCCTGGGTCGCGCGGCGTCACGGCGCGAGCAGGCGGTCCAATCAGCGCAACAAAAAACCCCGCCGATTGCGTCGGCGGGGTGCGAGTAAGCTGCGTTGAAACAATGCGCTCACCCGGCGCCGCGCGCCGACAGAGTTCTTTCTGGATTCCCCAAAAAGGTTATGGAGTTTGTCTTGGCGCTGGTTCCGGGCACGTTCAAATCCTTCGGTATTTCCGATCGATTCATCACCATGACGAATCGAGGTGGGGAAACATAGCGATGTTCCTCACGGTAAGTCAAACGAAAAATCCAACGCAATTATTCCGAGTACGACTCAGAATTTGTAGGGTCCGCTTCAGCGGACCGGTTATTTGTCTTTCGAATGTAGCAGTTGCATGAACACGGCATCCAACCACCGATCGAACTTATACCCCGCCTGTTTGAGCTCACCGCACAGTTCAAATCCGAATTCGCGATGAAGTGTGATGCTGCCGGATTGTTCCGCATCGATCACCGCGATGATGCTCTTGTGCCCGATTGCTCGCGAGCGCTCGATGAGATCTGCGAGCAACATTCGACCGATTCCGCGGCGATGGAGATCGTGCCGGACGTATACCGCGTTTTCGACGGTGAACCGATATCCGCTTCGCGCGCGAAAGGGCGAGAGCGAGCCAAATCCAACGACTTCGCCATTCAACTCGGCCACCGTCGCGGGGAAATAATCGCGCGGATGCGCCTGATGCCACGCGGCGCGATCCTCGAGCGCGTCCTCCGTCTCCTGATAGGTACAGACCGAAGTGCGAACATAGTGGTTGTAGATTGCATTGATCGCCGGGAGATCGGCCTCGGTCGCGAGACGAATCGAAGCGGCGTTCACGATTGCTCCAAGATCTTCCGCAGATCCGGCTCGAGCGCATCCGCGTACCTCACCATTCCCAGATCCGTCGGATGTGAGCCATCCACCGTCGCTTCGCCGTCGCCGCCGATGAGATCGTCACCTTTGCGATAATGCAGATGCTTCACGCCCGCGCTGGTGAGATGGTCATATGCTTTTCTCAGCTCAGCACATTTCGCGAGGTGGGTTTCGCGATTTTCCGTAATGAACGGCGCCGTCGCGAGCAGGCGCTCTTCGAGCAGCAGGACCGGCATTTCCGGGCGCTTTCCGCGGAGAAGCTTGACCACGGCTTCGGTGCGCTCGGTCACGGGAATCGAGCCCATGTTCGCCATACAGTCGAGCACGAAAACGCCTGCGTCGATCTCCGCGAGGAACTTCACGACCTCCACTTCGGTCCGACCGTTTCCAGAGAAACCAAAGTTAAGCATCGGCCGATCGAGCCGCCGCCCGAGGATTGCACAGAACGCCATCCCCGGCCGCGACGCGCATCCGCCTTGCGTGATCGATGTGCCGTAAAACAGAATCGGCTTCTCCTTCCGCGGCGCGATCGGCTCGAACGTCGCGCCTTTCGGCACACCGATCTCCATCGACTTCACGCCGTTGTAGAGCGGAAAGTTCAGTTGGTACTCCCGCGAGACAGCATCGATATTGAGCGCCAGCTTCGCCGCGATCGCCGCATCGTGCGGCAGCAGCGTCGCCGCCCATCGCCACTTCCCGTCGAGGCTCGCGTACAAATCCACCCCCGAAACCCCCGTCGCCGGCATGTGCGGCATCGCGAGGGCGGAGTCGGTCAACTCATACCGCACGTAAATCGCATCCGTCTTCGCCCGAAACCGCGTCGACATCCCGGCGGTGTGATGCGACAGGCTCCAAACCTCCTTCCGCACGACATCCTTCGCGCGCTTCGTCAGTCGATCGAAGTAACTCTCCGTATCGTCAAACGCCCGACCTTCGAGGCCCCAATCTCGCACATCGTGCCACACGAGATCATCGGGAAGTTTCGTCGCGGTCGTTGCACGCGGCGGTTTCACGGGATGCGTTGCGCTCTGGGCGGCGATCGTGGAAGACGCGATGAAAGCAGTGCCGGCAAAGGTCAGAGAGGTTGTTAGGATCTGGCGGCGACTGATGCTGGAGAGGTCAGGTGGAGGTTGCGTGCCCATGCTGCGATTTAACCGGGCGGGGACTGCGAATTCAATCACCGTTTCGCCGATACTTCACTTGCATGACCTCTCATTCAGGAGCTCGAGTCGGATGTGGTTAGCTCGCTCGGCGGCTGCAGTACCATCTCGCTCCGGCGCGTGCAGTCATAGGACGGGCTTCGAGATGATCGCGCCCCGCCTCGCTAATCATTCCCCGGCCATTCGTCGCGGGTGAATTTGCCGTTCTCGTTGATCGTTTCGCCGTCGATTTCGATGTGGCCACCGTTTCTCAGGTCGACGACCATGTCCCAGTGCAGCCCGCTCTGGTTGTCGTTGCCGGTCTCGGGATAGCCGGCTCCGAGCGCGAAGTGGCACGTTCCGCCGATCTTTTCGTCGAAGAGCGTGTTCTTGGTGTAGCGCGTGATGTTGTAGTTGGTGCCGATCGCGCATTCGCCGAGGAAGCGCGAGCCGCCGTCCATGTCGAGCATGGAGTAAAGAAAATCCTGGCCCTTCGATGCGCTCGCATCGACGGCCTTGCCGTTCTTGAAGGTGAGCTTCACGCCGTCGCATTCGCGGCCGTGATGGACGGCGGGGAAGCTGAAGTTGATCTGGCCATTGACGCTGTCGAGCACCGGACCCGTGAAGACTTCGCCGTCGGGGAAGTTTTCGTGGCCGTCGCAGTTGATCCAGGTTTTGCCCGCGAGCGACATGCGGACGTCGGTGCCGTTGGCGGCGATGACGCGGTAGTCGCGCTTGCCGTTAAGAAAATCCGCGAGGCGTTGCTGGCGCTCGCTGACTTTCTTCCACGCCGCCACCGGATCGGGAAGATTGAGCAGCCCAGCGTTGAAGACGAAATCTTCATATTCGGCGAGGCTCATCTCCGCATCTTGTGCCGGCGCCTGACAGGGGAACTGCGTGCCCGACCATTTGAGCGCGCCGCTGGCGGCGCGCTTCATAAAGGTGTCGAGCAGCGGTTTGCGCGCCGCCTGCGATTTGCCGATGTTTTTCGGATCGACATTCGAGAGCGCCTTGGTGTTTTCCTCCGCCCAGATCCCGATCGAGCAATCGATCTTCTCATACTCGAACAGATTGACCGGATTGACGTAAGCGAGCTGCGCGTCGCTGGCGTTCTTGAGGAAGATCTCCTGCGTTTCTTCCGGTGCCATGCGCACCAGCGGATGCCCGCCGGCCTGCACGACCTTCTCGAAAAGCGCAACAATCAACGGCTGCGCAACCGGCGGACCGCTGATCCGTACGAGCTGATTCGGCTTCACGCCAACAGAATAATTCACAAGCACATCGGCGAGTTTTTCGAGGCGCGGGTCACGCATGACGCAGGATTGTAGTGCGGGAGGCAGGGCCTTTAAACGGCGCAAAGGCCTGCGGAAAAAAAACGGGTCACCCGAAATTCGGGCGACCCGCCTGAGATCGCGAAGAAAACGAATCAACGTTACGCCACACGTCGCCGGCGACGACGCAGGAGCAGCGGAGCACCGATGAATGCGAAAGCTAAGGACGACGGCTCGGGAACGAGGTAGCCATCATTCGTCAGGAAACCAGTTCCGAGCGACGATGAGTCACCGTTGAACTCGATCATCGCAAGCTGATCCGACCGGAGTCCGCTGGTGTCGGTTCCAAATCGAAGCGTGGCGAGCGGACCAACCACATTCAAAATGCCGGACTCGAATTCTCCCCAGTTCTCGATATTGGTGTTTTCCGAGAAACTGATTTGCCCGCCGGAGGATGTGTTGATTGTGGTCACCGTAGCGGTCGAAGTGGCGCCAAAGATGTCCAAGTCGGTGGAACTCATCACGTGGACGAAGCCGCCCGAATCGAGGGTCCCACCGTTTAAGTCGATGAGCGAGTTACTTGCAAGCGTGTTTGCCACACCAAGTTTCACTGTTCCGCCAAAAACGGTAGTGGTGCCGGTGTACGTGTTCGCACCGCTAAGAATCAGCATGCCCGCGTTACCGCCAGCCGTCTGCGCCGCCGTGGCGCTGCCGATGCAGAGGTTGGTGTTGCTGTCACCGCTGATCACGCCGCTGATCTGGCTGAAGCTAGACGACGTCCCCGTTTCGATTGTAGCTACGCCGGTCGTGTTATATGTGACGGTGCCAACGTTGTAGCTTTGAGTAACAGGGAGATGCCAGTTCCCGCTCCAAGTCGTACCTGGCGCAGCGGCCGAACCATTCGTAACGAAATTTATCCCAGTGTTGGGGGTATCATTAGCGACGATGCCCAAGTCTTTATTGATCGGTTCGAAGTACACATCGTTAGAAATGGTGACGGCTGCCGCGCCGTTTTTGACGACACCTTGAATAGAACCGTTACTTCCAGACCACTGAATGCTGCCCGTTCCGAAGGAGCTGTTGTTGTTATAGTTGGTAACCTGTCCGCCGGTTGTTCCAAACCCGCCGCCGAATGTGTTGACACCGTATAGCGACAACCCACCCGAGGACTGCTGCAAAATTCCGCCAGTCGCGCCGGTAATCGGCGCATTGATGACCACACCCGTCCCATTCGCGCTGTTGTTACCGGTGAGGAATCCCTGCAGCCCCGCCGAGACGTTCAGGGCGCCCGAGAGGCTAGAGGTACCAATCGTGAGCGTTTCATATGATCCGTTCAGGTACAAGCCGGCCATATTTTCGGCCTGCCCGACATTCACCGTCACATTTTTTTGGCTGGTGCTCGTACCGCCGCCCTGATAGAAGCGCGCGAAGCCGGTTCCGTCATTGACCCAGGTGCTGATGGTTGATCCGGTTGACGAGCCGATTTGCCAGTTTGTTCCATCCCAACTGAATGAGCCATTGTTTGCCCAGCTACCGATACCGGACGTGGTTCCATTCGTGTCGAAGTACTCTTGCGTTGCAGCGGACGCTTGCTGCACGAGGATCGTCGCTGTCAATACGGCAAGAATGCCCAGCGGCACTCGACACCGAGCAGGTCTCCTGCGTTCGTCTTTCGCGATCATGTAACTCCCTCCGGGTGCGGTTTGCACCGCGACCACCTTGTTGAGATCGACCCGGGCCGCACGCGCATCGCGGTCAAGTCAATCAAACCATGAGATGTAGAACGGGGGAGGCGAAGGGTAGCTGCACTCTCTCCTCACTAATACCCCAGCTGCCAACCAAGATTTGCTGCAATCCGAGAGACACCTTACCGAGGGTTATCACTCGATGCAAGAACATTTCGAACTTGCTGGCGCGATGTTTGCGAAAGCATGCGCATAGGCGCGCCGTGCGCAATCGGTGTTATAGAATTTCACTCAAATTGCTTGGAGGCCCATATGTTCCGCTTGGCAAAGTTGGCGTTTTATGTGCTGCTGGGGTACGCCGTATACGAATTTTATCAGGGGATCACTCAAGGCGGGGGCGGCAGCGCGATCCGCCGGACTGGTCGAAAATTCGGCAGCGATTTGGAGCAGGCGCTGAACGAAGACCAGGGTCGCATGGCGGCACTCAGCGGCCCAGGCCGTGGCACCACCGTCTCGGTCCAAGATTGGGACGGCGCGTCGCACAGGCAGAAAGTTGGCCGTGGCGTCGTCTCGCGCTGATGCGGTTTTTGGTTGAATAGTACGACCGCGGACTGAATGATTCGCGGTGGCGCGTTTTGCCGTGGCACCTCTGCCACGGCGTCGTGCTTTTGGGAAGGAGTCGCCGTGAAGATCGGATTCATCGGGCTTGGAAAAATGGGCGGCAACATGACCCTTCGCCTCACGAAAGGGTCGACCGATGGATCGGTGAAGGGCGGACATCAAGTCGTCGGCTACGCGCGCGATCCAAATCCCGATCTGGAAGGCGTCGAAGGCGTGACGCTCGTGAAGACGCTCGATGACGTGGTGAAGAATCTATCGGCGCCGCGCGTCGTGTGGGTGATGGTGCCGGCCGGCAATGCAACAGAATCCGTGATCACCGAACTGTCAAAGATCATGAGTGCGGGCGACATCATCATCGACGGCGGAAACAGTTACTACAAAGATTCGCTTCGTCGCGGAGAGGCGCTGAAGAAGCTCGGAATCGGCTTCGTCGATGTCGGCACCAGCGGCGGAATCTGGGGCCGCAGTGAAGGCTACTGCATGATGGTCGGCGGGGAGGAAAAAGACATCACGACCTGCAAACCGATTCTCGACACGCTCGCGCCAAAGAATGGTTGGGAACGGATGGGCGCGCACGGTTCAGGCCACTTCGTCAAAATGATTCACAACGGCGCTGAATACGGATTGATGGAGGCATATGGTGAAGCGTTCGAGATCCTGCGCAAATCGCAGTTCGATCTCGACCTTCACAAGGTCGCCGCTGTGTGGAATCGTGGAAGTGTGATTCGATCTTGGCTGTTGGAACTGGCCGAAGAGATGCTGCGCGAGGACAGCACGCTGCAGACGATTCAGCCGTACGTCGAAGATTCCGGCGAAGGCCGATGGACCGTCGCGGCCGCGATTGAAGAGAACGTCCCCGCGCCGGTCATCGCGGCGAGCTTGTTCGCACGCTTCGAATCACGCGACAAGGAAAACTACTCCGCCAGATTCTGCGCCGCTCTCCGCAAACAGTTCGGCGGACACAACGTCGTCCGCAGCGACGTCACAACCAAGACCGAGCCGGAAGCACGACAATTGAAGGGCGACGCGAAAGCGTAGTCCTCATTTGTATTCCCACCGAAGCACGGTGAGCGAATAGCGCGGGAAATGTTCGCGCACGCTCGCCGCCTGCTCGCCCGCAACTGAGAAACGCACCGCGACGCGCTCGGGAGCTTCGAAACTGTTCGTTACATCCGGTTCGCCCGCGTCTTCGCGATCCTCCAGTCTCCAAAGATCGATCGGTTCGCCATCTTTGTGCAACTCCGGCAGCTTCAGCACAGCCTGAACTTCGTTCGCGGTATCATTCACCGCAAAGAGCGTGACAGTCTTCCCGTCCGCCGCGATTGTTGCGCTCAGATCCAACGGGCCGTTACTCTCAACTTTGAGCGGAGTCCTACCGGCAAGTTCGGAATACAACTGCTGCGCGTAATACGTCGGTGTTTTGTAGAGTGTGCTGCGATTGCACTGGATGATCCCCGAGCAAAAGCTGTTGGTGAGATTCGACCGATTCGCGATTTCCACCAGATCGCAGTTGCGATGCATCAGATTGTGATATTGCGCGCAGGCGAGCGCATTCCCCAGCGTCCACAGCATCGCGCGCTTCGGCCCGGCGTCGCCGGCGGTCGTGTTCCATTCCGTCACCGCCACGTGTATTGATTTCCCCGGCGCGTGCTGCTTCAGCAGCTCGCGAATCTCGCCGAAGTTCTTCGCCTCCCAGTTCAGATCGGTCGTGTAATGGTGAGGCGCCACGTAATCGAGCAGATCGCGTGCCTTCTCGATTGCATTCGCGGACGGAAACGACGAAATCAGCTTGATCGACGGATCCACCGCCTTCATCGCTTTGCAGAAATCCGCGAGCTTCGCGTCGTACTCCGGCGAAGCGACTTCATTTCCGATCTGCCAGTACTTGATCTTGTACGGCTCGGGATGGCCGTTCCTTTCCCGCATCGCGCCCATTTTTGTGCTGCTCGCGCCGTTGAAGTATTCGACTTCGTCGGCGGCGTCCTGTGGCGTCTTTCCATTAAAACGCACGCACATGAGCGGCTCCGCGCCGACCGATTGAATCAACTGCACGATTTCCTCCATCCCCGCGGCGGGGTTTTGCAATCCGCCCCAGGCGCGGAATGGCTTGCGATGATCCGGATCGCCAATCAGCGTCGTCCATTCGAAGTTCGGATATTCGACCGAGCTTCCGCCGAAGCGAATGATGCCGGGCTTGAGCTCGCGCAGCGCTTTGACGACGTCTTCGCGCCATCCGCCGATTGTCTTCTCCGGCATCAGCGATGCGTTGTCGAGCCAGAGCGTTCCGGGTGAGCGAAACTCGACCGTCAAGGTCGCATTGTCACCCGCCTCCGTTGTTGTCAGCGTCGTTGAGAATCGCTGCCAATGTTCGGTCGGTGTAAATTCGCAACCCGCAAGCTCTTTACCCTTTTGATGAATTCGCACCTGCACGGGCGAGGCGAGTTGCTCTGCACGGAGATAACAGGAGAACGTATATCGTCCATTCGTTTCGACGTAGAGACCATCCTGGCTGATTCCGACCGTCGCGGGCGGTCCCTGTTCGGCCGTGATCTTCATCGAAACATCGCCGCTGATTTTTTGCGTCTTGTCGAGCTCCAATTTCGCGCGATTCGTCGCGCCGCTCGGATGCCACGGCTTCTCCCTGAAATCCGTCTCTTTGAGGTAGACGAAGCCGTAGGTTGAAAGCCCCTCGAAACTGTTGTCGTAAAGCTTCTCCGCCCACATCGATGGTACGAGATCGCAAAGGTATTCGATAAACTGCCCGCACTGCAGCCGGGTGATTTCGCCATTCACGAGCGGCTCCTTTCGAACGGTCACTTCAACCGGATCGGCAGCAACCATTGAGGCGCAGAGCAGCACCAGGCAAACCAGGGGTCGTCGCATGTTGAAATTCTACCGAATCTGGGAACACTTGTTGCCAGAAGGAAGGACCCATGCCCACCGCGAATCCGTGTGCGATTGTGATCTTTGGCGCCAGCGGAGATCTGGCCCGGCGAAAGTTGATCCCCGCGCTGTACGAAATGGCGCGCGAAAAGTTACTGCCGGAGAACTTCGCGCTCGTCGGCTATTCCCGCACGGAGATGACGGACGACGAATACCGCAAGGAATGCCGCGAGGCAGTGCAGAGCTTTGCTCGCACCAAGCCGGTCGATCAGCAGGTCTGGTCGCGGATCGAAAAGGCGACGTACTACATTTCCGGCGAATACGGCAGCGACGAATCGCACAAGAAGCTCGCGATGAAACTTCGCGAGATGGATGACAAGTACGGCACCGCGGGCAATCGGTTGTTCTATCTTTCCACTCCGCCGACGACCTTTGAGCCGATCATTAACTGCCTCGGGCGCTGCCATCCACATTACACGAGCGCCGACGGCAAGGGCTGGCAGCGCATCGTGATCGAAAAGCCCTTCGGCCGCGATCTGAAATCAGCGCGCGATCTGAACAAACTGCTGCACACCTACTTCGACGAATCGCAGGTCTTCCGCATCGATCACTATCTCGGCAAAGAGACGGTGCAGAACCTCATGGTGATGCGCTTCGCCAATTCGATCTTCGAGCCGATCTGGAATTACAAGTACATCGATCACGTCCAGATCACCGTGAGCGAAACGCTCGGCGTCGGCACGCGCGGCGGATATTACGACAAGAGCGGCGCGCTGCGCGACATGGTGCAGAACCATCTGTTCCAGCTGATGGCGCTGGTGAGCATGGAACCGCCGACCGCGCTCGACGCGATCAGCATCCGCGATGAGAAGGTGAAGGTTTACAAATCCATTCGCCAGATTCGTTCGCAGAACGTCGATGACTTCGTCGTTCGCGGGCAGTATGGTGCAGGTGAAGCGAATGGTGCGAAGACTGCGGGATATCTAAAAGAGAAAGATGTCGCCCCCGCTTCGAAAACTGAAACGTTCGTCGCGGCGAAGTTGTTCATCGACAACTGGCGATGGAGCGGCACGCCGTTCTATCTGCGCACCGGAAAATTCCTCCCGCAGAAGCTGAGCGAAGTCGTTGTGCGTTTCCGCTCGCCGCCGCTCACGCTCTTTCAGAAGCAATGCGAATCGCCGGTGTATCCAAACGACCTGATCATCCGCGTGCAGCCGGACGAAGGGATCAGCTGGCGCCTCAATGGCAAAGTCCCCGGCGGTCAGATGAACATCAAATCCGTCGCGCTCGACTTCCTCTACAAAACGACCTTTAACGTCGAGCCGCCAGAAGCCTATGAGCGCCTCATCTTCGACGCCATGGTCGGCGACCAAACCCTCTTCATCCGCGGCGACGAGGCTGAAGCGGCGTGGGCGGTGATCGATCCGATCGAGGAAGGTTGGTTGCAATCGAAGCTCGCGCCCGAGGAATACAGCCCCGGCACCTGGGGCCCGAAGCGCGCTCAGCAGCTGATCGAAGAAGACGGCCGCCGCTGGATGCACAGCGGCGATCAGGCCGAGCCGATCATCGCGTGTAGCCTGTAAACATGCGCGGATCTGGGGAGAATCATGCCGCCCGGCGCGGGGCGTTTGGGGCGGGCTGTCGCCCGAACAAACCAAAAGGCCCGGCCCGAGCCCAGCGCCCGGCGGGCATTTTACTTTTGAATACATACACACACCCGGCCAACACCGGGGAAAACGCG
>JAICIO010000167.1 GCA_025924315.1 Phycisphaerae bacterium
AAACCCGGTTGAGTACTACGAATACAACACGGTGGATAACGCCCAGGCGACGTTCACGTTTTTCGCTCAGAACGACGCGAACGACGGCGCGGGTATGTGGATCACGGTCGAAGGGAACTTCGTTCCCGAACCGGCGACGATTGGCCTGGCCGCCCTGGGCGGACTCGTCATGCTCGCTCGCCGACCGAACCGAAAGGAAAACGCCTAATCACGATAGTTTTCCCTGCCAACCAATCCCTCTCCGGACTAAGCCACCGGAGAGGGATTGACAGGGCGGGTCATCGGACTTCGGTCTCCTATCGGGTTCTTGAAGCCTGAGAAAGAGAATTGAATCGAACGTGATGGGGGGAGGTAACGAGCAGTCATTGGATACGAGTGGGATTACGGAATCGACTAAACCCGATCTGAGTGCGCGATCGAATATTGGAAGGAGCGTCGTATGCCTCGGATTTCAACAAGACAAGCGATGAGCGCCGCGGTGCTCACGGCCTGCGGCCTAGCTCTCCGGACGAGCGCTACGGCCGTAGCTCCGACGCCACTCGACATCGAAGTCGACGAAAATGGGTTCGGCACGCTTACCACGGACGTTTCCGGAATTAGTGTCACCGTGCCATTGGTCAGTGGGACCCAGGCGGATCCAGGCCCCGGCGGACTTAGTTCCGCCCTGACCTATGACTTGGGAACTATTACTCCCAATCCCGGCGACGTCTTCATGATCGAGCCGGCCAGTAACGCAATTTCGGACATCATTCGCTTTAACACCGCCGTCGCGGGACGTCCCATCGGTTCTCCCAACGCGCTGGTGTTTTACTCGGATAACGGTGATGGCGTGGATGCGCTCGCTGACACGGGATTCCCGACGGCTTTTTATTCCAGTACCGCCGTGATCAACGAAGTCGGTCCGGAAGGCAACAACGGCGCCGACTACACGCCGACCGCTAATCAACCGGGATTTGTACCAAATTTTGCGGCGACCTATCACTTTATCAGCGATCTGCCCGAGCCTTCGATCAGCGGTTTGATATTTTGCGGCGCGCTGATGCTCGCGCGACGACGTCGTACGTCACTGAATGAATCCAACGACAGCGAGTCACTGTCGTCACGAGGAACAGTTTAACTCCCGAGCCTAGTCCCATCTCCCTCGCCATGCTCGGCGGACTTTTGCTTCTGGCTCGACGATCGAGCCGATTCGGAAACTAACGCCTCAAGCCAAGGCGCCGAAATAGTTTCCCTGCCAACCAATCCCTTCCCGGACTAAGCCACCGGGAAGGGATTGTATTTTCTAGCGAGCAACTGTTCGTGGCCCAAATCAACCGCTCAGCGTGGCCCGGATTACGTTGGATAATCGCGCACCATAACCCAATCTACTTTTCTCGAACTTTATTGATTTGCCCAACGTTTTATGGTGTATTGTTGCCACTATCCGATTTGGCGAATGGGGCGGTTCAAACGCATTGAGGGCGAAAATGCAGCAGTTATTCTCTGTCTTGGGTCGACATGCAGGCCGATCCCCGAACCTCAAAAGTTCGGTTTTGTGCACCCTCCTCGCCTTGGTTGCGATTGGAGGAATAGCTGTTCCGTCCGCGTCCGCACAGACGCTCTATTTCAGTGGTTTTGAGGCGCCCACGTACACGAACAATACTCCTTTGGTTTCAAGCGGTGTGTACCCGGGGCCCGGTCAGGACGGTTGGTACCGTTTTGACGAGGACACCACGGCGAATCCGAACGACAATGCAAACGTCGCCAGCCTCACCATCCAAAGCACGGTCGTCAAAAGCGGAACTCAGGCGTTGAAGTTCCAAAATCTGGTGCAATCGCCACTGTCTCCCAATCCGGAGAAGAGCAGCGGTGCCTATCGCACGATGCCTTCGCGCGATCCGACCAAGAATCTGGTCACGATCTCGTGGGACATTAATGTGACGTCTTCGACAACGCCAACTCTCACATGGGCACTCGCTGCATACGACGATGGATTGACGACGAATGGACCGTTCATCATTGCTGGCGCCGGCGGTTATTTTCCTGGCGACGGTAACAATAAAATCAGTATGACGGCCCCCGATCCGACTCCGACGGACCAGGACGGTGCCACATACGTTGACACTCCCACAGGAGTCACCAGCAACGCATGGCACCACTACGTGATGACGATGGACTTCACGGCGGGTGCCAACGGGGTCTATCGCCTCGATGTGGACAATATCGTTCGCGGATTTAGTTCCTTCGGACTCAAAAATGACGGCAATTTCGGTGAGATCGATTTGGTTGCCAACACGCGAGGTTTGGACACCGCGTACTTCGACAACGTCCTCGTGACCAATACCAGCGGGATCATTCCTGAGCCAGCGTTGGGCGGAGTGCTGCTCGGCGGCGCTGTGTTCTTTCTCCGTCGCCGACGTGTGACCTGCCGATAATTTCAGGCGTGACCGGCATTCCCGAGGCGCCCGCGGGGCTGCGCATGGGAGCGCAATTGCGTTTCTCGCATGTCGCGGCCGCCGCACACTCGGCGCGTTTCACGGCTTGAATGTAACACCCAACTGATTCGCAAGTCGATAACCCGCCAGGGTCACGCGCTGCTTGGACAGATCTCGCGCGTTCGCGGCGTAGCCGGCGGGGAGGGCGGGGACCTCCTGTTCCGTGATTTCCTTGTCTGAATACTTCTGCCACGGCGCACCGCGCAGGCGGCCATTCAGATAGGCGATTGAACCCGCGTATTCATGGCTCTCATCTGCCCATGAGCTGAACGACGTGTTCGATTGGTACATCGGATTGCGCGTCGGGTCGCACGTTGGATCGGTGCACAACTCGCGGGCGAGGAAGTCGATCGCCGAGTACGCATCGGACGTGCCGAGCTGATCGTCCCAGAACGCGTGAAGGTTCATCACTCCACCTTCGGAGCGAATCATGATGCTGTTCCCGCCCTTATCGCCCGCGGGGTACATTGCGTTGTACAGGCTCGCCGCGTGCAGCGGCTGGTGCACGTCGCCGATCAGGTGAATCACCCAGGACAGCGCCACCGCGCGATCTTCCGGCTTTGTATCGGGCGACTCGAGCTGCTTCTCGCATTGATCGAAGGCGGTGAGAATATTCGGCTCCGGCTTCATCGGCAGCGTCGTTGCCTTGCTCGTCGGTGAGGTCGGCGCGGTCGTACTGAACATCGCCTTGTCGCGTTCCGGCACAAACGGGATCGTCACGTAATGCCATTCGCCATGATGAAAGTGCGTGATCGACGGGTCCTTGTACGTGCGATCGTAACTCGACGGCGGGCGGACAAAATCCGGCCACGTCGCTGCCCGTAAAAATGCCCATTCGTCCGCGTTCACGCCCGGCGGAACGTTCGCGGTCAGATACAGTTTGTAATGCGGGTGCGCGCGAAGAACCTCAGCGATTTTCTGCTTCTGCGCATCGTCGAGCCGGCGATACGCGATCAGCGCGACCGTCATATGTCCCGTCTCATTCCACGCCAGCGTGAACTGCGGAAACAACAGTGTCGCGATGAGAACACAGACCATTGAAGCGAAACGCATGAATGGCTCCGAGAGTGAAATTCAATCCGTCTTTTTCGGCATGACCAGCCCGCGATGGGTTCCGTTGAAGACGGACATTCCGCCGGTGAGCTTCATCGGGTTTTTCGCCGGCGCGGCGTAATCGTACAGAGCCGACGCCGGATACGCGATGCCGATGTCCGCGCCGTAGCGGAAGAGGCGAATCGTGTTCTTCCCCCGGTTGAGCCTGCGGAAGCGTTTGTCCGCGAGAATGCGGCGCGCGAGGTAGAGCGCGCGATCCCCGTCGGCCGCGCCGGGCGTCGCTTCATAGACGTGCAAAAAGACCGCGTTCCGATCCGGATCCGATTCGATTGAGAAGACGAGGCCGCATTGATCCGGCCGCCACTGCGGCTTGAAGTCGAAAACCCCGAGGTGCCACGCGCAGCGAAACACGCGGCACGCGCTCGGTCGCGCCTCGTACGCGCCGCAACCTTTTCCCGGCGTAAGGTGCTGGCACCGCGCGTAATACGGTTTCCCGAGCTCTTTGACGCCGAGTAGATCGCAACAAACGGTGCATCCGCCGCAATCGACCGACGTCGGCGCATTGAAAATGACGGGGAGATTCAATGCCATGTAAAAAACTGCTCAGCAGATCCGCCCGCGCTTCCCTGCCTGCCCATGCGCGACCGGATTCTCACCAATCCAACGCTCGTCCGCGGGCTCGCTCGCAAGCTGGTATCGCGAATCGGAGCTCAGTCGCACGCGGTCGCTCTGATTATCGAGGCTCGCGTGCACGGTAAAGATCGTAAAAACCAGCAGATCGCCTGCGCGATATTCGCTCGTCAGCCATCGTCCGCCGAGGCTACGCTGAATCTGCGCGGCATTCTTGCTCAGCCACCCGCCCGTGCCTTTGCCCCATGCGTCTTTGCCCGCGCGTCCAGTGCGATTGGAGCAATAGCTATCAACGTCGGTGCTGCAATACGTCTCGCGCAATCGCTCGTGCCGATTCGATCCTTCCAGCACCATCAGCCCGCCCATCTCGAACGACACGTCACCCAGCGGCGTCCAGGCGGTGTAAAGCTTCTGGGTTCCGCGGTTCATGTAGACGCTGTCGCAATGGGATCGGGTTCCGACGCCGGGCGAGATCGCGCGAAGCCACGTGTAATCGAAATGCCGAACCGGCCCGCCGAAGAAACGCTCGAAGAAATGCATCATCGGGCCGGCATAGAGCACTTTTTCCAGCGCCGCATTCTTCCGCGCGACATCCGGTTTGAATTTGTCGATGTAATCCTTCGCCGCGACCGCTTCCATCGGCTCGAAGGCCGGATCGAGACAACCCTGCTCCGCGAGCCGTCGCGTTATTTCCCGTCGCGCGTCGAGCACCTCTTCCCGATTGAGATATCCCGGCAGATAGAGATAGCCATCGCTCGCCATCCGCGCGCGAAGTTCCTCGATCGAATCGATCGCGACGGACGAATCGCGCAACACGCCAAACGCCCGAGGGTCGGTCTGCAGTTGAACCCCACCGGAAAAGAGCGGAGGCAAATCGAGATGCGAGTGGATCATGAGCGTACACCTTCGATATCGATCTTAACGGCCCGCGAGCGGTTCGCCCATGTTTTTTCAAACGTCCGTCGCGGGTATCTTTCGCCGCGTGTACCGATTCATCTTTGCCGTAGCTTTACTTATGACGACATTCACCAGCGCACCCTCGCGTGCGGACGAAGAAACCGAAAAACCCTGGAGCGCGCAGTGGATCGCGCCCGCGGAGATCGCCGCTCGCGAACCCGCGCCGCCGGACCCGGTCTGGCCGCCGAAGCGAAAACGGAACGACCCGCTCGCGAACACCTGGATCTGCTTTCGGAAGCAGATTCACCTCGATGCGAAACCCAGATCCGCTGTCGCCCGCATCGCTGTCGACTCGAAGTATTGGCTCTGGATCAACGGCAAACTGGTGGTGTTTGAAGGCGGGCTGAAGCGCGGGCCGACTCGGACCGACACCTATTACGACACGATCGACCTCGCGCCGCATCTATCGAATGGAAATAATACGATCGCATTGCTCGTGTGGTACTTCGGCAAAGAGGGCTTCAGCCACATCAGCAGTGGGAAGCCGGGGCTGATCTTCGACGCGACGATCGATGGCCGGCCACTGCTGAGTGACGATTCCTGGAAGACGATGATCCATCCCGCGTACGGTGAAACCGGTGATCCGCACCCCAACGGTCGGCTCGCCGAAAGCAACCTTCACTTCGACGCGCAGCGCGACATCCCCGGCTGGACGAACGCGAACTTCGACGATAGCGCCTGGCAAAACGCGAAGGCAATGGGGACGGCGCCGGTCTCGCCGTGGAATGCACTTGTCGCTCGACCGATCCCGCAGTGGAAGGATTCCGGCCTGCGTGATTACACGAACGCCTCGCAACTGCCGAGGCAAACCGACGGCAAAGTGATCGTCGCGAAGTTGTCCTACGACGCGCAGGTCACGCCATATCTCAAGGTCGACGCGCCCGCCGGCCTGACGATCGACATGCGCACCGATTCGTACGACGTCGGCGGGGAAAAATCCGTGCGCGCCGAATACATCACGCGCACCGGCGTGCAGGAATACGAATCGCTCGGCTGGATGAGCGGACACGAAATTCACTACACGATCCCCGCGGGCGTGAAAGTTCTGTCGCTGAAATATCGCGAGACCGGTTATGACACCGAATTCACCGGCTCCTTCACCTGCGATGATCCTTATTTCAATTCGCTGTGGAGCAAGGCGCATCGCACGCTCTACGTGAACATGCGCGACACGTTTTTCGATTGCCCCGATCGCGAGCGGGCGCAGTGGTGGGGCGACGCGGTGATCGACCTCGGCGAGATGTTTTACACCTTCGATCGCAAATCCGATCTGCTCGCGCGCAAAGCGCTGATCGAGCTGGCGAACTGGCAGAAGCCCGACGGCGTGCTCTTCTCCCCGTCGCCCGCGGGGAATTGGGACAAGGAGCTTCCCCCGCAGATGCTCGCGACGATCGGCTGGTATGGCGCCTGGCTCTACTATCACAACACCGGCGACGCCGAAACGATTCGATATATCTATCCACACATTCGCAAATACCTCGGGCTGTGGAAGCTCAATGCGGATGGCCTCGTCGTCCACCGCGCCGGCGACTGGGACTGGGAAGATTGGGGCGAAAACATCGACGTCCCTCTCCTCGACAATACGTGGTACGTGCTCGCGCTGAAAGCCTCAATCGAGATGGCGAAGCTCACCGGCAATGACGCCGATGTCGCGGGCTATCAACAGCAGATCGAAAGTATCGAACGCAACTACAACAAGACCTTCTGGAAGGGAAACGAATACCGTTCGCCCGCGTACACAGGCGACACGGACGATCGCGGAAATGCGATGGCGGTGCTCGCCGGGTTCGTGCAACCCGATCAGCGCGACGCGGTGAAAGCAGTCCTTCGCAAGCATCACAACGCCAGCCCGTACATGGAAAAGTACGTGCTGGAAGCGATGTATCAGCTGCGTGACGCCGCCGGCGCGTGCGAGCGCATGAAAACCCGTTACAAGAGCATGGTCGATCGCTCGATCACGACGCTGAGCGAACTGTTCGACGGCGGCGGAACGTACAACCACGCCTGGAGCGGCGGCCCTCTCACAATGCTCCACCAGTTCGCCGCGGGTCTCGAGCCGACGGGCGTCGCGTACGAATCATTCCAAGTCATGCCGCAGATGGGAACGCTGAAGTCAATTGAAACGGTGACACCGACGCCGAAGGGAACGCTCAGGCTGTCGATGCAACGCACTGAGAAAACGTTCGACCTGGAATTGACCGCGCCGCCGTTCACCCACGGAATCGTCGGCATTCCCGGGAATCCGAAGCGGGTCACGATCAACGGGCAGGAACAGCAACCAACCGACCGCGACGAGAACTACGCGAAGTTCAAAGCCGAACCGGGGAACTCAAGATTCCACGCGGAATATTGAGGCACGCCGGGAGACGTCTTCGTAGGGTCCGCTTCAGCGGACCGGTTACTCGTTCCGTGCGTATGAAAAATTAACCGGTCCGCTTCAGCGGACCTTACAACTGCAACTGTTCGTTACTTCCGCGCCGTCGCCGCCTGGGCGATAATCGACCAGTAAATCCCCGCGTTGATCACGCCGCTCTCGGGTAGGGCGGGCACGTCGTATCCCGGAATCTCAACACATGCGTCCGCGAGCGGCCACTGCGGGTTGAATCGTAGGAGATTGCCGAGAGTCAACTGCGGCCCGAGATCGACCGCGGAGTAGAAGAACTTGAACGGATGCTTCGCCATCGCATCGAGCAGCGTCGTCGGCGGTTTCTGGTAACCGATGTGCAGCACCACCGCGGTCGGCACGACCGTCGCCACTTCGCCCTTCAACGTCGCGATGAGCTGCGGCGCCCGCGGATCCTGGCAATGCAGCGGAAAGATGTGCCCGATGATCTGCGCGGTGCACTGCGCTGGCCCGGCCGTCGCAATCCACGAGGCGATCTGCTCCACCGCTCGCCCGTCGCCTTTCTCGAGCGAGTCAAGCGAGTGATCGATGTGTTCGTAGTACTCTTTCGCCAGTACGCCCGCGGCAATCGGCGCGATCTTCAGGTCATCGTGAAACGTCGTCTTGCCGAGCTTCGCGGCGCGCTCGCGTCCGCCGGGCAGGCCATAACTTTCGTAAACCACCGGCATCTTCCCGCGACGCGTGCAGGCGGCGATGAATTCGCCTGTGAACGCCCACACGTTCGCGAGATTGACGACGGTGTCCGTCGGGCAGATTTTGTCCCCAACGCGCAAGCCTGGTGTCTTCCCGCAATCGAGCCACGTGTCGTTGTTCAGGTGCTTGACGATCAGCGCGCCCGAATGACCGAAAAGAACCAGCTGCGTCCCCGCGTCGCTCCATTTCGCCAGCTTTTGCCCGGTCGCGGAATCGATCGGACCGCGTACGCCGAACAGCACGACATCGCCCGCCGCCGGTGTGTGATCGCCCAATGGCGTGGTGATTTTCAATCCACCCGCGCGCTCGGTGCACTCCGCCGCGAACTCCCCCTGCGTCCCACCCACAAAGAATTTTCCGCCGCCAATCACGCGCTTCGCCGCTTCCTCCGCGGCGCTGGTCATGGTGGGAATTTGTGACGATGACGCACTGATCTGCGAGCGAAGCAGCTTGAGATAATCGAGCGCCGGCGTCGCGCTCGAATGCAGTGCAAACAGGATCGCCAACAGAGCTGCAAGGGATAAACGTTTAATCTTCGTCATGGTTGCGCTGTTTCCGTTGTAACGATCTCGCGCAGGGCTTTCGACAAATCCTTCGTCATCGCCCCAGGTTTGTCATCACCAATGACGCGCCGCTCGATTCGGCAGACGGGCATGATTTCCATGATGCTGT
Source organism: Phycisphaerae bacterium (assembly GCA_025924315.1). Taxonomy (GTDB): domain Bacteria; phylum Planctomycetota; class Phycisphaerae; order Tepidisphaerales; family Tepidisphaeraceae; genus JAICIO01. Next base: position 8,884 of record JAICIO010000167.1, read on the forward strand.
TGGTGATGAACACTTCGTCGGCGTCGAGCAGATCGTTGATCGTGATCGATGCGAGCTTCACGCCAATCTGCGCATTGCGCGCCAGTTCGAAGACGGCTTCGCGCGTCACACCCGGTAGAACACTGCTTTTGGGATAAGCGGTCAGCTGCGCCACGACGGGATCGCTCAGTTCCGCATTCGTCGGCGGGGTGATGAGCTCGCCGTCTTTGACGATGAACACATTGCTGATGCTGCCGGACTCGAGAAAGTTGTGAACGTTGAACCACAGCGCCTCGCCGGCGCCTTTCTGATTCGCCGCGCGAAGGCTGGCCAGTCGCGAGAAGTAGTCGAGCGTTTTGTGGCCCGCCTGCAGATCGTACGGGTTGAGCTTCTGCGCATCGAGCACGATCGCGGTCATTCCGCGCTCGTAATACTCGGCCGGATAGGGCTCAAGCCCCGCGGCGGTGAGGAAAACCGACGGCACCAATCGCAGGCCATGCTCGGGATCTTGCTCGGCGCTCCCGCGGGTCACCGTGAGGCGCAATCGCGCGCTCTTGAGTTCATTTCGCGCGAGCACTTCCTCCGCCACGGTCGTCAGATCCTGATCGGTGTATTGAAGCGGGATCGAGAGCGCATCACACGATCCGCGAATGCGACGGAGATGCTGTGCGAGGCGAAAGACAACTCCGCCGTAGCTGCGCATCGTCGTGAACACGCCGGCCGCGTGGATGATGCCCGTGTCGCGAATGGGAAGGGCGGCTTCCGATTCATCGATCAAGTCACCATTGAGCCAGACGATTGCCATTGCGCTCCAAACTCAATCATATGCGAATGCACGTCATCCTGAGCGAAGCGAAGGATCTCGATATCGAGCGCGTGTTTCGATCCCGAGATCCTTCGCTTCGCTCAGGATGACGTTGGTGCCAAGCCTTACACGTTCTTCCATAGCCGCAGGTAATCGCGCGCGACTTTCAAATCCTCGAGCGCTTCGGGCGCGGCACACGGCGGCGCGGCCTCTCCGCGAATCGCTTTGAGAAAATTCGTCGCCTGCGCGCGCATCGCGTGGATCCACGGCAGCGTCGGCTGCGTGCGCACGGGGGTCGTGCCTTTGCCGAGATCTTTATACACCTCGACCGTGCCGGCGCGATTGAGCGTGAGCGGGGCAGGGAGCGACACTTTGATGTAACCCTTCTCGAACGCGATGAGCGCGCTCTCCTCCCACTCGATCCACGTCTGATACGGCGACATTTCGATCATGCAGCAAACGCCGCTCCGGCTCTGGCCGACGAAGAGCACGCCGCTGGGATCCGCGTGCGTGACCTTGTACGGCTCACCGAGGAAAAACCGCATCAGGTTCACCTGGTGGATGTAGTAATTCACGAACGCGGTGTACGCCTCGAACGCTTTCGCGTCCATGTCGGATGGCGGGGGATCGTTCGCCAGATTCGGTCGCGGCTCGTCGCTCGTCACGAGATCGAAAAACCCGCCCGCGATCCAATCCCCGGCCGGCATGAGAATGCGAATGTAGTTGAGCTTCCCAAGCTCGCCGCTCTTTTGAAACTCGCGCGTCAGCTTCTCCGCATACGCGCTCGCGGGATCGGAGCGCTTGTGATAACCGACCATGACCATCGTGTTGTTTTTCGCCGATGCATCGACGATCCGCTGGCCCATCTCGATCGAACCCGCCAGTGGCTTTTCCGTGAACACCGGAATCTTCGCTTCGAGCAATTTCGGAATCAGACTGCCATGGTTGAGGAAAAACTGCGCCGCGACGATGCCGTCGAGCTTCTCGTTCGCGAGCATCTCCTCATGCGATGCATACGTGCGCGACACGCCGTACTTCTGCGCCACGCGCTCGCGCAATTTCGGTCGCAATTCCGCGATCGCGATGACTTCGCAATCGGGCAGCGTCGCGTAGTTCCGCAGGTGCGCGCACTGGCCCATGTTTCCCACGCCGACGAAACCGATCTTCAGTTTGCTCATGATGTTCTTGTTGTGGCACAGCCGCCCTCGG
>JAICIO010000168.1 GCA_025924315.1 Phycisphaerae bacterium
CATCTTCAGCAGCGGCTATGACCGACCCCTTGCCCTGACCAACACCACGTGGGTCACGGATCTGTCCGGGATCTTCTCGTAAGCAGAAGCGAATGTTCAAAGTCAAAGGCATCGCGCTCTCGCGCGATGCCTTTTTCAGTTGATTACTGGCAGTGGCACTTAAGTGCCACTGCCGGCGCGATGATCATTGACGATGCGTCCGCTACTTCTTATCCACCCAACCCGTCGGTCGATTCCCAAACGTATGAGCAGCAGGTTGTGGCGTCGGCGCGGCCCAGCGCACGGCGTTTTCGATCACCTTCAAAACATTCTTGTCGTGATAGCTCGGATATGTTTCGTGACCGGGGCGGAAGTAGAAGATTCGGCCGGCGCCGCGCTCGTACGTCACGCCGCTACGGAAGACTTCTCCGCCGGTGAAGGAGCTGATGAGCACCGTCTCCATCGGATCCGGGATGTCGAAGTATTCGCCGTACATTTCTTCCTGCGGAAGGATGAAGTGATCGTCGATGTCGCGCACGATCGGATGCCCTGGTCGAGTTACCCAGAGGATCTCGCGATCATTCGCCTCGCGCCATTTCAGGTTGCAAGTCGTGCCCATCAGTCGCTTGAAGATCTTCGAGAAATGACCGCTGTGCAGGACGATCAAGCCCATTCCCCCGAGCACGCGATCGTGCACCCGCTGAACGATTTCGTCCTTCACCTCGCCGTGGGCGATGTGGCCCCACCACAGCATGACATCGGTTTCGTTCACGACCGATTCGCCGAGCCCATGCTCCGCTTCATCGAGCGTTGCGGTGCGGACAGCTATGTCCCTGCAGGTGCGCAGATAGGTTGCGAGCGCTTCGTGCATCCCCTTCGGATAGATCTCAGCAACTTTCGGATTTGTCTTTTCGTGACGGTATTCGTGCCAGACGGTGACGCGGATCGACATAGGGTTACTCCATTTTCAGTTGCGACAGAGGATAACCCCATCGCGGGCGAGGATGAAACTCTCTAAAATCGTCGGCCTATGAAAACTCGATGGCTCGTGGCGGCGGTGCTGGTGTTGGGCTGTCTCTTTTCCGGCCGCGCGCAGGCGCAGGATTCGCGGCCGAATTTCATCGTCATCATTGTCGATGACCAGCGATGGGATGCGCTCGGTTGCATGGGTCATCCGTTTCTGAAGACGCCGAACATCGACAAGCTGCGCGCCGAAGGTGCGCTCTGTGCAAACGCGTTCGTCACGACGTCGCTTTGCGCGCCGAGCCGCGCGTCGTTTGTCACCGGAACCTACGCGCACACCCACGGCGTAACCTACAACGATCGCGGCGGACGCGATCCGGATTTCAATGTCACGCCGAACGTCGGGCAGTTCCTGCAAAAGGCGGGTTACGACACTGCGTACATCGGCAAGTGGCACCAGAAGACGAACGTCGACGCCCCGCGCCCGGGATTTACGTACTGGCTCAGCTTCAAGGGCCAAGGCGTTTACATGGATCCGCAACTCAACGAGAACGGCCGGTCGTTCAAAGAGAGAGGCTACATCACGGAGATCCTGAATCAGCACGCGATCGATTTTCTCAAGCAGAACAAGGACAAGAACCAGCCCTTCTGCATGTTCCTCGCCCACAAGGCGGTGCATGATCCGCGGCTCGTTCGACCGGCGGATCGACACCTGTACGAAGGCGCTTCGATCCCGAAACCGGAAAGCTACGACGAGCCGCTCGACGACAAACCGGAGTGGTTTCAGAAGGTCGTCAAGCCGGTCACCACGCAACCGTGGGACGGCAGCAACCCGAAGCGCCTCGATTACTTCCGACTTCTCACCGCCGTCGATGATGGCGTCGGCGAGATCGCGCAACTGCTCAAGGACCAGGGCCGACTCGACAACACGCTCATCATCTTCACCAGCGACAACGGCTATTTCATGGGCGAACACCGCCGCGGAGACAAACGCCTCGCGTACGAAGAATCGATCCGCATTCCCTGGGTAATGCGTTATCCGAAGCTGATCAAGCCGGGTTCGACGATCGACAAGATGGTTCTCAACATCGACGTCGCGCCGACGATGCTCGACCTCGCCGGCGAAAAGCCCGCGCCCACCATGGAAGGCCGCTCGCTCGTTCCGCTCATGAAGGGCGACATAAGCAATTGGCGAACGTCTTTTCTTTACGAATACTGGGTCGATCTCACCAGCGCCTTCCCCGAAATACTCGGCGTGCGCACAGAAGACATGAAGCTCGTGACGTATCCGCAGATCCACGACATCGACGAGATGTACGATCTGAAGGCGGACCCGCACGAGATGCGGAATCTCGCGCAGGATCCGAAGTTCGCCGAGAAGAAAAAGCAGCTTGAAGCGGAGCTCGAGCGCCTGAAGCACGAGACAAAGTGGAAACAAATGCCCGGCACGCAGCCGACGACGAATCACAGTTAAAGTAAATTCCTCCAGCGGGAGGGTTTTATTCAGCCGCGGGGCTTGCCCCGCGCGTCACGCGGCTCGCGGAAGCGCGCCCGGCGCGGCGCAAACCCGGCGGTTCAATCGCATCGCGCGACATCGAACTCATGCTTCCACATCGGGCGCGGCTTTCTGTACGTAATGCATGATCTGCTCGTCAACCGGTCCGAAAACTTTATCGCGACGGTCGAGCACTCTTCGGGCGACGTCGGCGGCTTTGGTGATGTCGAATTTTTCCATGCCTTTTTGCGTCCAGAAGCTGAAGCTCGGGACAAACTTGGGGACCAAGCCGGAGCCGGCCAGCAGGCAGTTGTAGCCGACGTACGCGCCGGTCGTCAGGCGCGTGCCGATTGATGTCGTGGTGTGATCGCCGATGAGCGAGCCCATGCTGCGGCGCTCGGTGTTGATCTCGCGCTGGCCGATCGTCACGCTCACTTGCCCATAGGTATTCTTCACGTTGCTCGTGGTGGTGCCGGCGCCGAAGTTCACCCATTCGCCGACGTAGCTGTCCCCGAGATATCCTTCGTGCGCTTTGTTCGAGTAACCGGCGATGATCGAGTTGGAGATTTCCCCGCCCGCTTTGCAGAGCGGTCCGATCGATGTGCCGGGGCGGATGATCGCCAGCGGAGAGAGGCGCGTGTAGTCGCCGATGTAGCACGGACCGAGCAGCACGCTGTTCGCGCCGATCGAGGCAGCGCGACCGATCATCACCGGTCCCTTCGACGCATCGAGGACAACACCCGGCGCCAGACTCACATCCTTCGCCACCCACACGTTGTCCGGGTTCACCGTGTGATACGCGCCCTTGGGCAGCTGATGCTGCGCTTCGTCGAGCACGAGCGAGTCGGCCACGAGCGATTCTTCGTTCCAGCTGATCAGGTCCCAAATGTATGACGCGAGCCGCGTGTGGACGATCGTTCGCGGAAGGTCGAGCATGCTCAGCCACTTTTTGCTGCTGGTGAGCGCATCTTCCGGCGAGAGTCCGGGCACCTTCGCATAGGCCTGATGAATCGCAACTCCGCCTTCATCCACCGCGACGCATTCCGAGCCGGGTGCTTCGAAGCGGGAGAAATGCAGCTCGCGCGCCGCGACGATCATCGCGACTTCATCGTCGAGCGGCTCGTTGATCTTGCAGGGAACCTTGAGCGTGGGGATGACTTTCGTGCGGCAGTATTCGACGAATTCGGGGCGAACCCAGAGCGTCAGCCGGGACGGACGCAGGTAACGAATCGCTTTATCGAGTAGCGTGGTCATCCCCGAGAAGAGCATGAACGCCGGCCGGCTCAGCGTCATTGGGGCGAACGTCTGCCACTTGTTCCCTTCGAAGATCACGACGTGCATGAATAGATTTTATCACAGGGTGTGAGATTCAGGAGATAATTTGTAGCACAGCCGCCCTCGGCTGTGCTCGGCGCCGCACAGCCGAGGGCGGCTGTGCCACAAAAAAACAAAAAGCCCAGACCTGGGTCTGGGCTCGCCTTTTCCCGCCACACCTTGTCGGAATGCTATTTCACGTTGCTCAGCACGCCTTGTGCGAGGCTCGCGGAGGTGGTCTTTACCGCCAGAAGTGAATCGATCGTGTGATGGCAGCTGTCGAGCACGTCGCCCTTGGGCGAGTCGATCGCGTGGCGCAGGCGGATGATGCCTTCCTGATCGATCACAAACAGCGTCGGAGTTTGCCCGACCTTATACAGCTTCGAAACTTCGGAAGTCGGATCGGCCAGCGTCGCGACGTGTTCGGACGTCGCCGCCTTACGGGTGTCCGCGTTCTTCAGGTCGTCGTTGTAAACCGCCAAGACCTTCACGCGCGAATCGTCGCCGTAGGTTTTCTGAAGCGCGGCCACCTGCGGCTGAACTTGGGGTGTATCTGTATCGCCCCCGAAATAGACGCTCACCACTTTGCCGCGAAGATCGCTGAGGGAGACGAGATGGTTATCGAGATCGCGGAGGTGGAAATTCAGCGCACGCGTTCCTTCGAGCGCATTCCCGGTGCCGGTATCGATGTCACCAGCAATCAAGATGGAAAGGCACAACAACAGAACGGCGACGGCTCCGCCGAGACCGAACTGCGCCGCGCGTCGCGAGGCGCCCATGCATTTCTCCCAAGACCCCAGCCAATTGAATGGTTGGAACGCCCCCGAATATACCCCGGCTTCATGACGAGAACAAAAGGATTCTTTTAAAGTCCAGCCAAGTTTTTTCCTGTGCGATTCGGCTCACGCCCGACCGCCGGAATTCGCTAACCGGCGGAAATAGAAGCGTTTATGAGCGCTAGACACTCATGAATCATCTTCATACGTGGCACAGGCACCCCAAGTTCGTCGGCGATTTTGACTGGATAGCCGATGATCGCCTCGACCTCCATGAGCCGCCCCTCCTGTCGGTCGATCTGCATGCTGGTCCGATAAGGCCCCATCGGCTTGGTGATGGCGACCTTCTTATCCGCCTGGTCGGGCGGAAACTCAATGCCCCTGGCCTTGGCGATCGCGACGACTTCCTGCATGAGCCCTCGAACCATGCGCTCACCGGCTTCGGTTTTGAGGAGTTGCTGCGTGTCGAGATCGAGCGCCGCCCCGAGACCATTAAAGGGAATGTTCCAGATGAGCTTGTCCCATCGTCCGCGGGCGAGGTCGTCGAGCACTTTGCAGTCAATCCCGCTGAGCTCAAACATCTCCGCGATTCGTCGCGTGCGGTCCTTCGGCGCACTAATGAACTCTCCTACGCGCACGAACCCTTGATCGATGTGATGCACAACGCCGGGCGCAATCCGGTTGATGCACACAAACGCCATCGCGCCAACCACGCGCTCCGCCCCGAAATGTTGCGCGAGCAATTCTTCATTGCCGAGACCATTCTGCATCGTGAGGACGATCGTGTCGTCCTTAATGAGCGGCGCGACGAGCGACGGCATGACATCGTTGCTCGTCGCCTTAAGCGTGACGATGACGAGATCCGCCTTCGGCATCGCCCGCGGATCGTTATAGACGCGAAACTGATCCGGCGCGAGTGCGAAGTCCCCGTCCTTGCTGCGAATGGTCCATCCGCGCTGGCGGACGACGGCGTAATCGCTACGCAGTAGAAAATGCACGTCGAAGCCACGACGCGCAAGCTTCGCGCCATAGAACGCACCAACGGCGCCCGCACCCACAATCGCAATGACCGGTTTCTCAAAACTCATCGCACGCATTGTAGGGTCCGCTTCAGCGGACCGGTTCTACCAGATTCAAATAACCGGTCCGCTGAAGCAGACCCTACTTCTTCACGAATGTTGTAACCTTGAGTTGACCCTGCTTCGAAATCGCGATCGTCACCGCCCCGCATTCATTCGTGCGATACAGGGCGTAACCCTTCGCCAGTTCATCAAACCGCCGCTGCTTCATCGTGAGCGTCCGATCATTCGAACTGATAATCGCACTCGGATGCACCGCCGCCAGAAACGCCGCGGTGCACTCTTCGCTGCTTCCATGGTGCGGCGCGATCAGCACATCGGCGCGCAATTTCTCCGGATCTTTCAGTAGCTCCTTCTCCGCCGGCTCCTGAATATCCGCGGGAAACAGAATAGTTTTGTCCGAAGCATGGAGCTTAAGCACGAGTCCGCTGTTGTTCGAATTCATCGCGCAATTCGGTGGCGGCCAGAGCACTTCCACCGAAACACCACTTACCTCCAATTCCTCGCCCTGCTTCACTGCCCGACGGGGCACGTCCAACCGATCGCACGTCTCGAGCAAACTCGCCGCCGGTGGATCAACCGCGGCGAACTTCGCGAAGTACGGGCTCGTGATCACTTCATTCGCCCCGTACGCGCCGAGGATTTCGCTCACCCCACTGATGTGGTCATAATCGCTGTGGCTCAGGACGATCGAGCCGATGTCGCGCCGTTGCTCGTGACGCAAATACGGGCCGAGGCATTTCCGCTGCAGATCGGAAAGAGTGGCGGAGCCCGCGTCGATCAGCGTAACCGGCCCGCGCTCCGGCTCGATCACCGCGCACTGTCCCGCGCCAACCGCGAGCAACGTGATGTGGACATCTCCCCCGCTCTTGCTCGACGCGCGTGTGAATCCGCCCTGAAGCACGACGACGAACACGACCGCGCACATCACCGGAGCGCATCGATCGCACCATCGAAGTCGCCGCCCGCTCGGTCGATAGAACACCCACGCAAGCAGAAACGCGTAGTACAGAAGAATCACCCTGATCGACGGCGACGAAAGCGGCACATCGCTCCCCGGAAACTTCGCGAGAAAGTCGACGGTGTGGCGCATTCCAGCGACCGGAAGCATCGCGAGGGTTGCCCACGTCGAAGCAAAACCCGGCAGCAGAATCGTGAGCAGCACTTTCAGGAATCCGCCCACCAGCGAGGCGAACACGATCGGCGCGAGAATGATGCTCGCGGGAATCGCCCACGGATTCAGCTGCTCGAAATGCAGTGCAATCAGTGGCATGGACACGATCCATGCCACAAAACCGGCGGAGATCGACGCAACGATGCTCTTGCGAATCCGCTGCCAGAACGTTGGCCGCACCAATCCCTGCAGCGCTTTCGCATCCGGATCCTCGCGCTGGAACTTCGCCATCAGCGGCTTGGTGAGAAACATCAAACCGAGCACGGTGCCAAAGCTCAACTCGAAACCCGCGTTGTAGAGATCAATCGGATGATAGATCAGCATCGCCAGCACGCTGACCGACAGCAGCTGAATCGCATCGAGCGACCGGCGCGAGAGCATTCCGAAGGCGAAGATGAGGCAGAGCAGTACGGACCGAATCACCGGCGGCGAGGGAAGCGCGACATAGCCATAGAGCGCGACGAAGATCATCGCGACATAGGTCGAAAATCGCGGCGGACGCTTGAGGATCCGGCAGAGAAAGTAGATCACGCCACCCAGTACCGCGATGTGCATCCCGCTGATCGCGAGATGATGGCTCGTGCCCGTGCGCATGAACTGCTCCTGCACGTCGCGCAGCTGCGGATCGTTATCGCCGAGGAGCAACGCGCGCAGCAGCGCATGATCGAGCGACCGCGCTTCATTGAATCCCATTGCAAGTTGCTCGCGCACGCTTTCGCGTAGTCGCGTTCCGAACCCAGGCGCCGGCGACGAGAGAATCTGGATGTTGTTCGCGTGGGCGATGTGCAGCGAAACGAGAATCCGCTGCTCGCGATAGTAATTGGCCCAGTCGAACTGTCCCGGGTTCATCGCCGGGCTCGGGCGCTGGATCATTCCGAGCACTCGAATTGTTTGGTCGATCGCGAGGCGCGGATGCGGCTGATCGATCTGCACGAGCATGTCGCCGCTCGCCGGTTCCCAACCGTTCCACGTTTTCACGCGCACGGCCCGGGCTTGCGTCACCTGTCGCGGCGCGAGCGCGTGAAACGATTCAAATGGGTTCGTCAGGATTCGCGGTTCCTGGATGATCTTCAGCTCGAGCTGAGCGAGATGGGGTTCATCGGCGGCGAAGGCGCTGATGTGATTCGGCGGATAGTAATAGGCTTCGAGCTGCGCGATCGCGACGCCTGTCAGAAGAATCGCAAGTGCGAGCAGCCCCGTCGTCGTCCACGCGCGGCGCCGCCAGATGATTGCCCCGATCGCGAGGGCTGCGACCAACACCGCGTATCCCGCCGGCCAACCTGGAAGAAGGCGATGGGCGAAGATCCCGCCCATGAAGAGCGTGACGGTCAGCACCGCTGGTCGCCGTGCCGCGCCGGCCATTCCACGACGTACTATCCCGCCACCCCAAACCATCGGCGGCAGAATCATAACCGTGAGCCATTGCTATCCGATCATTCTTTGAACTTCGCACGTTTCGTGGAGCACCGCGGTTTGCTAATTTTCGCACTCATGGAGTCATCTCAATCGGAAGTGCCGTGCCGGGAAGGCGCGGAGTTAGCAGCAGACCAGATCAAAAGGCTCACCCGCGCGATGCGCTTCATCCAAGCCAACTTCGCGAGCCAGCCCCGGCTCCCGGAGATTGCAAAAATCGCCGGACTCAGTCCCTTTCACTTTCATCGCCTTTTCCACAAGTGCTACGGTCGCACGGTCAAGCAAGTGATGACATCGCTGCAAGTCGAATATGCACAAGAACTTTTGAAAACTGGCATGTCAGCGGCGGAAGCGGGACGTCGGAGCGGATTCGCGAATCAATCGCACTTCACAAGCCGCTTCAGAGAAATGACAGGAACGACGCCTGCGGCGTGGCGACGAGCATTCAAGAAAGCACGCGCGCAAGATCCGAACGCGCAAATCGTGCGTTAATTTTCCATTTTAACATTCTTGTAAAGGTCTGTTGATGCTGGCCTTGCAGATGCACGCCGCGCGCGAATGTTAAAATGGATAAAGATTTTAACGCGCTGTCTCCGATACCTATTGTGTCAGGAGTTATCCAAGTTAACACGGCCAGCAGGGACGCGGCCAAGACACAAGACGGAGACGCGGATCGATGGATCAAACCCGCGAATCCTGGAGACGCATCCCATGAGCCTTACGATGAACCAGACCGCCGCGAAGTTGAGCGAAGTTTATGTCGAAACCCTCCTGAACGGCGATCGCCAGTTCTGCCGGCAGATCATCGAACAGGCCCTCGCCAACGGCTTCGAAGCCTACCAGCTGCTCAACGAGCTCGTCTGGCCGACCATGGAAAAGATCCAGGAGCTCTACAAAGAAGACCGCATCAGCATCGCCGCTCTGAACATGGCGACGCGGCTCAATCGCTCGGTCACCGATCAGCTCTGCGGAAAGCTCACGCAAAAGCCCGCTAAGAATAAGAAAGTTTTGATCTTCTGCGGCGACGATGAACCAGAGGAACTCGGCGGACAGATCTGCGCCGACCTCTTCGAATCCGACGGCTGGACGGTGAAGTTCGCCGGCGGAGGCGTGCCGGAAGACGAAGTGCTCAAGCTGATCGGCGACGTTCGCCCGGAGTTGCTCCTGATGTTCGGCACCCTGCCGAGCGGCGTGCCGGCGGTTCGCAAGCTCATCGACTACCTGCGTGAAGTGAACAGCTGCCCAGAGATGCAGGTGATGTGCTGCGGCGGAATCTACAAGCGGGCCGAAGGCCTCGCGGAAGAAATCGGCGCCGACCTCTACGCTCCCGACGCCGCGTGTGCGGTCGCGATCGCCAACGAGCACCCGACCCGCAAGGCGACGGTGGATCAGCAGACGGTGGGCCGCATGCGTCGCATCCGCAAAGCAGCAGCCCGTCGTGAAACGACAACGGTTCAACGCGAAGCGACACCGGTTGTCGAGAACGAATAAAAGCAAATGCAACGATCCTTCTAGGTGCATGGATGCTCCGAAAACCGGCGAAGTACGCTCGCCGGTTTTTTCGTGCGCGCTATGATTCGCTTCGATGGAGATGCGAGAGTTCAGCGCGACCGTCAACGGCGTGACGCTCACTGGCGTGGAAGCAGGTCCGCGCGATGGCGCGCCGATCGTTCTTCTCCATGGCTTTCCCGATTTCTGTTACTCATGGCGATTCCAGACCCCGGCGCTCGCGGACGCCGGCTTTCACGTGCTCGCGCCGAATCTTCGAGGCTACGCAACGTCGTCGAAACCGCCGCGTGTTTGTGATTACGCAATCGAAGTGCTCGCCAAGGACATTGTCGAGTTGATCGAGACGAAATGCGGCGGCCACGCGCATGTCGTCGGCCACGACTGGGGCGGCGGGATCGCGTGGTATCTGGCGATGAAATTTTCGCAGGTCGTCGATCGCCTCGCGATCCTCAACGCGCCGCACCCTCTCGCCTTCCGCCGCGAGTTTCTTCGCACGACGCTGTGGCTCCGCAGCTGGTACATGTTCTTCTTTCAACTCCCATGGCTCCCTGAAGCAATGCTGCGGTGGGACAATTTCGCGATCATTCGTCGCTCGCTCCGCTATGGGCCAGCACGATCAGACGATGATTCCGCGCCGTACATCGAAATGCTCTCGCAGCCCCGCGCGCTTGAGTCGATGATCAACTATTACCGCGCGCTGTTGCGCTCGTCTGAAGCACAGCTCATCGCGCGCATCGATCGTCCAACCCTCCTTCTCTGGGGCGACCGAGATCCGTTCCTGGTACGTCAATTGACCGAGGGGCTGCACGGCACAGTGCCCGGACTTCGCGTGATGCGCTTCCTGCAGGCGGGGCATTGGGTGCATCACGATGAAACCGACCTCGTCAACCAGACCATCCTTCGACATTTCGCTTCGTAAGATTCGGAGCATTCGCGCTTTCGGTGCAGCACCGTACGCTGCGTCGATCATGAAGATTCTTGACGTTGGACAGTGCGGCATAGACGGACCCGGAATGGAGCAGCTTTTCACGGAAGAGCTCGATGCGGACGTGCTCACCGTCGATACCGCCGCCGAAACCAAGCAGGCGCTGAGCG